>JBFHWZ010000009.1:0-26007 GCA_041599235.1 Candidatus Woesearchaeota archaeon | reverse complement strand
CCGATCTGGTCCTTATGATGCTGGGCCTGATGTTTGGCGAACAAGTAAAAGGCGGCTATGTTGGCGTCACACTTGGCATTGTTTCAACTATTATCATCATCATGATTTTCATAAGCTCACTGAGCCCAGTGCCAGTGCTTATGCGCATTGACCCTGCACTTCAATCGCTCATAGTAATACTGTTAGTCTTTGGACTGATCGTATACTTTGTAGGCAAACCAGAAAAAACAGAACCAGAACGATTAAAAATATTAGATGTGCCTATTGAAGAACGCTGGTTTGGCCAGAGAAAAACGAAGTAAATGGCAACCCCTCTTGATATTGGACTTTTGCAAAAATTTAATGTTATCTTCCCTTTCTTATTCATACTTGTCATTGTATACGCAATTCTGTCCAGAACTGAATGGTTCAAAGACAAGCAAGCCTTTGCCATGATCATTGCGTTTATTCTTGCCTTGATGACCTTGCTTTCCAATATTGCCATCAAGACCATCAATCTCATGGCGCCCTGGTTTGTGCTCTTATTCCTGTTCAGCATCATGGTGCTTGTTGCCTACATGACCTTTGGCATTAAAGAAGAAACCATTCTTGAGACCCTGACCAAGGGCGTTTATGCAAAAGAATTTAGCTTTTGGATACTGGCCTTGGTTTTGATTATTGGCCTTGGCAGCTTATCATATGTTATCAGCACTGAAGGCGGCTGGGGTGATCTGGGCGGCGAAACACAACCAGGAGAAGCGGTTGGCTTTTTTGCAACATTAACGCACCCTAAAGTGCTTGGTATGGTCTTATTGCTGCTCGTCGGCATGTTTACCGTAGGAAAACTATCGCAAAAGCCCACATAGCAATTACTTAGAAGGTTTTTCAACTACTTTTTTCCCTTTAGCAGTCTTGGTCATTCTAGAAAGTTCAGCAACATTAGTGGTAAGCTCAGGAAGCACTTTTTGAAAGACTTTCTCCATAGCTTTTATTTCAGTGCCTACATCAAGCAAGTTCTTGTCATAATCACCTATTTTAGCTACAATGGCTTTATGCAAATTGTCAAGGTCTGCTTTGAGGTCAGCAACACTCTGGTCGACTTTGTCCATGCGCGAGCTGGTTAGTTCTTTCCATTCGCTGAATTTGTCAAGCTCACGGGTGAGCTCATGCCATTTTTCTTCAATAATGCTTTCTGCCATTTCTTCAACCCCTGCACCTGTTTTCTCATGCTCTTCAGGCGCTGCTGGACGCGCTACTTCATGCCGCATAGCAAAAGGCTCTTCAGTTGGCTTCATTTTTGCCTGTGCAATAGCATCATAGATTTGCTGCGTCGTATAGCCTTGCTGCTGCAGTGCTGCTGATATTTCCTGATTAGAAAGTCCTTGCGCCTGCATCTGCACCACATCATCAACAGGCAAACCTGCTGGCGCACCTGGAGGCGGTCCTGCTGGCGGCATCATTAGCGGTGCCTCAGGAGCTTGCGCAGGTGGTTTCTTTTTGAATAAATCCATGAATGCCATGCTATCCCCTTTTTTACGTCCTTCGGAGCAGTTTTATTTTATAAAGGTTGCTATTCCTCAGGTTCTTTTGGCCTGCCAAGAATGTCCTGAACAATTTTTTCAACACTTTCGCGCGTTACAAACCGCGTTGGATCCCATATCTCAATGTATTTGCTCATGACATCAATATCTTCTTTACGCGCCGTAAGCTTAAGTTCCTTGATGATAGTCAGAATACGATCTTCAACTTGGTGGATACCGTGCCGCAATTCTGCTGTTTCGTTATTCAGGGTCTTGGTCTCTGCTAAGAGCTTCTTATGATGAATAAGCATATTGCGCTCAATCAAGAGCAGTTTTTTCCTGAGTTCAGTATAGCGCTCTTCAGAAATACGCAAGCGAGCAGCGATAAGCTTCAGTTTTTCCTGCACATCAGTTGGCATTGCTGCCGCTGGTGGCGGCTTTGGTGCAAACAAGCCTGGTTTTTTCTGTGGTGGTGGCGGAAGTTCTGCCATTTTCATCTTTAATGCAGGATGCCATAATAAATTTGCGTAACCCTGCCGCAGTAGTATTTGAAATATATTATAAAATATATCTTATTCTTTAAAGAAGCACAAAATATATAAAATATGATGTTTTTGGGAGCTGTAAACCAATGAAAAAGCCCATTTCAGCAACCATAGAAGAAGATCTCATCAAATGGATTGAGAAAAAAGTTTCTAAGGAGCGCAAAAAGTACCGCAACAAATCACACCTCATAGAAATCGCCCTTGAAAAGCTTAAGGAGGATGAACGCTCATGACCTGCGGCAGCTATGACCTCCTCAGGGAAGGTGAAGAAATAGTCATACGCATAGACTGCGAAGACTGCCCGTTCTTCCCCAGCCTTGAAGACGAGCCAAAAGCCATGAGCATCGTCATGGACATTCTTGTTGAAGTGGGCACTGCAACAAAGATAGTCTTTGTGCAAAAGCGCGATTATGAGTACGACTATGAGCAAACCAGCATGCTTGTTGAAGTGGCAAAACTCTACAAGCAACTGATCAAGCAAAAAACAGCACTTGCCCTGCTTGGGGATCAGACCTGCAGGCGCTATATTGATCCCAAATACGCTGAAGTGCAGTCAGTGCTCTTCAAGCTCATGAAAGAAGACCCCCTCGGAGCATATGTTGAAGTAAAGCGCATTGCGCGACGAGAACGCATGAGCATGGAGCACCAGTCAAAGCAAGTCACGGTCTGCTTAACTCCGTATTACCGCATGATCAATGAGCTTATTGAGCAGCTTGAAAAAACGCAGCTGATTAAGCGCGCAAAACCATTCTTAGCAGGCCATAAGATAGGCCAGCGGGATGCCTATAGGCAACTCTTTGCACCAACCATCAAGCCTGACTTTATGTTCACCAAACTCATGTCAAGCGCACCGCCTGAGGCTGAAGAAATTGACAGCTACCAAATCGGAGAAACAGAGATCACCATCTTCAAACTGCCTGACAGCGTACAGTATCTCTATCATGTTGTTCCCTTGGAATTCAAGCTCACTGAAGAAAAATACGAGCTGCTTGATGCTGCACGCAAGATCATGGCAGAGCACAAGCCCAAGCGTTCTGAATTTGTTGACCCTGAACGCATGCGCGAAGTGTTCAAGAACGTTGGCCAAGACCTGCTTGAAGAACTTGCCAGCTATCGCGGATTGCACGTGCGCAGCAAAGAACTGGAAGCCTTAACTGATATTCTTGTGCGGTACACAGTCGGCTTTGGACTTATTGAAGTGCTCCTGCAGGATGAAAAAGTGCAAGACATCACTGCCAACTCCCCCATGGGCCGCGTTCCCCTTTTTATCGTACATGGCGATTACGGCGATTGCCGAACCAACATAATTCCAACCCCCACAGAGGCAGAGTCCTGGGCTTCCAAGCTGAGGATGATTTCTGGCAGGCCATTGGATGAAGCAAACCCGATCTTGGACACAGAACTTGTGCTTCCAGGCGCTCGGGCAAGAGTTGCTGCAATAAGCGCTCCGCTGAACCCAACCGGCCTTGCCTATGCGTTCCGAAGGCATCGGGATAAGCCCTGGACTTTGCCCCTATTTATCAACAACAACATGCTGAGTCCCCTCAGCGCAGGCGTCATTAGTTTTTTAGTTGACGGCGCACGAACCATGCTTGTTGCAGGAACACGAAGCGCAGGAAAAACATCACTGCTCGGTTCAGTTCTTGTAGAATTAATGCGCAGAGGCCGCATTGTCACCATCGAAGACACTCTTGAGTTACCCGTAAGTGCACTGCGGAACCTCAACTATAACATCCAGCAAATGAAAGTTGCAAGTGCTCTGACGCGAGGATCAACTGAAGTAAGCGCAGCCGAGGGTATTAGAACAACTTTGCGCTTAGGCGACAGCGCCCTGATTGTCGGAGAAGTCAGAAGCACTGAAGCACGAGCCTTATACGAATCAATGCGTGTCGGCGCACTTGCAAACTTGGTTGCTGGAACCATTCACGGTGATTCTCCGTACGGCGTGTTTGACCGCGTCGTAAATGACTTAGAAGTTCCCCGCACCAGCTTCAAAGCAACAGATATTATCGTGGTTGCCAACCCCATCAGGAGCCCTGATGGCATGCATCGCTGGAGGCGAATAACACAAATAACAGAAGTCAGGAAAACCTGGGAGCAGGACCCGCTTGTGGAAAACGGCTTTGTTGACCTGTTCAAATATAATTCAGTAACAGACCAGCTTGAGCCCACTGATGCCTTGCTTTCTGGCGACAGCGAAATCATCAAAGCAATTGCCGGCAATGTCAAAGAATGGGCAGGCAACTGGGAAGCAGTCTGGGACAACATACAACTTCGTGCGCAAATCAAAGAAGCGCTCGTCAAGGTCAGTACTGAGCTCAAGCGGCCCGAACTCTTAGAAGCAGACTTTTACGTAGTAGCAAATGATGAATTCCACAAGATCTCAGATGAAGTGCGGGAAAAAGAGGGTGTGCTTGACAGCAAAAAAATATTCTTCCACTGGCAAGACTGGCTGAAACGCGCTGTCAAGAAGCATAAACCATAATGGCACAGGAGCAAGACATTCAGGACCTGGTAAAAAAGTACAAGCACAAACTAGCTGAGCAACTTGACCTCACTGAGCCTGTTGCAACCACGCCAACACTGACGCGCGAATACAAGGCCTTCAAACAAGAAGCGCTGCCAGCGCACATGGGCAGGTATGAACAAGTAGCTCGCTTCTGCGGCAAGCTTCTGAAAATCAAGCCCAAAGCAAAACAAGAGCAAGCCCTTCAAAACAGTTTAGATGTCTGCCATTTTACTATAACCCCTGCTGATGTACTGGCTTTTGCCTATATCATCCCATTAGCGATTATTTTTCTTGGTGTCACCACCAGTTTAGTGTTCAACAGCATGTTCTTCACTGTGTTCTTTTTGTTCGCCGGTATGGGCTTGATTCCTGTGTTCATCAAGTATCCTGATTTTTTAGCAAACAATTGGCGCATGAAAGCAAGTAACCAGATGGTGCTGTGCATCTTCTATGTTGTTACGTACATGCGGCACACCAGCAACCTGGAAAATGCTATTGAATTTGCTTCAGAACACCTTACGCCACCACTCAGCCTCGACTTAAAGAAGGTGGTGTGGGATGTTGAGTCAGGAAAATTTGAAAATGTCAAAGAAAGCCTTGATCATTACCTAGAGACCTGGCGCAAATGGAACAATGAGTTCATTGAAGCCTTTCACCTTGTTGAAAGTTCACTGTATGAAACAAGCGAAGAGCGACGACTATCCTTGCTGGACAAGAGCCTGGACGTGATCCTCAGCGAAACCTATGAGAAGATGCTGCATTATGCGCAGAACTTAAAGTCACCCATCACCATGCTCCACATGCTCGGCATCATCATGCCCATCTTAGGCTTGGTTATTTTGCCCTTGATTGCCAGCTTTATGGAAAATGTGCGTTGGTTTCACATCGCAACCTTGTATAATGTCACCCTGCCTATCATCGTGTATTATATGGGACGAAACATTCTCAGTAAACGGCCCACAGGCTATGGCGACACTGACATAGCAGAAACAAATCCAGAACTTAAAAAATACCGGAATTTCATTATCAAGCTTGGAAAGCTTGAACTGCAAATCCATCCCTTATTCATTGCCATCTTTACGGGAAGCATATTGTTGTTCTTGGGACTGCTGCCGATAATCATGCACGGCATTGTGCCTGACCCAAGCTTTGATGTAGAATTGCCCTTTGGGTTCAGGTTTTTAGAATACCGGGAAAGCCTTAACACTCCTGGCCTGATTATTGGACCGTATGGCATGGGCGCAACGCTGCTCAGCATCTTCATTCCCTTAGCGCTTGCCTTCAGCTTCGGCCTCTATTACCGCCTGCGCAGCAAGAACGTCATCAAAATACGAAAAGAAAGCAAAAAACTTGAAAAAGAATTTTCTTCAGCATTATTTCAGCTGGGCAACCGCTTAGGTGATGGCCTGCCAGCAGAGATAGCATTCCAGAAAGTAGCCGGCGTCATGGAAGACTCAACTTCAGGGCGCTTTTTTAAGATCGTTGCTGATAATATTTCAAAACTGGGAATGGGAGTGAAAGAAGCCATCTTTAATCCGCGCACTGGTGCGTTGGTGTACTTTCCCAGCAATATTATTCAAAGCTCCATGAAAGTATTGATTGAATCGGTGCGCAAAGGACCTGCCATTGCAGCACAAGCAGTGCTTAATGTTTCACGGTATATTAAAGAAATCCACAAAGTCAATGAACGCCTCAAAGACTTGTTATCTGATATTATCAGCGATATGAAATCACAGATAGGGTTCTTAACACCTGCTATCTCAGGAGTGGTGATTGGCATTACTTCCATGATAACCTATATTCTTGGAGCGCTCAGCGGCAATATTCAGGGGCTTGGCGCATCAGATGTTGGCGGCAGAATCGGCGGCATTGCGCAATTGTTTGGCGATGGTATCCCCACCTATTATTTCCAGATTGTTGTGGGCGTGTACGTGTTCCAGATCATTTACATCCTGACAATCTTAACCAATGGCATTGAAAACGGCGCTGACAAACTGCAAGAACGCTATGAGCTAGGTAATAACCTGATTAAAAGCACAGTGCTCTATTGTACTATTGCCTTAATAGTGATCTTGATCTTCAGCGGCATAGCCAGCAGAGTAGTGCAGGTAACAGGCGTGATAGGCGGATAAAAAAAAGGCAGCTGCTGAACACGTTCAGCAAGCCCCATTCACTACATTCAATGGGACGAGAGGGATTTGAACCCTCGACACCACGGTCTTCAGCCGTGTGCTCTCCCAGGCTGAGCTACCGTCCCGTTACTGAGAAAGGGCAGAATTTGGGTTAAAAAGGTTTCGATTATAGGTCTTTAAACTTCTTCAAACCAGCATAGAGCTCAAAAATAAGCTGTCGCAGCTCTGCACTCTTGACGCGCTTTTGCTCTCCAGAATCACGGTCTCGCAAGGTAACATCCTTATTCTTAGCACTGTCAAAATCAATAGTAATGCACCATGGGCAGCCAATCTCATCCATGCGCGCGTAGCGCTTGCCAATGCTCCCGGAAGCATCAAACACTGATTCATAGCAGCCCTTAAGGTCATCATACACTGCCTGCGCTTGCTTGACTAATTCTGGCTTATTAGAAAGCAAGGGAAAGACTGCAACTAAAAGAGGTGCAATGCGTGGCGGCACTGATAAGAGCACGCGCTGTTCTTTGCCTCGCTTTTCCTGCGTGTACGCATGCTCTAAGGCTGCATAAAAGGTCCGGTCAACACCAATCGATATTTCCCAGATGTGCGGAATAAGCTTGGTGCCATCAGCAGCAACATAATGCAGATCCTGCTTTGAACCTTCCATATGTCCCTTGATATCATAATCAGTACGGTAATTGTTTGCAACGAGCTCAAGCCAGCCAACACTGGTCTCAACTTCAAAATCCCAGGTTTCTTTGCTGTAAAAAGGCCGGTCATCCTTGCCAACTTCCCTAAAGCGCATGGCTTTTGTTGGCAAGCCCAGTTTTTCAAAAAACTGCTGAGTTCGAGCAAGGTAATAGGCAACCAGTTTTCCTGACACCACTTTTTTACTGACCAGGTCAGATACTTTGATGGCCTCTACTTTCTTGCTTTTTGCTTTGAGAATCATGACTTTATAGTTCTTGACCTCATCAAAACCATTGATTTCATTGATGTGCTTGGGATCAAAGAACACTTCAGCTTCCATCTGCGAGAACTCAACCTGACGCAAGAGGGTTTGCCGCGGCGAGATTTCATTTCTAAATGCCCTGCCCACTTGCGCAATACCTTGCGGCAGTTTCATGCGCATGGTCTTTGCCATGCGCGCAAAATTAGTAAAAATAGTCTGGCATGCTTCTGAACGCAGATAGCAGGGCTGCTTATCACCAAAACCAACAATGGCCTGCACCATCAGGTTTAGTTTTTTAGCATCTTTTAATGCACCTTTGCATTTTGGACATTTGAGCTTGTGTGTTTTGATTTCTTTAGTGTACTCTTCTGGCGGCATGCCTTCAGGCACCTGCTCATTTGTTGCATCTGCAATCAATTGGTCAGCGCGGTGCAAGCTATTGCACTTAGAACACTCAGTGACCACATCATTAAAGTCCTTCAAATGGCCTGAGCTCTGAAACACTGCTTCAGGCATGGTCTGCGCGCCATAAATCTCAAGCATGCTTTCTTTTTGAATCAGCTCTTTGCGCCACACCTCAATGATTTTTCGCCTGATAGCTGCTCCGTACGGGCCAAAATCATAGAAGCCAGCAGGCGCACTGCTGTAAATCTCACTAGCAGGATAAAACAAGCTTCTTCTGAGCGCAAGATTGACTACATCTTCATATTTAGTCATACGATTTAGCCACATCTGAGCATATTTAAAGCTTATGGCAAGGTTTATATACAAAAAAGGCATATGCATACTCCAGGATATACATGATTGGGGGGATATACATGAAGAAAACGCTAGTTGTTCTCAGTGTTTTACTGCTCGTATTCTTAGTAGCCTGTCAAGCTCCAGAACCAGCAGTAGAACCAGAAACTGACCCAGCAGTAGCTGTTGAAAAAAACGCTGCTGAAGACGTTGAAGATATGGCAGAAGAACCTGCCGAAGCAGAAGAAATAGTCATTGGCTTTATTGCGCCCTTAGTTGGCGATACTGCGCTGTATGGCGAAGCATCGCAAACCGGTGTTGAACTTGCACTTGATGCAATTGATACACCAATCAAAGTCATTTATGAAAATGGCGGCTGCAATGCAAAAGACGCAACCACTGCAGCAAACAAGCTCATCAATATTGACAATGTGAAAATCATCATCGGAACAGTCTGCAGTTCTGAAACGCTTGCTGTTGCGCCCATTGCAGAAGAAAATGGCGTACTGCTCTTGAGCGCAGCAAGCTCAAGCCCTGACATCACCACTGCAGGCGATTATGTGTTCAGGACCTGGCCATCTGACAAACTACAAGGACCAGTCATTGCACAGCACATGGTTGCACAAGGCCACAGCAAAGTTGCAGTTGTCCACACCAACTCCGACTACAACCTTGGACTGGCAAATGCCTTTAAGGACGCTTTTGCTGCAGCAGGTGGAGAAGTAGTAACCACTGAAACCTATGATCAGGAAGTTCGCGACTTCAGAACCTTGCTCACCAAGATAAAAGCACAGGATGTTGATTCCATCTACATGGTGCCGTATGCAGAAGGTGGCCTCTTGGTTAAACAGGCAAAAGAACTAGGCCTCGAACAGCCCTTCTTTGCTTCAGAAACCATTGGCAACCAAGACTTCCTTGACAATGCAGGAGATGCTGCAGAAGGCATCATCTATGCAACGCCAAGCTTTGATAAAGAAGCAAGCACCTCAGCTGCGTTTATCACCAGCTATATGGACAAGTTTGGCAAAGAAAGTCCCTGGGAAGTTATCTCAGCAAACAGCTATGACGGCATGAAGCTCGTAGCAATGGCAATTGCAGAAAAAGGCCATTCTGCTGACGGCGTCAAAGAATACCTGTACAGCGTCAAAGACTATGACGGTGCAGCAGGTAAGCTGACCATTGATGAAAACGGCGACGCACTTAAGGACTTTGAGCTGATGAAAATAGAAAGCGGCGCGTTTGTCAAGCTGGAATAATTTTTTATTCCCAAGAAAAATGTAAATACATTTTTCTGGGCCCAGAAAAGCCCTGCTTTTCTTGGGTTTTCTTTATTTTCTATTCAGTAAGTTTTAAAAAAGCACAGAGGCTCAAACGCATATGGCAGGGGTAGCAGCACAGCTGATCTTAAATGGCATTATTGCTGGAGCAATCTATGCCTTGGTGGCTTCTGGATTCTCGCTTATTTATTCTGTTACTAAGTTCATGCACTTTGCGCACGGCGCTGTGCTAGCAGCCGCAGCATACTTCTTGTATACTTTTGCAGTGCAAGCAGGCATTCATTTCTGGATAGCAGTTCCGCTAACCCTTATCTGTACGTGCGCTTTAGGTGAAGCAATGAATCGCTTTACGTACAAAACACTGAGAAAGCGCAAAGCAAGCGGTGCAGTGCTATTGATTGCCAGCATTGCCTTAATGACCTTAGTGAATGCACTTATTTTGGCTATTTGGGGCGCTGATGTTAAAACTATCAAAACCATCAATCCTGTTTATGATATTATTGGAGCCAGAATTACCCAAATCCAAGTTGCTATCATCATTGTTGCTGTGCTCTTATTGATTGTACTCTGGTTTTTGATGAAACGAACACGCTTAGGCAAAGCAATGCGCGCTGTTTCAGACAACAAGGACATTGCACAGACCGTAGGCATCAATCCAGAAAAAATTTACACCGCTACCTTCATTATTGGCAGCTTTTTAGCAGGTGTTGCGGGCATACTCATTGGCTTAGAACAAAATATATTTCCGCAAATGGGCGTTTCCTTAATCATCAAAGGATTTACAGGAGCAGTTATTGGCAGCTTATCATCTGTTCCCGGAGCAGTACTTGGTTCAGTTATACTTGGCCTTGCAGAAAACATAGGCATTTGGTGGCTGCCAACAGGCTATAAAGACGCTATTGCCTTTGTATTATTGTTCATCTTCCTCTTGTTCAAACCTTCAGGATTACTGGGAGGCAAAACCAGAGACGTCTAATGGCATTTGAAAACTACATCATACACTTAGCAATCCTTATCGGCATCTATAGTATTCTTACTGTTAGTTTGAACTTTGCAGTGGGCTTTACTGGCTTACTTAACTTAGCACATATTGGCTTTTTTGGCATTGGCGCATACGGCAGTGCCTTGGCAGTCATGCAGCTTGGAGCACCCTTATGGCTTGGCATGGTTATTGGAGGCCTGGTTGCAGCGCTCACGGGCATCATCTTAGCACTACCCACCACCCGCCTCAAAGGCGACTATCTTGCTTTAGCAACACTTGGCTTTGCTTTTATTGCAGGCAGCATTGCCAGAAACTGGACAGAACTCACCCGAGGAGCATTAGGCATTCCCGGCATTCCAAAAATAGTATCAAGCAATAAAGATGTTCTGATTGCAGTTACAATCATCACTGCAGCAGTGTATCTTATTTTCTTCTTACTTACACGATCAAAATTCGGCAAGACCCTTGAAGCTATCAGAGATGATGAATTAGCAGCAAAAACACTGGGAAAAAACACCTTTTTGCACAAAGTCATTGCCTTGGGCATCTCTGCCTTTTTTGCAGGCATAGCAGGAGCCTTGTTTGCTCACTACATCACCTTTATTGACCCAAGCATTTTTGGCTTGCCAGACCTCATCCTGGTCTTTAGCATGATGATTGTTGGGGGCTTGGCATCAGTCAAAGGAGCATTTATCGGCACTGTGCTCTTGCTCCTGATTCCAGAGCCATTACGCTTCATAGGCTTTCCCAGCGCACTGATTGGCCCGCTGCGCGAAATACTCTTTGCCTTAATCCTGCTCCTCATCCTCTTATACAGGCCAAAAGGTATCTTTGGACGAGTTGATTTCGCATGATTTTAAAGATTAAAAACTTGGAAAAAGCATTTGGTGGTGTTACCGCAGTTAGCAAATGCAGCTTTGAGGTTAAGAAAAACACCATCACTGCACTCATTGGTCCTAATGGCGCAGGAAAAACAACTGTCTTTAACCTCATCAGCGGCTTAATTAAGCCAGACAAAGGCAGCATCACATTCAACAAAGAAGAATTAGTTGGCAAACGACCCTATCAGATTGCACGCGAAGGCATTAGCAGAACCTTTCAGCTCAGCAGAATGTTCAACAACATGACAGTCAAAGATAATCTCAGATTAGCAGGGGCAGAAACAGAGCAAGAAATGAAACAAGCCATGGCATTAGTGCACGTCAAGCAGCCCTTAACAAAATTAGCTGGCGAGTTAAGCTATGGCCAGCAAAAACTATTGGAAATAGCGCGCTCAATGCTACACGGCCAAGAATTATTGATGCTTGACGAACCAACAGCAGGGGTAAACCCAAAAGTCAGGCAAGAATTGAAGACCATTCTGAAAAATATCAAAAAACAAGGCAAAACAATACTCTTAATAGAGCATGACATGGACTTTGTTATGGACATCAGCGATGAAATCATCGTGCTTAATGAAGGAACAGTACTCAAAGTGGGCAAGCCAGCAGCTGTCAGAAAAGATAAACGCGTCTTGGAGGCCTATTTAGGTAAATGATGAAAATTAAAAATTTTCAACCTGTCAAAAACCAGAGGTTTTTGCCATGATCCACATCAAAAACCTCAAAGCAGGCTATGATAAGCACCACGTGCTGTTTGGAGTAGATATGCACGTAAAACCTGATGAAATAGTGGTGCTTATTGGACCAAATGGCGCAGGAAAAAGCACCGTAGTCAAAAGCGCATTTAATCTAGCAACAGTATACAAAGGAAAAATCATGTTCAAAGGCAAAGACATCACCAAACTGCCAACCCATGACCGCATTCAGCTAGGTATTGGGTATGTGCCGCAAGGCAGGCAGGTCTTTCCTAACCTCACTGTTAGAGAAAACCTGGAAATGGGCGCATTCTTAACAACAGACAAAGAGCTGATTGAAGCACGCATCAAGGAAATAACCACCAACCACTTTCCCGAGCTTAAGAAAAAAATGCATCACCGCGCAGAAGCATTATCTGGCGGCCAGCAGCAAATGCTTGCCATTGGCAGAGCATTAATGATGGACCCGCAATTGCTCATGCTTGACGAGCCAAGCCTTGGCTTATCACCAAAGCTCATGAAAGAATTATTTCAAAAAATAGTTGACATCAAGAACGAAGGAACAGCCATCCTCATGGTCGAACAAAATGCCAAACAAGCAATTGGCATAGCAGATAAAATCTACGTTCTTGAAGACGGCAAAATTGCTTTATCAGGCAGAAAAGGCATTCTCAAACACCCCAAAATCAAGAAAATCTACTTAGGCGGGCACTAAGCAGTCAGCCAGCCAAGCTCATCATCATCTAATTCCAGTTCTTCAGCAAGAGCTTGCGCATATGCTGCATCATGCTTTGCTGCTTCTTTGACATAGGGCAGTACTTGCAATGCTCTTTTTGTTGAACAATGCGTTGCTTCAGCAAGCTTTGAGGCAATTGCTTTTCGCTTAGCATATTTCATATTAGCCTGCCATATTTTCAATAAGCGTTTGGTTCGCTCATAGGTTGTTGCGCCAGGATATTTTTCATCTTTAGCAACAGCAACACCTGCAGTGAGCAAGGCATTAACATATACTAAGAATCGCCAGTACTGCCATCTCCTGATCCTGCCTCTGAACACATCTGCCCTGCTCACGCAGTCATAGGCGCGAGCAAGATCTGCAGGCTTGGTATACTCTTTTGCAATATTATGGTCAATCCACAAAAATGATTCATCTATGTTCAGGTCAACTGAGTCAAGTGCTGCAACAGCAACAGCAGGATCAGTGCCTTTTAAAATTTTAATAAGCGCTGTATTGATTGCTTCAGCTTTATCACGGTCACCAAACGAAGCAAGTGTTTCTGCATCAATTTTCTTTGTCAGACATGCGAGAATCTCTAAATCAGTAATAGCTGCGCGCATATCACCGCCTGCACGCCGCGCAATTGTCTTCAGTACCTGTTCATCATAACTTATTTCTTCTTGTGCGCAAATTTCTTTCAACACTTCACCAATAGCAATGTGGTTTAAGGCTGGGAACTCAACCAGAATGCTCTTAGTCCGCAAGCTGTTGAACTTTTTGTTCCATGGATCATTGCTGGTCATCACAACCGGAAAAGCTGCTTTAGCTATCAAGCTGGCCAGTGCAGGCACTCCGCCACGATCTTTTGTGCCCTGAATACCATCAATCTCATCAACTAACACTATTTTGCCAGAAAACAACAAGGAGTGCTGCTGTAATGCATTGCCGATTTTTTCCTTTATCGCATCAGCATTGCGGCAGTCAGATGCATTAACTTCAATCACTTCCAAGCCAAGCTCATTGGCAAGCGCATACACAGCGCTGGTCTTGCATGTGCCCGTAGGACCGTACAAGAGCACTGCCTTCTTTTTCTGCTTTTTAAAATCAGTTACAAATGTCCTCAGCCGATCAACCTGCTCTGGCTGCGGCACCTGCTTGCCACTCTGCGGAGCATGCTTGACCACCCACGGTTTTGCCATATGCTCGCTAAGGCATAGTGGTTTATATTATTACCTACAAAAAGCTTTTAAACAGCTTCGCACCTCAAAAGTGCATATCATGGACCCCAAAATAACAGAAAAGCGGTGGGACAAAGCATTTGAGCCAGCTATTTACACAGCCTGGAAAGAAAAAAAGCGCTATGCTTTTGATCCGGCAACTAAAAAGCCCGTGTACAGCATAGATACACCGCCGCCGTATGTCAATGTGCCTGTGCATATTGGCCAAGTGAGCACCTATGTGCTTATGGACATGTTTGCGCGCTACAGAAGAATGCGCGGCTATGAAGTGCTCTTTCCCTTAGGGCTTGATAACAACGGCCTGCCTATTGAAATGGCAGCAGAAAAAAAGTTTGGCAAGCGCCTGACTGAAGTCAGCAGGGAAGAAGCACTGAAAATGTGCGCAGCAATCCTTGAAGAAGCAAGCATGGCAAGTGTTGAAAGCTTTTTGCGCTGCGGCATCAGCTTTAATTCCTGGAAAACCGGTAAAGACCTGGGAGACGTATATGAAACTGACAGCCCTGACTACCGTTCACTAACCCAAGAAACCTTTATTGATCTCTGGAACAAAGAATTAATTTATGAAGCTGCGCGCATCAATAACTGGTGCCCTGGCTGCCAGACAACACTGGCAGATGCAGAAGTCATCTACGAGGATAGAAATAGCACCTTTAATGACATTGTCTTTACGTGCAAAGAAACAGGCGATGAACTGATTATTGGGACGACCAGACCAGAGCTGGTCTGCACGTGCGGCATGGTAGTATTTCATCCAGATGATGAGCGCTACAAGCATCTTGAAGGCAAAACTGCTATTTCACCTATTTTTAACAAAGAAATTCCTATCAAAGCACATCCTGTAGCGCAAATAGAAAAAGGCACTGGATTAGTGATGATGTGCAGCGCAGGAGACCTTTCTGATATCAGATTCTTCAGAGAAATGAACCTTGAGCCAGTCATTGCCATCACTAAAGACGGCACCATGAATGAACACGCAGGCTTTCTCAAAGGCCTGAAGGTGCGGGAAGCTCGCAAAAAAATGATTGACGAGCTGAAAGCAAAAGGCTTGCTGAAACAACAAAAACAAACAGCGCATAGAACACCGCTCTGTGAGCGCAGCAAAGATGAAATTGAGTTTATTGAGATGTCTGAGTTTTATGTCAAGCAGGTTGAGTACAAAAACAAGATGACTGAGCTGGCACACAAGCTCAATTTCTACTCGCCAAAAAGCAGGCAGATATTGCTTGACTGGATTGATTCAGTCAGCATTGACTGGCCTATCAGCAGGCGGCGATTTTATGCAACAGAAGTGCCGCTCTGGTACTGCAGTGCCTGCCGGCAGGTTATCGTGCCGCCCAAAGGCAAATACTACCAGCCCTGGAAAGAAAAACCACCTATTGAAGTATGTCCTAATTGCTCAAACAAGGAATTTATTGGCGAAACACGGGTGTTTGATACCTGGTTTGACAGCTCAAACACGCCCCTGAATCTTCTGAAATATGCACGAAACCAGAAATTCTTTGAAGAGCATGCACCAGCAACAGTGCGCCCGCAAGGCAAAGAGATCATACGAACATGGCTCTATTATACCTTGCTGAAGTGTTATCTGTTGACGGGCAAGTGCATTTTCAAAGATGCCTGGATCAACTACCATATTGTTGATGAGCATGGCAAGAAAATGAGCAAAAGTGTTGGCAACATCATCAATCCAAAAGCCATTCTTGATAAATACGGCGCAGAACCGTACCGGCTCTGGGCAGCAATTGAAGGCAATCTGGAAAAAACAGACTTCAGGTGCAGCTTTGAGCGCATTGAAGGCGCAGGAAAAACACTCACCAAGCTCTGGAACGTTGCTCGGTTTATCAGCATGTTTCCCAAACCAAGCAAAAAGCCAGCCTTGCAGGAGCTTGACCAATGGATCATGCATGAACTCAACACGCTCATCGCGCTTGCCAAAGAACGCTATGAGCGCTATGACTTCCATAACCCCTCACAAGCCATCAAGCATTTCATCTGGGAAACCTTTGCTTCGCAGTATCTTGAGATGGTAAAGAATCGCGCCTACAATCAAGAAAAAGTGTTCAACGACGCAGAACAAGCATCAGCATTGTATACCCTGCACTACTGCTTAGAAACCATCTTGAAACTCTGGGCACCAGTCTTGCCTATGCTTACCTTCAAAGTATACGAGGAATTGACCGGCAAGGACATTCACGCAGAGACATTCCCTGCTGTTGCACAAACCTTCAAGCCAGCATTCACTAAAGAAGCGCTGAGCGAGGTTAACAGCGCCATATGGAAAGCAAAAAAAGATGCTGGCAAGAGCTTGAAAGCTGAGATGGCTGAAGTGACCATTCCAGAAACCTTCAGAGCAATTGAAAAAGACTTTATGCATACCCACAAAGTACCAACAATCACCTATGGCTCGCTTAACATAAAAGTTTAAATACTTCTAGCCAATCATCCTGCTGAAGAGAGATATTCGGAGGGGATATACGTGAGTGAAGAAAAAGTAAATAGTAATGGAACATATACGATGATGGTTCCAGCAGCATTTCTTGGCAAAAGAACCATCAGAGCAGGCATCTACGGCACCTTTAGGTTTTCTCGAGACGCTGCACATGCATTAGAAGAGCGAACCTATCAAGAACGCCAATACGGCCCAGTTGATGATGAGCTTGCACAGAGCATCAATACGCCTGAAGGATGCGCACAGTTTAGTCGAGATATACATGACGACCCAGCTTTCGAGCTTACCAAAGTCGGACCATGGGACTATGCTGTCGAAAGCAGATTGCAAGTGCTTTCGCCAGATGACCTCGCTGCATTAGTTGATGAGGTCGACCTAGACGCTGTTGAGGATGAAGAAGAGCTGCTTCTTGCAGGCAACTTATATGCAGGAGCTAGCAACAGCAAACACGAAACAAGAACCATCAGATTAGATCGGCTCTAATTTATTTTTTTCTTTCTCTTCTGATTAAGTCGCCACTATCAAACATATTCTGAATGCACAATTTTTTAGCAGTAAGTTCGGCAACCACTTTGCCATAGCCCAGCAGTTCCTGATGTTCATTTGCGATCAGCACCAAATCTCCGGGGTTTGCTTTTCCTGAAACAATGCTTTTGCCCCACAAGTCCCTGCCGCAGATAAACAGCCATGCGCCTTCTTTGTTCACAGTCACGATTTTTGCTTTTTTGGCCAGCAGTTCAAGCAGGTACATGCTTGGCTGAAATGTTTTTTTCTGCTTTCCTAAGAACATACCTGCATATGCCGGCTGCTTCTTGATGCACTGCATGCTTTTTTTGAGCTCTGGCGACACCAGATAGAATTCCCGCTCTAGTTTCACTACGTGCCTCATATCAATGAGCTTTTCTGCCTTGAACTGCTTCAGGAAATCTAACATTTTCTAATCCTCGCTACAAAAAATCCTTCTGTTTTGTCAGGCCAGATGCGTCGACAGTTAGCTATTTGCTTGTCTACCTGCTGGCCAAAAACCTTAGTCAGGCCAGGAACACCAATGGCGGTTTGTATTGGCTCAATCGCCACATCACAATGCTTCAGCATCCATTGCATATTGAGCTCATTTTCTTCAGGCTCCAAGGTGCACGTTGAATAGACCATGATGCCGCCTTTTTTGAGCACTGCCAAAGCGCTTTTGATAAGACTTTTCTGCATTTCACTGCTTCTGGTCACTCCGTCCATGGTTCGTTTCCTAAACCACTCCGGATCAGAAGCAAAATTGCCACTGCATGGCGCATCGAGCAATATTTTATCAAACTGCATATCTATACTGCCCACCTTGTTTGCATTCATATGATACGCAAGAGTATTTTTCACGTGCATACGCTCAAGATTTATTTTCAGAGCAGGAATGCGGTGCAATTTCATATCAAGCGCAATAATAGTGCCCTTATTGTTCATATGCTGGGCTAGCTGGGTTGTTTTTCCGCCAGGAGCGGCACAACAATCCATAATAGTCTCGCCAGGCTGTGGATCAAGCACTTCAACCGGCACTTGTGCAGCAGCGCCCTGCAAATAATAATAGCCTGAAAGGTATTCGCTGATAGCGCCAAGGCTAAAATGCGTTTTTGTAATCCAATAACCATGCTTGGTAAAGGGAATTTTTTCAAGCGCAACGCCCAGTGCAGTGAGTCGTTCAAGAATCTTTTTCTCAGACGTTCTCAGCGTATTAACGCGCAGTGCTTGCAGCAGTTTGCCTTGCGTGGAGCGATAGCCTAATTGCTTGTATCGCTTAAGAAAGAACTCTTTTCCACCTGATGCCATGCGGCGTGTCCTCTAGCACAATGCCTTTTTCTTTGAGCTCGTCACGGAGCTTGTCAGCTTTGGCAAAGTCCTTTGCTTTTCGTGCTGCTTCACGCTCATCTATCAATGCCTGAATATCCTCATCAATAACGCGGTCAATCTCAAATATGCCAAAGATGGCATTCAGTTCTGCTACGAACTGTTTGAGCTTCTCAGCTCCTGCTATGCCAAGCTTCTTGTCAGCCATCAATTGATTAGCTTCTTTAATCAATTCAAAAACAGCACCCAGCGCCCCTGAAATCTCAAAGTCATCATCCATCGCATGTTCAAAGTCTGCTCGTGCTTTGGTGATAAGCGCTTCAGCATCTTCCCCTTCACCAGCACATTCATCCAAGCGAATCAAAAAATCCTTGATGCGCTGCACTGCATTGCCTGCAGCGCTCACTGATGCTTCAGTGAAATTAATAGGGCTGCGATAATGTGCAGAAAAAAAGAAGTACCGTAATGCTTGCGGACTCCATTTCTTGAGCGCTTCTTTAATCGTGAGAAAGTTACCGAGCGATTTTGACATTTTTTCGCCATCGACCTGCAAGAAACCATTATGCAGCCAGTATTTTGCCAGTGGCGCTTTGCCCGTAATGCCTTCCATCTGGGCAATCTCTGCTTCATGATGCGGGAAAATAAGGTCAAGACCGCCGCCATGCACATCATACTGAGCACCGAGCTCAGTTTCGGTGATGGCCGTGTCCTCAATATGCCAGCCAGGCCTTCCTTTTCCCCACGGACTGTCCCATGCTGGCTCGCCTGGCTTTTCTTTTTTCCACAAAATAAAATCGCCAGGATTTTTCTTGTTTGGGTTAGGCTCAATGCGGCGCACTTTAAGCTCTTCTAAGTCTTGCTTTGAGAGCTTGCCGTACTCGCTGAAGGTTGTAATGTCATAGTATACGCCGTCTTTTGCAGCATATGCTTTCCCTGCTTTGAGCAGCCGCTCAACCTGGTCAATGATCTGTTTTATATATTCAGTTGCCCGCGCATATTTTGTCACTGCATCAACGCCCAGCGCTTTCATGTCATCATAATATGATGCCTCAAACTCTTTGGCGATTGCTGCTGCATCTTTTTTCTCTTCCTGACTGCGCTGGATTATTTTATCATCAATATCAGTTATGTTCTGCAAATAAAATACGTCAAAACCCTTATAGCGCAGGTACTTGGCAATAACATCAAACACCACATAGCTGCGCGCATGGCCGATGTGCGAATGATCATACACGGTTGGCCCGCAGACAAAGAGCTGCACTTTTTTTGCAGTCTGCGGCTTAAATGCTTCTTTTTCCCTCGATAGTGTACTGTAGATTGTTAATCCCATGAGCAAAACTAGTGAATGGTTTGTATTTAAACTTATTGCTTCTTGATCAAAAATGCGCGGTGGTGCTTCTGATACGGCTCAAGCGTGGTTTCAGCAACAAGAGTGACTGTTTTTTCAAGTTCTGTGCGCACAGCAGCAAATACTTCTTCTTGATTCTTAGTGAAATCAATGCTTCGTGCCTTGACCATGAGCAGGCCGTGGCCCTTTTTCTTGAGGAACTGGTTAACATTAGTGAGAAATATCCTTACTTGATCTTTTTGGGCTACATCCTGGTATACAAGGTCAACCTGAGGGACTGTTTCTGCATACTCTGCTGGCAGCGCAGCATCTGCAAGCAAGGGCGCCATGTTTTTTCGTGCCTGACAGACAAAATACAAGTCACGCACTACGCGCGGAGCGCTGTCAAGTGCAAACACAAACCCTTTGGTGACAATATCGCTTACATGGCTTGCTGTTGTTCCCGTGCTTGCCCCTAAGTACAGCACAAGTGCGTTTTCTGCAAGCGGTATGCTCATTCCCTTGACCAGTGCTGCGGCAAGCTTGCTATGCAGCGGCTTCCATTCGCGATATTCAGCACCTTCAACTTTTTGCAAGCGTTCCCCATACACTTTCTTGCCAGGGACTGCATTGAGCGTATACACTATCTTTTTCTTTGCATCAAGCAGAGCGTTGGGCAAGACCGGTTTCATTACAGTTTCCCCTCGATATCTTTTTTGAGTTTTGGCGCAAGGAAATCCCCTTTAAAGTAATCCAGCTTCGCTGCTATGCTCAGTTTATCTGCTAACAATCGCGCAGCTTTGCCGCGCTTGTCTCGAGGAGCAGTGCGCACAAACGGATGGTTCATGATAAAGCCATGCTTTGGGCTTTTTCCCAATCCCAGCAAATGCCTGAACAATGCCTTTTGAGCACCTAATAACTGCAGTTTTGAAGAAGACATCTGCGCAAGGTTCCGCAAGCCATGCGCTGCTACCAGCAATTGCGCTCCAATACGCACGCCTGCCAGCTCATGGAGGTTTGGACAGCTTTCCTGCATACACGCAGCCATATACTGCTCAATATCTTTCTGAGCTGCAGACAGGTCCTGCACTTGTTTGGCAAAACGCTGCAATGCAGCAACATCCTCTTGAGCAAGCTTGCCTCCGCTGGTATGCTTTTCAGGCTTGTGCTTAAAGGCCTGTGCAATAAACGCCTCTTGATCATGCTCTTTTTTTGAGAAATCAGGATTATAGTACTCATACCATTCACGAAAGCGCGTCGCTAATGCTTGCGATGCCTGCTCGAGCTCAGTCAGCACTGCGCTTGCCTGCATAATAAGAACATCTTTTGTGACTGCAGTACGCAACTGCTGCCGCGTGCGCTCTAAGAGCTCTTCCCGTACTTGTTCAAACATGTGAATCCCCACTACGAGAAGGGGAGCGCGCTTTAAAAGGCTATTGCTTTCTGAAGAAGGTGAACAATTTCAGTTTTCGCTGTTGTGATGCATAGTACACGTACAGGCAAATCAGGCTCAGCACCACTATGTATATCACCAGTATGACCATGCGCCCAAACAAGGCATTCATGCCTATGTCATATAAAATAGAACTTCTGAGCAGGTCACCGCCAATCACCACTGGATTAAATTCTGCAATGCGCCCAATATACCTTGGCATGCGCTCAATAGGAATAATAACATCTGACAAAAACAAGAGCAAGCTGCCAACTGAGATAGCTCCCAGGGTGGCTGTTTCTTCAGAATTAAACACATACCCCAGCGTCATGCCTAACAAGACAAAGACTGCAATGAGCAGCACTAATAGGATGAGTGTTGCTATGAACGCGCCAAGAATCTGCGAACTGAAAAAGATGGAGGCTATCGAGAGTATCACAATGACCTGCAAGGATAAAATAAAGAAGCAGCTGGCAAAGATAGCAACTACAAACGTAAAGGGCTTTGCAGGCACCATGAAGTTCCTGAAGCTCGCTATGCTGCTGCGCTCAAGCGTAATCAGGGTTGTTGCCAAAAGGATGGCAGTGAACATAATCACCAACACAATCAAGGTTGGAAATACATAATTCAGATAGCTTTGTTCAGAGATCACTGGCTTAATATTGGTGACAATGGGCTGCACAATGGCTTCAGGGTCAGTCACCTGAATAGCGCCGATGACACGTTCAATATTATTCAATGACCGCTGCACGTTCAGCAGGTTCTTCAATGACGCATCAAGCAATTGGCGTATTTTTCGTGCTTCACCAAGCGCAAAATCGCGCTCTTTAGTCGCAAAGTCAAGGCGTGACTTGGTCTGCGTGATCTTGCCTGCGATCTTATCAACCAGCTCTTGAAATGCCTGGTTTTCAGTCACTACCAGTTCTTCAGTTTTCTCAAGCCGCTCCTGCAGCAGCGCAACATCCTCAAGGGTATCTTCAAGCATGGCTTGCAGCTGCGCCTTGGTTTCGCCGCTCAGACCGCTGCCCTGCACGCTTTCGTACACTGCATCAATGTATGACTGTGACTCGCCAAGGGCTTCTTTGCCTACTTCAAGAGAATTGTCAACCCAGTGCTTAACCTTATTCTTCTGGCTCTGCAAGTCATTGATCAAGAACGCATTAGGGTCAAAGCTCAGGTCAACTTCCTCTAAGCGCACACTCACATCAGTAATACGCCTGCCAATCTCATCATTGACTGTTGTGAGATTGATCAGGTTGGCTTTGCGGTCACGTGCCTGCTGGCTTGAGAACTCCAAAGCGTTAATGAGCACTGCAGTCAGGTTCCTGCTGATTTCACTACTCTGCTCGCCCACGCGCTCAGTCATGACGTTCAGCAAGCTCCAGACCAGATTGATCTGGGCATAATCTACGTGAAAGGTTATTTCATTTGCTTCACTTTGTGCGATTGTAAAATCGGGTGAAAACACAACACATGTGTGTACTTCACCCGTTAAGACGCCCTGCGTGCATCCTATTTGATCAGGAAATCGCGTGACCTTGAATTGTTTCTGCGAAAGCCGGTCAAGAAATGAGTTTGAGACATCATTATAGTTTTCAGAGTATGCGCCGATTTTAACAGCAAACAAGTTAGTATTATCAAAGGCAAGCCCTGCTATGAATACCACAAGCAAGGGGCCAAGAATGACTATCAGGGCCGAGGTTCGTGCACGTATTAACACGCGAAGGTTCTTCTTTACCAACGACATAATGGTTGCACGTGCGTTCATAGTTTCTTCACCAATGCCTCAAATACTTCACTTAAGCTTGGCCGGGACAGCTCTACTTTTCTGAGCGCATCTTTTTTTGTCTTCACCAGCTTGATAAGATGGTTCAGGGCAAGTGTGGGTTTCTTGGTATAGAACACTGCCTTGTCTTGCGCATAGGCGTACTTGGTTATCAGCTTTCGGCGCGCAAGTGCCTTTCGGTAATACTCGTAATTCTTGCTGCCTGTTTCCAGTGTTATTTCAAACTGCTTTGAGTAAATGCCAATCAAGTCATCGCTGGTGCCAATCTCAGTAATGCGCTTGTTGCGCAGTATGGCAATACGGTTGCACAAGAACTCAATCTCATCAATAAAGTGCGATGCGATAATAATAGTTGTTCCTTTTTTGTTGATAAGTCGTATGATATCCCACAACTGCACACGCAGAATGGGATCAAGATCTGCTGTTGGCTCATCAAGGACCAGCAGCTTGGGGTCATGAATAAGCGCACAAGCAATATCAAGCCGTTTCTGCATGCCACCAGAAAGATTATTAGCAAGAACATCTTTGGATTCACTTAATCCCGTGAGCTGCAGCAAGTACTTTGTTTTGCTCATGCTCTTGCCCGGCGGCAAGCCATAGAGTTCAGCAAAGTGCATGAGATTTTCTTCAACCGTGAGCTTTTCATGAAAGCTTGGGCTTTGGGTTGAAAAGCCAAACAGCTTTTTGGTTAGTTCTGGCTGCCCGCGGACCGACACGGTCTGACTGTCAGGCAACTCGAGCACAACATCGCCCGTATCAGGCTGCAAAAAGCCAACCAAAAGGTTCAGCAAGGTTGTTTTGCCTGTACCGCTCATGCCAATAATGCCAAAGATTTCTCCAGGGCGCACTTCAAACGAGATGCCTTCAAGCACCTCATGGGCATTAAACTTCTTGCCAAGGTTCTCCACCCGTATGAGCGCTGTTTCTGGCAGTTTTTCAAGCGCTTTTTTCAGATACTGCTTGACCAAAGCTTCAGGCCAGCCTGCCTTGAGAAGCATCTTCTGAAGCTCCTGCTTCGGAGCGCCCTGTAAGAGAGAAGACTCTATATGTGCCTGCAGGGCCTCTTTTTCTACCATATACGCTCTTTTGAGGCAGGTTATTTTAAAAGCTCATGCTACTACTCTAAAAGAGTCAAGTAGCTGTTTTAAGAGAAACAATTTTAAAGAAAAAGCACTGGAGTATAGGTATGGGCTGTGATATGTGTGGCAAAGAAGGACTCTTATTTAGTGCCCTGATTGAAGGCACTGAGTTAACAGTCTGCCAAACCTGCGGCGGGCATGGCAAAGTGCTTAAAAAAATAGTTCCTGCGCAGCCTGCTGTGCCCAAAAAAAGTGTTGCCAAGCCAGAAATCATTGAAGCTGTTGTTGCAAACTACGCAGACCTTGTACGGCAAGCGCGCGAAAAGCTTGGCTTAACACAAAAAGAATTTGCCAGCAAAATAACTGAAAAAGAATCAGTAGTGCACAAAATAGAAACAAGCGCGTTAGAGCCCAGCATACCACTTGCGCGCAAGCTGGAAAAGCTGCTGCGCATAACTTTGATTGAGGAAGTTGAAGACAAACCAGTTGTCCTGCCAAAAGGAAAAGCAACAGCGCTGACCATTGGCGACATGCTGAAGTTTAAACGTTAATCTGGTATATCTTATACTGACACACACCGCTTGTTTTATTATACGCTAACGTGAATCTTTCTTGCAAGACTGCATGCATGATTTTTGCTTCTTCTTCGCATGCTTCATCAGGGCAGATAATGCCGCCACTGCACGTATCAAGGAACACCATTGAAATGTTATTTTCTACAAGCTGCTGGTTAAATGCTTTTGCTGTTTGTTCATTCCACACAGGATAATAGAGTTTGTTAAGCTGTGCATCCGAATAGATGGCAAGCAATGGGTTGCTTGTCCAGATTTCACCTTGGACAGGATATGATACGTACTCCTGCTGTACTGCATCAGGCAGTGCAGGCTCAGTTGCCAGATAATACCCTATTCCTTGTGCCAAGCTTATGCCAATCACCAATGCCAGAATAAGCCCAAGCTGCTGTTTTTTGAACAGCTGAGCAATGCCATATGCAGCAATAATTGCTACAAAAGGCAAAAAGAATAATACATACCGGTAATCACGGCAATGCAACTGCATAAAGTACAGCAAAGGGATAACTAATGCGAGCACTATAAGTACATATTTTTTCTTCCAAGGCTTAAACATAAAGAACAGTCCAGTTATAGCAAAGATGTTCAAGATATTGTCAGACAATCCCCAGCTCAGATACTGATGCCAGGGCTGATAGTGCAATACATTGCAGCCCAAAACTGATAGAATGGTCTTGCGCGCATCAAGCAAAGGCACCACTGCACTGCCGTATGCAACACTATTAGCAACAAGGAATGTTCCTGCAACAATGCCAAAGCCAACAGCTGCTATCACTGCTTTTTTGATTTGTTTCTGTACCAGCAGCGCTAAACCAATAACCCCTATGACCATGCCTGCAGGAAATTTCGCCAGAAATGCAAGTCCTGCAACTATTCCTGCAAAAAACAATCTGTCCTTGCTGAACAAATACAAGGCAAGCAAAATCAAGAACAGTGCAGGGATTTCAGTGTACAGGTGAAAGCCAAGGTATAAGAAAATCGAACTAAAGCTGAACATGCCTGCTGCAATAAGGCCTGTGCGTTCATCAAAATACTTCTTGCCAAGCAGATACACCAGCACAATACAGCCCAGACTCAATGCTAATTGCACAATCTTGCCAACTAGAATCATGTCAAGCTTGAGCACCCATAACAAACCTAAGAATGCAGGCCATAATGGCGGCCTGATATGCTCCCATAAACCCGCAGTGCCGCCTGAAAACAAGTACTTGCCCATGCCTGCATACACGCCAGCATCCCAGAGCAATTCATGATACTCACCTACGTACACTAAGCGCACTGCTAGTGAAAGAACCATGATTATCCAAACAGACTTATGTTTAAACTTCATGAGAATACTGGATTCACATCACCAAACGTGACTTGG
>JBFHWZ010000008.1:0-26040 GCA_041599235.1 Candidatus Woesearchaeota archaeon | reverse complement strand
TCACGAGACGCCAGTCGAGTATATCACAGGCACAGTGCCTGTGGTAACGAGACGTCAGTCGAGTATACTACAGAGGCGTAGCCCTTAGAAACTCAGTTTAGTTTAAAAGAATTTAGAAAAAAAAATGAAAAAATAAGGAAAAATCCTTATTTTTTGAATAGGCCCCACAGACCCCATAGGGCTGAAAGACCCACTAAAATGTACACGATTTTTGCAATCATGCCGCCGAGCATGTCAACAACATTTAGACCAAATGCGCCAACTAGCCCCCAATTCAAGCCTCCAATAAGGACCAGAATGTGTGCGGTTTTTTCTAAGTTACTTGCTTTTGCCATGGTTAATACCACCTCCAAATTTAATCAAACAAATGTTTAAGGGTATTTAAAGATTGTGGTACTGTGTATGGCATAATCCCAGAATGGGCATGTTTATTAAGTTCTTACACACCCAAACCCTAAAAAACAAAATGAAACTTGGCTATCCCTGCATTAACTGGAACATTGGCTGTACCGCAAACAGCACATTCAGGCTCAAATCATACTCAAAACAACGCCTGATTGACACCGTCACTGCCAACCTTGCCTGTCTTGAACGCATTCTTGCCTGGAACAAACAACACAACCTGCTTTTTTTTAGACTTGGTTCACAATTAGTTCCGTTCGCATCACATCCTGTCTGCCGCTTTAATTGGCATAAGCACTTCAAAGACCAATTCAAACAAATCGGCACTTACATCAAGAAGAACAAGATGCGCATTTCCATGCACCCTGATCAGTTTGTGCTGCTTAACTCACCAGATACTGGCGTGACCAAGCGCAGCATCAAAGAAGTACAGTATCATTGTGACGTGTTGGACCTCATGGGCTTAGACGCAACTGCAAAAGTGCAATTACATGTTGGCGGCAGATATGGAGATAAACCAGCTGCCATTGAACGCTTTGTGCAGCGCTACAAAAAACTCAGCCCGCAAGTGAAAAAACGATTGGTTATTGAAAACGACCATATTTCCTATACATTACACGACTGCCTAAGCATTCACCGCCAAACTGGCATCCCTCTTGTGTTTGACAACTTACACCACGCCATTCTGAACAACCACGAGCCAGTTAGGGCTGCAGTGCTCAGCGCCAAAAAAACCTGGAAGAAAAAAGACGGCGTGCTCATGGTTGATTACAGCGAACAAAAAAAAGGTGGTAGCAGAGGCTCGCATGCAGACTCGATCACCCTTTCATCCTTCAAAACCTTCCTTCGCCAGACCAAAGGATTGAACTTTGACGTCATGCTTGAAATCAAAGACAAAGAAACCAGCGCCTTGCAAGCAATCCAATACCTCTAGGCAATCACTATTTTGTTCTTTTTTAGCTTAACAAAACCTTCCTGCATGAGCTGAGCAAGACTTTTATGAACGCGTGCTTTACTCACCCCCATTTTTTTTATGAGTGCTGCTTCTGTTAGTGCTTGTTTAGTGAGTGCTTTGAGTATAGCTCCCCGTACTTGCCTGTTTGAGCCTTCAAATTTTGATTGTTTAGCATATTGCTTACTGCGTTTGTTAGGATTGCCATGCTTTTGTTTCAATACAGTCCCATAATCCATAAGCGCATTATACCATTTGCACGCATTGTTAGTATCAACTGTCTGTTCAACTAAGGGCAACAGGTCTGCATCTGAGACCGTTTTTTTATTTTTGAAAAATTCATAAATAAAAACACTTCTGATATTGGTTTCAATGAACACCACTGGCTTGTTGAACGCAAAAGCAGTGATGCTAGCTGCTGTCGCAGGGCCAATGCCGGGCAAAGCAACTAAGATGTCAGGATCAGCAGGCAGTTTTCCCTTATGCTTGCGCACTACTTCCTGAGCTGCTTTGTGCAAATTCATGCCCCGGCGGTTATAGCCAAGCCCTGACCATGCCTTAAGCACTTTTTTCAGCGGCGCTTTCGCTAATGACTTGAAGGTAGGAAAGGTTTTAATCCAGTTTGTGTACTTTTCAATAACCCTATCCACTTGTGTTTGCTGCAGCATGACTTCAGAAACAAGAATATGATACGGATTGGTTGTTTTGCGCCACGGCAAATCACGGCCATGATGCTTGTACACCCTTTTTCTGAAAGCTCGCACTTGAGCAGCAGTTAGTTTCATACACGTGCTTGCACACGCATTGCTTTTATATTTTTCTGCGCAAGGACAGTTGCGTTTCAACAACTATTTTCTGGCCATTATACAGGTCAACCACTGCAATGCGGGTTTTCGTACACGTATCAACCAATTTGTGCACTTCAACCACAAAGCCCAGCTTTTGCAATACTACAATACACTTTTTTTGCCGCTCACTCAGGCTTTCATGGCCGAGCTTGCATTCAACAAACTTGAACTCGCCTCTGCGGTAGCACACAAAATCAGGCATGCCATGATGGACAACACATAAGTACTGCAGTTTCTCAAGCATAGTTGGATACTGCTGCTCAAGCAAGGCACAGAGCTGCTCATAGCGCCTGCGCACATTTGGATACACTTCTGCTCTTCTGGTTATATCAATAGACCCGCCGCGCCACACCATCCAGCCCTGCTTTTCCAAACGCTTGCGCAAGAATCGCTCTGCTAAACCAACACGCGACTTGGGCTTGCCTTTGATAGGCACAAATTCATAGCGAACAAAGTCATAATAGGTGAATTCGCCAAGTTTGGTTTGGCGCTCAGCGGTTTTTTGAGGGCTTTGCCTACAACACTGACAGATTTTTACCATGTACAGAAAGCCCTACGGGTGCTTAAATGTGCTATGAGAAACTGTCCAGTGGCTTACGGCAAGTATGCAAGTATGCGCTCTTTGAGCTCATCTATCTTCTGCGTAGCAAACTGCACCACATAGGGCTTGATATCAACACGCCGCTCAAACGGCAGATCATAGTGGACGCCCAGAAAATCAATCACCACTGTTCCTTGCACACTTGCAAAGACTCTTTCTTGCGTAACTAACTGCAGCACCAGATTAATAGTTGGCACCCAGGCAACAGTATGCGCAAACGGCACGGTGGTTATTGCGCTGCTCTCCAAGGTCAGTGCAGGCAGTGCTCCATAAGAAATAGTTTCACCAGTAGTGTCAAGCACAACCGCATAGGTTATTGTTGGCACCGGAATAGCAAAAAAGCTTGGATTCTTGATATACAGATCGCCATTGATAGTAAATGATTGCACGCTAAGGTCGCTCAGGCTTGTCACTTCAAAACCCTCAACAGACACGTTCTTTACTTCCTGCACTGCAGCATAATAGCCAATGCTCAAGGCAACAAGCACCACCATTGCAAACAGCACCAGTTTTTTGTTCATACGTGCTTGCTTACGTAAACCTTTAAATAATTGATTGATTCCTACAGAGTAAAAATGAGCGTGACCAAGGATTTTGGAAAATTTGTCAAAGAATACAAGATAGAAGGCATTGCCATTGGTTTTATTATTGGCGCAGCAACCAATTCATTGGTGAAATCGCTGTCAGACGATATTCTCATGCCCTTGATAACACCGTTTGTAGCAGGCGGATGGCGCGGCGCAGTATTCATCATGGGCCCTATTACCCTCCGCTGGGGCGCATTTCTTGCAGCACTGCTGAACTTTGTTCTTATTGCAGTAGTTGTCTTCTTTGCCCTCACCACCATCCACAGACTGCACAGAAAAAAGTAATCAGCGATATCTGAGAATTAATGCAACAACCAGCGTAGCTCCGAATACGCCAAGGATGTAGCCAAGGATGATGGGAATTTCTTGAATAACAAAGCCGTACAGCAGCCATACTGCGCTGCCCACTGCAAACAGCACATACGTTACCAAGCTCACATCAGCAGCGCTCTTAGTCTTAAGAATTTTTGCAGCTTGCGGAAAGTGCGCCAAGCTCATCAAAACACCAAATACAGACACTACAATAGTCAACACTTCGATAAACATATCTTCTGTGAATGCCGATGAACTTATAAAACCATCTTTTTAGACCACAAACTTTATTAATGCCTGCTTCAACATACACCTCGGTGAGTGAAGACATGGGAAGAAACAACCTTAGACATAAAACCCTCCCTATCGAGTTAACACAGGGACTGACAGACATAGCAAAAGTACGATTAGAACACGTAGTGAACAAGCTCAGCAGAGGCAAAGCACAAGATACTGCGCCTGAAGACGCGCTTGATGACAATGTCGGACTTATTTTCGAGCCTGAAAAAATAGATACGCCGCCAATCAATGAAAACAAACTAATTCTGCGATTGCGTGAACTGCGAAAGTACACCAACGGCCAGTTTAGCTACATTCTTGGCTGGACAGACCGCATACTCAAAGACTCAGAATTATTCCTGGATGCACAACGACAACGCCAAGAATACGTCAGCGTGTACAAGTTCCTATGCAGGTTAGCAAAAGCCTACGCAGCACAAGAAGGCGAAGACCAAATAACACCACGCTTCTTTGAGCTCAAAAAAGACCCAGACAAACTCCTGCTAGAAGCACACAAAATCAGAGCAGAACAATACAAAACAAAAAGCTATGCTGGCGCAGGCAAACCTTAAGGCTCATTTGGTTTCTTGTTTTGTTTTGCGCGCTTAAAGACTTCTTTTGCTCTTTTTTCTCGCGTTTCTTTTCGTTTTGCTTTTTCAATCCAATAAATGTAAAAGCGCTTGTAGGATGGTGCAAAATTCTCGAAGTTTTCTTTAGCTGTTTTGTTTTTTTCTAACAATTTCTTCAATTCTGTGGGTGTTTTTGGGTTTCGAGGGAGATCATGGTCAATAACTGGCTTTTTCAGGCCTTCTTCGTATGCCTGCAAGCCTGCTGGCGTCATCTTTTTTTCTTTAATCAAGCGTTTTGCATAGCTCTGGGTTGCTCTGCTCCACCTGCTGTTCTTGTTTCGCTTCACAAAACAATTAGCGTACGTGTCATCATCAATACGTTTTACCGTAGTATCAATCCAGCCAAAGCAAATGGCTTCTTCCATTGATTCCCGGTGAGAAACAGCTGGCTTTTTAGTGTGGCGTTTGTGCTTGATCAACCACACTTTTGATTCTTTTTTATGGTTCTTCCTAAGCCACGCGCGCCACTTTGCTCTTGTTTCAGCATGTACGGTTGGTATGTCAGACATAGTACTACGCCGCGGCCCGGATTTGAACCGGGATGCCCCGGAGGGCCAGGAGTTCCAGTCCTGTGCAATACCAGGTTATGCGACCGCGGCAAAAAAAATGGCGATGGCGAGATTTGAACTCGCGACCTACAGGTTATGAATCTGTCGCTCTGCCAGGCTGAGCTACATCGCCGTATAAGAAAAAGAGCTTCAGAGCGTTTAAAAACATTACTGTAATTCCTTCTTGATACTCTCTTTGATCTGCTGCATTTCTTCAGCACTGATGTCTTTCCGAGGCCAGTTGGCCAACCCATCATCTTTGAATCGTGGAATAATATGTAGGTGTGTGTGAAATACTGCCTGTCCTGCTGCAGGTTTAGTATTAACTGCAGTGTTGAATCCGTCAGCCTTGACTGCTTTCATAACTGCAGTTGCGATCACTTTTGTTCTGGTAATCATATCGCTCAACACCTCATCAGGCGTGTCAAGCAAGTCAATATGGTGCTCTCTTGGAAGAACCAGCGTATGGCCTTGGTTGACTGGTGAATGATCAAGAAAGGCAAAAATTTTGTCATTCTCATACACCGTGTCAGCAGGGATGTCACCTTTGATTATTTTGCAAAATACACAGTCTTCCATCTTATAAGAATTGCTCCAGTTCGTTTAATGACCGCACTTTGTTCTTGTACTCACGTTTGTCTCTGCGGTCAACCAGCACTGCGGTGATGCCTGCTGCTTCTGCGCCTGCAATGTCGGTTTGCATAGCATCACCAACCATGATGACCTCATTTTTTTTCAGGCCAAGCTCCTTGATGACTGCATCAAATGAGCCTGGTTCTTGCTTGAGCTTGCCTGTTTCGCAAGAGATGAATATATGATCAAAATATTGCGCTAATTCGTACTTGTCAATCACTGTTTCAATAGCGCCATGAATAGAATTGCTGATAATAGCTAACTTCAAGCCCTTGTCTTTCAATGACTTAAGAACTGCCAGTGTTTCTGGATAGGGCTTTGCCAACAGCTTATTCTTGTTCCAGATGCCAATCATTTGGTCAATAATATGCGGCTTTGGCTCAACACCAAATGCTTCGCAGACTGCCTTGAAGCCTTCTGCCTGGTCCTCAAACTTAGTCTTCATAACAGTTTCTTCAAATTGCACAACAAACGGACTAAATTCTAAGTTAATGCGCAAAAGTCTATAGCTCTGGATAAGCGGACTATACGTGCCTTGCTCAATAAGCGTTCCCCAAAAGTCAAATAATACCCCCTTGGCCATAGTACTGCAAAGTGCTTTTTTATTTAAAAAAGTATCGATGGACTGGGCGGGATTTGAACCCGCAGCCTCTCCGCTGCCAGCGGAGCGTTATACCAGGTTTAACTACCAGCCCGCATACCATCCCCTTATGAGCGCCGTTTTAAATCTTTCTGACGGCTGGCGACATTAAGGCAGCTGCATGAGCTTTGCGTAGAATGAGCCTTCTTTTGTATCAAGAAGATGGTACGCAACCGGAACCATGTCCAGCACAGCATGTGTTGTTTCATCAATGAATAAATAGCGGGCGTCGGCGTCAAAGATCGCTTTTGTTTCTTTGAGCGCGTGGTATTTTTGTGCATCAGTCACGGTAACAAAAGGCTTTCCTTCGCGCTTGGCTCGATCAACATACAGTCTCAGAAGCGTGTTCTCAAGCTCATTCACTTCATCAGCAGTAACGAGCCCTCTGACTATGCGCTCATCATCAAAACGATCTACTTTTTCAAGCTCAGAAAAGTCAAATATATCATCTAATCTAAGCGCTTGTTCTCCCCCCATACGACAATAGAAGTATTTTGAGTATTTAAATGTTTTGCTATCAGAAGGTGGTAAATTTTCCGGAATCTATTGCTTTGTGGCAAGTGCAATGTCACTGTCATGCACTGTTTTTCTGCCTGCGTGCTTAGAATTCGTGACTGCTTTTGCTGCCACTTCAGCAGCTTTGGTTTCAAGCACCTTGACGAGCTCATCAACAGCTTCTTGGCTTACGCGCTTTGCGCCTTCATTCAGAAGAAGTCGAGCAACCGGAGCTTTTGGAATAATGGTGCTCCGTTTTGTTGCCATAACAATAAAGTCCCCTTAAGTTTTGGTGTAAGAAATTAGATAAAACACTTGTTTAAATAGTTTTTGGTTTATGTTTTTCAGCTGCAGGACATTTCCTGTCGCCATAATCACAGAACACACAGCATGATTGTTGTGCTTTGATTCTGTTATTGCATCCTTTGCATTTGTAGAAGGCCATGCACGCAGATTCAGGTATCTCTATAGGCTGCTGATGCTTGCACTCTGGACAGGTTAGATTTCCAATCATTTTGATAGTTTGACTTTGCACACGCAGTATTTTCTGGTCACCCCGTAGAGCAATACCAGGAGGAAAAAACCAAGTGCGGGATAGAGCACATAATCAAGGTATTGTGCTGCAGTTATTAATCCAACAGCACCAAAGAGAATAACCAGAATAGGAGTAAAACAGCAAATGGCTGCAAACGCGCTGCCAAAAAAACCCACACGGACTGTTTTGTCCTGTGAAAAGTCCTGCAGTTTCATAATTTCAAGGCTTTCTTCATGCGCGCCTTATCAAAGCCAACAATGATTTCAGTGCCGATCTCAATGACCGGAACGCCCATCTGACCTGATTTTTCAATCATGTCTTCTGCTGCCTTGCTGTCTTTGCTCACGTCAATATCTTCAAAAGGAACCTTGTTCTCTTTTAAGAATTCTTTAGCTGCATGACAGTACGGACAGGTTGGCGTCGAATACACTTTAACTTTAGTTTTTTTTGCTGCTTTTTTCTTAGCTTCGGGCATATATTCACCTCTATCTCAGACTGCGGCGTTATGCTATTTAAACTTTATTGCCACCTTCGGAGGAGTTCAAGCTCAATTGCATCCACGATGTTGTCTGTGCGGAGGGACCTGCACACACCGTTATAGCACGCGATGTTCATAATCATACACTATTCCTGATGTATAATTAGCTAATCACCAAGGTTTAAACATTTGTTTTAATATTTAAAACCAAAGCTTTTATATACCATTAAGCACTGTGTTTAATTATGAAAAATGTTATTATCGCACCAGTGGGGGAACATGTTGATGCCTTGTTTATTGGCCTCAGAGAATATCCGACCTCCCGCGTCTACTTAGTCAGCCCCAAGAATATGCAAATAGAGGCAAACAGAGTCAAAAAAGAGCTTGAAAGCCGCTTCAAAATACCAACCAAAGTCATTGACCTCAAAGGCGAGCTCTGGGAAGGCACGTTTGAAGCAATAGCAGAAATCAAAAAAATCGAAAAAGACAGCAACATCATCGTCAATGTCGCAACAGGCGACACTGACAACCGCTGTGCAGCAACCAGCGCAGCATTTGTGAACGGCCTCAAAGCATTTTCAGTCCATGATGAAGAAGTCATGCTCCTGCCGGTGCTCAAATTCTCCTACTACAAACTATTAAGCGACAAAAAACTGAGCATTCTCAAGCTCTTAGCAAAAGACAAAACCTGCTGCGGCTCTTTAGAAGACCTCAGCAAGAAAACCAAGATGAGCCTGCCCCTGATCAGCTACCATGTCAACGGCAACCTTAAGTCAGAAGGCCTCAAAGAACTTGGCCTGGTAGAGACTGTTGAGCAAAAAGGCAGAATCAGAATCGGCCTCACCATGCTCGGCAAAATGCTCATCAAAGGCTACATCAGCCAAGGCGGCGAAGCAAGCTAAATCTCAAGCACCTGCGTATCAGGGTGGTACGCATACCAGGCAAACCAGTACATGTCAACAACAGGAATTCTTTCTGAGCCTTTGTACGCATTTACAATGTCCAAAGTCTCATCTTTTACCAGCTGTATGTGCTCTCCACCAAGTTCAATAGTTTTTTCGCCGCTAAATTCTTCTTTAGGGACTGCCAAATATTCTTTATTATTAGACAGCGTGCTTACCAGCTTTTTAGAATGAAACTGCTCGCTTTCTGCAGCAACAGGGAACCACACCCGCAACGCATCCTCATAGCCAGGATACGGGTTTTTGTCATAATCCCTGCCAAAGCTTGTTGGTTCGCTTAACACCAAGGTTTCGGGGTATTTTTGCTTCCAAAGCGCCCAGGTAGTCACATAGACATGGAATTGTTCAAGTTCTTCACCAGCACTAGGGCCATTGACTGCTTTGCCCAAGATTTGCGGGAACTCACTGTCTGTTTCTCGATCATACAAAACCAGATTGCTATTGTACAATTTGCCTGAAACCCCTAAGTTCTTGCCTCGATAGCCAATGATACTGCCAGTCAATGGACAATAGGTGATACTTACTTTTTCACCAGCAATTTCTTCATTCACCACCTCATGCCAATAGAGAATATTCTGCGGATATGCCTTCACTTCGCCTTTGTAATCAATGCCAAATACCAGCTCATCAGATGCCAAGTCAGCTTCAGCTGCAGCAATATACAGCGGCTCATCGATAGCAGGAATACCGTCTTTAGGCGGCCCGCCAGTCACCATATTCTTGTTGATGAACGCTAAGTATTCATCTTCAGGCAAAGCCAGTTCGCGTTCTGTTACTTGCGCTTGCTGTGGCTTAGAACCAGAATATAATAAAACAGCAACTGCTGCAATAATCACAACAGCTGCAATAAAAGCTTTTTTCATGGATTGTCGATCACAATAATCTTAGTTTCGCCTTCACCAATGCTTATGGCATCGCCCGTAAAGTATTCTTTTGGCGGACTGCCGGTGCCCTGCGGTGATGACTGCGCAGCTGAGCTATTAGAAGCATTGGCTGCAGGTGTTGTATCGACAGTAGTATTCTTAACTTCTTGCTTTGGCTCTTCAACAGGCGCTTGAACCTCTTCAATCACTTTTTCTTCAACTGGCTCAGCGTCTTCAACAGGCATTTCTTCCATCGTTGGCTCTTCGGCCACGCCGGCAAGTTCTTCTGCTGGTGGCACACAGCCAACAAGCAGCACAATCAATAATGCTAATGCTATTCTTTTCACGTACTCACCTCACTATCAGTGTTCCTCTCATTCTTCCATGGCCCATACCGCACGGCACACTGCAGAAAAAGTTAAATTCTCCTGCCTTGTCGGCAACAAATTCAATAATAACGGGCACACCAGGCTCTAATTTCTCACGAATGCCATACTCACTAATGGCAAATCCATGGTTAACATCAGTGCTGGTCACGGTAAGCTTAACTGTTTCACCTTGGTTAACTGTAATCTCGCTTGGAACAAACTCAAATTTTTTAGCTTCCATGGTTATTTCACGAACAGCTTCAATTTTTGGTTGTTCTGCAGGTTCATCCTCACTGGGCGTTCCAGAATCTGCAACAATCATTTCAGGAACATCTTCATGTCCTGGTGCAGGGACTGGCATCGAAGTACTAACTGCTTTGTCATCATTCTCATCATTCCTATCAGGCGTTGACTGCTTTTCAACAACCGGCACTTCAGCAGGAGCACAGCCAACTAAGAGAATCGTCAAAGTCAATAACAATAACACTTTTTTCATGCACACACCTCAAAACCACCCAGAAGAAACTGTTATATAAATTTATCTGCGCTTAAGCAACCATATGCCGACCAAGAACATCGGAATATTAAGCCATTGGCCTGGGGTCAGCGGACCAAGCATATAATCAGGTTCGCGCACATACTCATTGAGGAACCTGAAAACAGCATACAATACTAAAAACCATGCCAAGAGCGTTCCTTCACGGTATTTTTTGTTGCGCAGCGGATATAAAATGCCGAAAATCACCAGATTATAGCCAACTTCGTATAATTGCGATGGGTGCCTGAAGCCTTCTGCTGCTGGAAACTTCATTGCCCAGGGAACTGTTGTTATTCTACCCCATAATTCACCATTCATGAAGTTGCCAATCCTGCCAAAAGCCTGCGCTAGCGCCAGCGGCACAATAAACACATCGCTGACTTTGAGGAATGAAAGCTTTTTGCGCTTGCAATACCACCATAAGGCCAGCACAATACCCAGCAGGCCGCCATGAAAGCTCAACCCGCCTTTCCAGATGGCAAGCATCTGCAAGGGATTGCTGAAATAATACGAAGGCCGGTAGACAAGCACTTCAAAAATACGCGCGCCAATCAAAACCGCAATAGTTAAGAGAATGATCAGGTCATCAACGTCTTTGTCTGACAGCTTGATGATCTGGTTTCGTGCAGCTTGCCGTACGTAAAAATAGGTAACCAAGAAGCCCAGCACCCACATCAGGCCATACCAGCGAATCTCAACAGGGCCAAGGTCAAGCAGAACAGGATTCAGGTTGTGATAGAAAACCATTTACCTCACCCGCAAGCTTATGAGCACACGCGACCAGGTCACTGCAGGGAACAGCAAGATAATGCCAACAACATACATAAGATCAGTATTGACCCCTGCCAGCAGGATCAGCACATAATTCAGCGCAGCAAAATAAACCGCAATTGCTGCAATCACCGGCAACACTTTTTTGAACTGCTGTGCAAGGCGCCATCCCTGCTTAACGCTCGTTGAAGGATAACTGAGCACAGCGCAGACACCTATAAGAAAAACAGCAACAAGCGATACCCAGCCAAGGACATTTCCGCCCGGGGTGTTCATTGCCTGCAAGACTGTGCGACGCATTGCTGCAAACACATTGAGTGCAAATGCAAGCACAAACAAGCTGAACCACAAGGCATTCACTTTCGCAAACGAGTTCAGGTAGCTCAACCACTCCTGCTTTTTCCCTGTCATATCCAGGGCAAGCTTCCAGTTAACCCCCTGAAAGACACAATATAACACATAGGTGAGCACAGCAAAGATAATCAGAGAAAATGCCAGCTTTTCAAGAAACACGCTTGCCTGCGCAGTGAACAAGCCAGACAATGCAGGCATGCCTTGTGCTGCAAGCACTTTGCCCAGCTCAAGCATCTGCAGCCCCATCTTCTGCCGAATCGGGCTTGTCAGAAAACCATACGCAAAGAGAAACAAAAAATCAATCAATGAGCATAAGAGCACCAGCAGGGCGTTTTCTTTCAGTATTTTCCAACTCTGATGAAATAATCTCATAGCTATTTGCTGCAGCACTTAATGCTTGGAACATAGATGCTTGATGCGCACGAGTACCCTTGGTATTGCTGCAGGTTCCAGGCATCATTCATGTCCTCTACAGCAATCTGTCCTTGCTTGCACACGGGCTGGATTTCATAAGCGCCTGTTGTCCTGCCGCCCATAAAGAACACTAACATGACAATAACAACAATAGCTGCAATAGCCCAGATCGCGAGTTTGATATCAGCACTATGACTGTGTTGTTTCATAAGCAATTCAGTATCATAGGCTGGTGCTTTGAATTGAAGTTTTGGTTTTGCCATGCAATCACCCCTTTACCTGTTCTAAAACGCTGGCGATTTAAATACTTTTCTATAGCCGTGGTCTATAGCCTCGCATCAGCAGACTGTTGGTTACGACACTCACTGAGCTAAAGGCCATGGCTGCTCCCGCTATAATAGGATTCAATAGCCAGCCAGTCCAGGGAAACAACACTCCTGCTGCAATCGGTATGCCAATGCTATTATAGATAAAAGCCCAGAACAAGTTCTGCTTGATTTTGCTTATCGTATACCTGCTCAGGTCCATGGCAGTCACTACATCACGCAAGTCATCCTTGATTAGCACAATATCACCGCTTTCTATAGCAACATCAGTGCCTGAGCCAATAGCAATGCCTACATTTGCCTGGGTCAAAGCAGGCGCGTCATTAATGCCATCACCAACCATGGCGACTTTCTTGCCTGCTGCCTGCAATTGCTTTATCCGCTCAGCTTTTTGGCCAGGCAATACCTGCGCAAGCACAGTATCAATGCCCACTTTTCTGCCAATAGCCTCCCCAACACGAACATTATCGCCAGTCATCAGAATAACCTGCAAGCCCATTTTTTGCAGCAGAGCTACTGCTTCCTGCGACTGCTCTTTAAGCGTGTCAGCAACAGCAATGACCCCAACCAGCTTCTTATGATATGCAACAAACATAGCAGTCTTGCCTTCTTCCTCAAAAGACTGTGCTTCAGTGCGCGCAGGAGTGATGTCTATTTTTTTGCTGTCCATCAAAGCCTGATTGCCCATCACAATCTGCTTTCCTGCATACGATGCTTCGACACCTTTGCCAGTTATTGCCTTAAATTTAGTTGAAGCAGGCAGTTTGAGCTTTTTTGCCTTAGCTGCTTCCACAATTGCTTCTGCTAATGGATGCTCTGAACGCTTTTCAACAATAGCAGCCAACTGCAGAACTTTGCTGGCAGTGTTTTTGCCAACAGGATGAATATCAGTAACAGCAGGTTCGCCTTTGGTGAGCGTCCCTGTTTTGTCAAACACAATCGTGTGCAGTTCTCGTGCTTCCTGTAATGCCTGCGCGCTCTTGAACAAAATGCCATGCTGAGCTCCCAGACCAGTTCCCATCATGATGGCTGTTGGTGTTGCAAGGCCCAAAGCACAGGGACAAGCAATAATAAGCACTGCAATGAAGGCAGTCAGGCTGAACGCAGGGTCATAGCCTAGCAAACTCCACACTGCAAAGCTAATGATGCTGATAGCAATAACTGCAGGAACAAAATAATAAGAAACAACATCTGCCAATCGTTGTATGGGCGCTTTTGAAGCCTGCGCTTCCTCAACCAGCTTGATAATGCTTGCCAGCACAGTATCTTTGCCAACTTTGGTTGCTTTGAACGTAAAAGAGCCTGCTTTGTTGATGGTTGCGCCAATAACTGCATCGCCTTTTTGCTTTGCTACCGGAATGCTTTCACCGCTGATAGCGCTTTCGTCAATGCTTGAACGGCCTTCGAGAATGATGCCGTCAACAGGAATTTTCTGGCCTGGCTTGACAATAATAACATCACCCACAACAACCTCTTCAAGGGGAATCTCAACTTCTTTCTTTTTTCGTATCACTAACGCAGTTTTTGCCTGCAAGCCAAGCAATTTCTTAATAGCTGCTCCGGTCCTGCCTTTGGTGACTGCCTCAAGGTATTTTCCGAGAATAATAAACAACAAGAGCACGCCTGCTATCTCAAAATACAAGTCGCCAATGCGCTGGCCAAGAAACGCAAACACGCCAACAGCAATGCTATACGCATAGGCAGTCAAGGTGCCAATGGCAACCAAGGTGTCCATGTTTGGCACCCTCCTGAACAGTGCAGGAATGCCGCTTTGCATAAACGGCCAGCTCACAATCATGATTGGTGTTGCAAGCACAAACTGGACTGCTGCCATCAGCACAAAGCTCATCGCAGGCACGGGCAATCCAAACCATTCTCCCATTGCCAAGTATAAGAGCGGAATGCCGAACAGTGCTGCAACAATCAAGCGCTTGCGCCAATACGAAACTTCATCACCAGTAAATGCTTGCTTGCAGTGCTTGCTGCAAAAATAATACGCTTTGCCATTTTTTTCTGCTGTATAGGCAGCACGCTTGACAGGCACTTGCATCTGGCACACAGGATCAGTTGCCACACTACCCTCAGTTTCAACTGTTTTGCCTGCAAAGGTATCCTGGCAATGCTTGCTGCAGAAATAATAGTCCCTGCCTGCTTTTTTGAGCGTGAACACTGCGTTTTTCTCATCAACAGTCATGCCGCAGACAGGATCTTTTGCCATCTAACACCACTTCCTCAGGCTGGTATTGTACAGCCATGCAAGGATTACACCGCAGACTGCTCCGCAGATAAAGCCCAAGACCAAGCCAAACACTGCTCCTACAAGTGTTGCTGCTAAGCCTGGAAATGCAGGAACCAAAAACGCAAAGTATTGCGGTTGGAACCACCAAAAGCTCATGCCTCCCATCTCAAACAAAGCTGCTAAAAACAAGTAGCTGCCCGAAAAGAGACCGAATGCAAGTGCTAATGCCTTAACGTTCCAATAGTTTTTTGCCATAGTTTCACCTCCTTATTCTGCTAAGGTACCTTCAGTTTTGTTATTGCCTTCTTTCCAGTCCTTAATGCCGCCTTCATATTCAACAACATTTGTGTAGCCAAGCTCTTCCAGCTTCTGTGCAGCAGTTGAGCTGGCAGTGCATTCAAAGCTGGCACAGTACACTATGATTTCAGCATTTTTGTCTGGCAGTGCTTCAGCAGCTTTTGCTTCAAGCTCCTTCAAAGGAATATTTATCGCACCAGGCACGTGCTCTTCAGAAAAATGCTGTGCTGAAAGCACATCAAGCACAATGCCTTCGCCAGCAGCCAGTTTCTTTTTTAATTCATCACGAGTAATTGTTTTCATGCAAAGCACCTCTTTGGTTATTTGAACAAAACTGCGTATATAAACATTACTATAACTGCCTAGTACTCGCAAATGTTTAATAAACTGCTCGACTGAAATGCATGTATGACGCACATCAGTGAGCGCGAGCGGGACTTGCCTGAGTTAGAGATAGACAAACTGCTTCAGATACAATCAGAGCGCCCTGACATTCTCAGCCTCGGGCCGGGCGAGCCTGACTTTCCTGCGCCAAAACCCATCACTGAATACATCAGGAAGATTGCGCACAAAGCAAACCATTATGCACCGCCAGGCGGCCGAACAGACCTGCGGGAAGCGCTCAGCAGAAAACTCAAAAAAGAAAACAAGATACATGCTCCTCCTGATAACATTGTGGTCACGAGCGGCAGCCAAGAAGCGCTCATGCTGGCAGCTGCCTGCACACTTGATGTGTCAGAGCAAATCATCCTTCCTAATCCTGGCTACATGGCATTCCTGCCGACCTTTGCCTTATTCAATGCGCATCCAGTATTTGTGCAGCTCAAGGAAAAAAACAATTTTGAGCCAGACCCTGATGAGATAGAAAAAGCAATTGACAAGAAAAAAACAAAAATTATCCTCTTAAATACCCCTGCCAATCCTACCGGCAATGTTATCAGGAAAAAAATCCTTGAAGAAATAGCAGATATTGCCATTGAGCATGACCTGTACGTGTTTTCTGATGAAGCCTATGAGAAAATAGTGTATGATGGCGCCAAGCACGTGAGCATTGGCGCATTGGGCGGCATGCAAGACAATGTTGCGACCTTCCAGACTTTTTCAAAATCCTATGCGCTGTGCGGCTACCGCCTTGGCTATGTCAGTGCCCCTGAAAAACTGGCCCAGGCAATAAAAAAAACACATGTGTACAGCTCAATCTGCGCACCAACCATAAGCCAAATGGCAGGCGTGAAAGCACTGGGATTAAGCAACTCATACACCAACAAAATGGTTGCTGAATACAACCGCCGACGAAAAGTTATTGTAAAACGCCTAAACGCCATGGGCTTGGCAACACCCGTACCCAAAGGCGCCTTCTATACCTTCTCAAACATCCAGCACCTAGCAAAAAGCAGCAAAAAATTCGCCTATGACCTGCTGAAAAAGCAAAAAGTTGCTGTGGTGCCTGGCATTGACTTTGGCAGCAATGGCGAAGGCTATATCAGGTGTAGTTATGCAACTGATATCAAGATAATCAAGCAAGCCATGGACCGCCTTGAGGCATTTGTCAACAAAAAATAAATACTGCACCTGCTTTATTGTTCTCAATGAAAACCATCATCTTTGATTTTGACGGTGTGCTGGCAGATACGTTTGACACTGTTCTTGCGCTGGTGCACGAACAAGGGCATCAGTACGGCGTGCACGTGCGCAATGTCAGGGCTTTACGGAACCTTCCTCTGCAGCAGGTGCTGAAAGAACTCAAGGTGCCCTTATACAAAGTGCCGTTCTTGGCAAAAAAAGTTAAAACTGAACTCAATAAGAAAATAAGGACTGTCAACACGTTCACGGGCATCAAGCCAGCCCTCCGGAAGCTCAAGGCACACGCACGCTTGGGCATTGTCAGCTCAAACTCGCGCGCAAGCATCAGCGCATTCCTGAAAAAGCACAACATGCAGCAGTATTTTGATTTTGTTTTCACTGACACACCGGTGTTTAGCAAAACACGCATGCTCAAACGCGTGCTCAAAAAACAAAAGCTCAAAAAACAAGACACTGTGTATGTCGGCGATCAACTTCTTGACATCAAAGCAGCACAAAAAGCAGGCATTGCTGCAGCTGCAGTTGGCTGGGGCTATAATGCGCCTGCAGCGCTCAAAAAAGCAAAGCCTGCTTTCTTCATAAGAAAACCATCTGAGCTAACAGCACTCCGAGCATAACCTTATGCTGCGCTTTTGCTTGAAGCAACTGCCTTGTGCAATTCCAGATACAGCGAGCCAATGCTTGAGAGCGCTATTATAATCAAGAGCTCTGCAAGGCTGAGCGGCACGGTCTTGAACAATGCCTGTAACGATGGAACATACACCACTGCAAGCACAATAAGAAGCGAGCTGAACACTGCAATGTTAAGCCACTTATTTCTGAACATGCCCACCTTAAATGACGGATATACCAGTGACCTGCAGGAAAATGCCTGATACAGCTCAAACATGCCGATTGCAATAAACGCAGCAGTCTGCCCTTTGACAACATTGCCGTCCTGTATGAACCACGCAAACAAGGCAAGCGTTACAGTGACCATCAAAGCAGGGTATATCACCAAATACGGATACAAGGCCTTGTAAATCGGCTGCTTAGGATCACGCGGCTTTCGCTTCATCTCCCCAGGCTCAAACGGATCAGCACTCAGGGCTGTTGCCGGCAGGCCATCAGTAACCAGATTAATCAACAAAATCTGGATAGCAATCAAGGGCAAGGGCATGCCAATAACCAAGGCAATGAATATGATACACACTTCCCCAATATTTCCTGAGAGAAGGAATGCAAGGAACTTCCTGATATTGTCATACACGCCGCGGCCTTCTTCAACAGCATTCACAATAGTTGCAAAATTATCATCAGCAAGTATCATTGCAGATGCTTCTTTGGCAACATCAGTGCCGGCAATGCCCATGGCAATGCCCAAGTCTGCTTTTTTCAGCGCAGGAGCATCATTGACACCGTCACCAGTCATGGCAACCACGTGCCCTTTGTTCTTCAGTGCTTCAACAATCTTGAGCTTATGCGCTGGATTAACGCGCGCATACACGCCAACTTCTTCAACCATGTGCGTTATGTCCTGGGCATGGTCAAGCTCAACACCTGTTATGGCTTTGCCAGGAATGCCCAGCTCGTGGGCAATTGCCTGAGCAGTTGTCAAGTGATCACCGGTAATCATCACGACCTTAATGCCTGCTGACTCGCACCGTGCAATAGCTTCTTTGACTTCTTCTCGCGGCGGGTCAATCATGGCCTGCAAGCCAATGAACACCATGTCTTTTTCAGTGCCTTTCTTGCTTTCCTTGCCTTTGAGCTCCTTATAGGAAAATCCCAGCACGCGCAAAGCATTTTTTGCAAAGGCCTCATTCTGCGCAAGCACTTTCTGCTTGTCTGCGCGTGTAAAGCGCTGCAGTTTCCCATTGACCAGCATCCGGTCGCACAGGTTAATAATCACTTCAGGTGCGCCTTTGGTAAACGCAACTGTTTTTTTGCCGGTCTTATTGATCGTCGTCATGCACTTACGCTCAGACGTGAACTCAAACTCAGCTATGCGCGGGTTGTCAACCAGCACCTTGTCAGTATCAATGCCTGCTTTGCGCGCAGTCACAGTCAGCGCTGCTTCAGTTGGATCGCCAATGACCTGCCATTCTTCTTTTTCTTTTTTGATATGCGCATTATTGTTCAGAACACCTGCAAGCAACAGCATCTGGAATGTTTTTGCTGGCTTGCTGAAGCTTCCGGTCGGCTCATAGCCTGAACCAGTGATCTCAACAACCTGCTTGTTAGCATACACGCGCGTAACGGTCATCTCATTGTGGGTGAGCGTGCCCGTCTTATCAGAACAAATCACTGTGCAGGCTCCCAAGGTCTCCACACTGGGAAGCTTGCGCATGAGCGCATTTTTCTTGACCAGCCGCTGCACGCCAATCGCCAAGCCAATGGTCACCACTGCAGGCAATCCTTCAGGAATAGCAGCAACCGCAAGCGCTATTGCAGCAAAAAACATTTGGTACGCGGGCTTGCCCGTCAGAACACCTACAGCAAACACAATAGCCGCAATAATAACAACCAGAATGCCCAGCACTTTGCCCAGCTGCGCAAGCTGTTTTTGCAACGGCGTTGGCTCAGGCTGTGCTTCCTGAATCATCTTAGCAATCTTGCCAATCTCAGTCTGCATGCCCGTGCCAGTCACAAGAGCCCGCCCTCGGCCATTAGTAATAATAGTGCTTGAGAACGCCATATTAGTACGGTCAGCAACGGCAGTATGATCCTTACACACCTTAAGCTCCTTCTTGACTGGCACGCTTTCGCCAGTCAGTGAAGCTTCCTGTGCCTGCAAGTTCACCACATCAATCAGGCGTACATCAGCAGGCACTTTGTCGCCTGTCTCAAGGACCAGCACATCACCAGGAACAAGCAGGCTTGCATCAATCTGCTTTTCCTCGCCGCTCCGAATAACCGTTGCCTTCAAAGAAATCATCTTCTTGAGCGCAGCAATAGCTTCTTCTGCGCGATATTCCTGGAAAAAGCCCAAGACTGCATTCAGCACTACAATCGCGGCAATAACATAAAAGTCAGTCATTTCCTTCAGGAAAAAAGAAATCAGCATAGCTGCCAGCAAAATCCACACAATAGGGCTGGCAAACTGCTCAAGCAAAATCTTCAGCGGATGTATCTTGGCTTCTTCAGCAATGCTGTTCTTGCCATACTTCTGAAGGCGCGCTTCAGCTTCTGCATTAGAGAGCCCACGCTCACTGGTGTTCAGCTCAGCACATACCTCTTTTATGGTCTTTGTATGAAAATCAACCATCAAGTGAACCTAAAAATACAGTTATATAAATGTATTGCATGCGAAAGGTATAAAAACAAGGACGCGTAAAGATAGCTAAAAAGATGGTAACAGCACAAGATATTATGAAACAACGCTATGTGCGTATTGATGTCAAAGAAACTGCTTCTAAGCTGCTGGGCAAGCTCAGGCAGGAACATGATACTGTTGCTGTTGTCTTTGACGGCACCAAATACCTGGGCATTGTAGGCAAGCAATGGTTTTTGACCAGCAGGACTGATCCTACCCAGATGAAACTGCAGAATCTTCTGAAAAAACGCTCAAAAGCCAAAACCCAATTTTTTGTGCCGCAGCTCAAGCCAGAAACAAACCTCAAGCAGATGTGCAAGCTCATGGCAACAGCAGATGTGAAGTGCCTGCCAGTCATGAAAGGCAGTGCGCTTATCGGCGTTGTGCGCGGCACAGACCTCATACGAGAACTGCGCGATTATTATAAGACTGTCCCTGCAAGCGAAGTGGGCAACATGCGCGTGCTTATTGCAAACGAAACAGATCAAATGGGCAAACTCTTGAAAGCAATGCACACCAAACGCGTGCACAGAATGCCCGTGGTCAACAAAGCAGACAAGCTGGTCGGCATTGCAACAGCCATAGACCTCATGCATTATGTGCATCAAGGGCCGCGCCAAGGCATGCACATTTCTGCAGCAGCAAAGCACAACCGGTGGAAGACCAGCGGCAAGGAAACTGGTGAAAAACAGGACCTGCTGAAACAGCCCTTAAGCAATATCATGACCCGTACGTGCTGCACAGCACGACCGAATGCTTCAGTAGCAGCAATTATTGACAAAATGATGGCAGATACAGTGACCAGTGTTGTGCTGATTGAAGCTCAGAAGCCAGTCGGCATCATCACCATCAAGGACATTCTGCAGGATTTTGCTCGTAACAATGCTTGATTTCCTTCCTCAGCATAAACAAAAGATTTTTCTTACTGATCCCATCATTAAGAAATATATTGCCGGCAGACTCAAAAAAGCCAAAGTAATAGAATATATAGAACAGCAGGCCCCAGAACTTATGAAGCAGGGCCTGACAAAAGAGGACTTGCTCGCGTTAGTCAAGGCTGATTCTGATGCAGCAATCACCAGAAAAGCAGGCGTTGCACGATTCAACCGCTTTTTGCGCAAAATGGGCTTGGCGTACAGCACCCCCGCTGACCGAGTAGTATTTATCAAAAATATAAGCGCAGAAAAATTTCTTGATATTCTGGCAGTTGGCAATGGCTTGCTCAGAGGCAAGGGCAGGTTTGAGCGATTTACAAAACCAAAAGGCAAAGTGCACATCGGCTTTGCCCTTACCAAAGATTTTTCTGATGTAGAGCCGCCTGCAAGTGCGCACTCTTTGTTCACCCAAGTCTTTAAGCTCATGCAAGAAAAGATCACTGTCCAGACCTTGCCAGTATGGGCAGCAAAATTGTATTTTGCCATCATCTTTGCCCATATGTTTACTGATGGCAATGGCAGAATAGCGCGGGGCGCATATTATCTTTTGCGCACCAAAGGCATTCTTAATGAAAAAGCAGCAGAGCGCGGGCCAATCATTACTGATGTTTGCATGCGCGTGAATGTGCAGTCAATTCAGAACTTATTTGCACGCGACAGTATTCCTCTTGCCCGCAAAGAACAGGTGTATGATTATGCAGCTGATGAGAAGGAAGAAAAAGCAGAAGATGTCATAGCAGCAGGCTATACCGCACACCTCAAATACCTTGCTGCTCGACGCATGCTTATGCGGCGCGGTCAATGGACTGAAGAAAAAAAGAAAATTGCTGGTAAAAGCTGGGAACCTGCCCTGCTTGATGAATTTCATATCCAATACGAACGCATACTTGATGAATGGTTTTGGGAAGTTTTTACTGTTGTTGACCAGTATCAGCAATTTTGCATACAGAATCTTGACCAAGCATTGCTGATTGAGGCATAATTTCTTCCTTAACTCACAAGTGCCTGTTTTCTATCTTAAACAGAGCAATTATAGTATTTTGCTTAGGAGTTCTCACTATAATAGCGAAACCTTTATATATAAGATGACGGCCTGGTATACGTTAATGGCTACTAAGAGGACATTTAGTGATTTGCGCCAGATTATTCTAGAAGATCTTATGCACGGCAAAAAGACAGTGAACCAAATTTCTGCTGATACTAACATCAACTGGAAAACAGTGGACAATCACCTGATATGGCTTACTGGCAAAGGGTTTGTGCACATAGTCTTTGCAAGCCCGTATGTGAAAATCTTTGACATCACTGAAAAAGGCAAGGAGGAACTGCAAAAATGAAAGTGCTCATGTTTGGCTGGGAATTTCCGCCTTACAAATCAGGCGGATTAGGCACTGCCTGCTATGACCTCACCAAAGGCCTTGCCAAAAAAGGAGTTGAAGTAACCTTTGTCATGCCCTTAGCGCCAGAAAGCGCAACAGCACAGTTTGTCAAGCTGGTAGGAACAAAAAACCGCATAGAAAAAGTCAAGATACGGACCGTCAAGACTTTGCTGACACCCTACATGACCTCAGCATCATATGATGAAAAATACAAAACAAACAAACAACAATACAAATCAACCGGAGAACTGTACGGCATGAACCTCTACGAAGAAGTCGAACGCTTTGCAGAAGTGGCTAAGCAGATAGCCAAAGATGAAGACTTTGACATCATCCATGCACACGACTGGATGACCTACAAAGCTGGCGTGAATGCCAAAAAAATCTCTGGCAAACCATTAGTGGTGCACGTGCACGCAACAGAATATGACCGCTCAGGCGGATTTAATTCCCATTCACCATACGAAGCACATGGCCTGCACCATGCTGACAAGATAATCACCAACAGCAATATGATGAAAAACAACATCACCACGTTTTACAATGTCAAAGCAAGCAAGATTGATGTGGTGCATTGGGGCATTGAGCAGGAAAATCCAGATTATGCCATCAACTACCGCTCTCCCCTCAGCAAGCAAGACAAGATTGTGCTCTTCCTTGGCAGAATCACCATCCAAAAAGGGCCTGATTACTTCATTGAAGTTGCCAAGAAAGTATCTGAAAAAATAGGACAGGCAAAATTCGTCATAGCAGGCTCAGGCGATATGCTCCAGCAATGCATCAACCGCGCAGCAGAACTAGGCATTGGCGACAAAGTCATCTTCACCGGCATGCTCAAAGGAAGTGATGTGCACAAAGCATTCCAGATGGCAGATATCTACGTCATGCCCTCAGTCAGCGAGCCCTTTGGCTTAGTTGCACTTGAATCACTGATGAATAATACACCTGTCATTATTTCCAAAACCTCAGGAGCCTCAGAAGTGCTCAACCATGTGCTGAAAGTAGACTTCTGGGATGTTGATGAGATGGCCAATAAAATCATCAGCGTGCTTACCTATGGCGCATTGCATGAAGAACTCACTGCCAACAGCACCAGTGAAGCACGCGCGCACGATATTTACAAACCAGCACAAAAGGTTGCAACCATTTACGGCAACGTGCTTGGAAACCGAGGTGCATCCACATGACTAATATTTGCTTTTACTTCCAAGTCCATCAGCCGGTGAGGATGCGGAAGTATTCAGTCTTTGACATAGGCCACGCCAGCGACTACTTCAATGACCAGCAGAACAGGGACATCATGCACAAAGTAGCCCGCAAGTGCTACCTGCCAACCAATAAGCTCATGCTGCAACTGCTGAACAAGCACAAAGACTTCAAGATAGCCTATTCCATCAGCGGCACTGCATACGACCAGTTCAAGCAGTTCGCACCAGAAGTCCTTGAAAGCTTCCGCAAGCTCAATGACACGGGCAAAGTGGAGTTCTTATCAGAAACCTACTACCATTCGCTTGCCTATCTCTACGACAAAGAAGAGTTTACCGAGCAAGTGCGCATGCACCAGAAATTCATCAAAAAAGAATTTGGGCAAAAGCCAAAGGTTTTCAGAAACACTGAGCTCATCTACAACAATGAGCTGGCACACACCATGGAAAAAATGGGCTTTAAAGGCATCTTAGCAGAAGGCTGGGACCATTACCTTGGTTGGAGAAGCCCCAATTTCGTGTACAAATCAAAAACAACACGCGACATGCGGCTGCTAACCAAAAATTATCAGCTCAGTGATGATATTGCCTTCAGGTTCAGCAATCGCGGCTGGGCAAGCTGGCCCTTGACCGCTGACAAGTATGCTGACTGGCTCGCACCTAACCTTGGCGACAGCATCAACCTGTTCATGGACTATGAAACCTTTGGCGAGCACCAATGGGAAGACACTGGCATCTTTGAATTCATGAAGCACTTGCCTGTGGAATTGCAAAACCGCGGCATGAGCTTCCAGCACCCCAGCGAGCTGCTTGCTGTTGAGCCAAAAGATGAAGTGGACATCCATCACCCGCTCAGCTGGGCAGATGTTGAACGCGATGTTTCAGCATGGCTGGGCAACAAAATGCAGACCAGCGCCGCAGAACGGCTGTATGGGCTGAAAAAAGATGTGATGAACAGCAGGGACGCTGAACTGATTGACACCTGGCGCAAGCTGACCACCAGCGACCACCTGTATTACATGTGCACCAAATGGTTCAATGACGGCGATGTGCACAAATACTTCAATGCCTATGACAACCCCTATGATGCCTACATTACCTTCATGAACATACTCAATGATGTAACGCTCCAGCTACGCGCAGAACCGGTCAGCGTACCGACTGCCTTCAAGAGCTGGATACCAGTAAACGCACGGAGGTGAAAAAAATGAGCAAACGAAAAAGCAAATACCTAGGAAGTTGCAACCCTGAGCACAGCTTTTGGGTAAGCGACGGGCAAGTGTTCAACAACTACAGCGAACTCAGTGCAGGCCTGAAGCGCATGCACAAGGACACGTTTTCCCAGCACGTCAATGCAGACAAAAACGACTTCCACGCTTGGGTCAAAGACGTATTTGGCGATGCACGCTTGGCACGACAGCTGAAAGCTGCAACAACCAAGACCAGCATGCAGCGCACAGTCCAGTCCCGCATCAAAAGCCTGCGAAGCCGATAGGCACGGGAACAAGAGGTGAAAACATGGCAAAAAGAAAAAAGAAGGCTGCAAAGAAAAAAGTAGCGAAGCAAGCTCGCAAAAAAGCAGCAGCGCCAGCTCATATACGCGTGAGCATCCAGAAAAAAGTGTTTGGCGAAGCTCCTGAACAGCACGAGTTTGTGCTGCACGACGGCAGGAAACTCAACACCGTCTATCAACTGATTGACGAGCTTGAAACCATGAGCGAAGAGGTCTTCCAGCACCACGTCAATGGCGAACGAAATGACTTTGCCAACTGGTTGAGTGATGTGTTTGATGAGCAAAGCCTGGCAGATGAAATCAACGCAGTGCATGACCGCATAGCAACCCAACGGGCGCTGATGAAAAAGCTTATGCGCGAACTGCAAAAGCTTGAGCCGCCGCACAAAATACAGCATAGCAGCAAATGCGTGATGTGTTAACATGTTTGATGTCATAACACTGGGAAGCGCAACAGCAGACGTATTTGTGAAAACCAAACGCACAGAAATCATCAGGCATAACCATCATCAGGACGTTGCCTTTCCCATAGGCGGCAAAATCCTCATAGATGAGCTGCATTTTGACACGGGCGGCGGCGGCACCAACAGCGCAACAGCATTTGCGCGCTTGGGACTGAAAACAGGCTGGGTTGGCAAGCTAGGCCAGGATCCCAACAGCAAACACCTGCGTGATGTGCTGAAAAAAGAGCGCATCACGTTCTTAGGAACCCACGGCACAGGACATACCGGCTATAGTGTTATTCTCACCGGCTTGGCAAAAGACAGAAGCATCCTCACCAGCAAAGGCATCAATAACTCGCTCAGCCCACGCGAGGTTCCCTGGAAAAAACTCAAAACAAAATGGTTTTATTTCAGCGCCATGCTGGGCCAGAGCTTTGCGACTTTGGAAAAAGCAGCGTTGTATGCAAAGAAAAACAACATCAAATATGCCTTTAACCCCAGCTCATACCTGGCCCGCATGGGTGTGCGCAAGCTCAAGAAGATACTTGATGGCTGCGACCTGTTAGTCTTGAACAAAGAAGAAGCACAAGCGTTGCTCAGGAAAAAAGCAAACAT
>JBFHWZ010000007.1:0-27153 GCA_041599235.1 Candidatus Woesearchaeota archaeon | reverse complement strand
TTCCACCGCCACCTAAACCACAGTCTTCAACTGCTGTGCACAGGTCACGCCATGGGCCTGCACGGCCGCGGTCTGTATTATCTGCGCCTCTAGGATTAAATATGAATGTTCCGTCAGATAAGGGAGCTGCGCCACTTACTGCTGCTCCTGTCAACCTATTTGATGCGTTTTCTACGCCGGTTAGAATAGCTGCTACGCCGACAATTGCGACTACAGCCATTACAAATAGAAGTTTATGTTCACCTTTTTTATTCATGAGATCACCTCTCTGATTAAAGGCATTATTTAATCTTGAATATATAAATCTTACTGCTCTACTGAAAATCTGTTCTTTGAGCACATGATGAGCATTACTAATTCAGCATTGATTGCTTTGTTGCGATTAAAGTTCTGCAGGTCCTGCTGCGACGGCACGCATCGATTGATAGGATGGCTGTGTAAATCAATTATGGCATCTTGATGGCAGCCTGGTGTTTGGATGTGCACGACTGATGCGCTGATAACTTCAGGGAAGGTAATACCAGTAACACGGTATTCTTTGCCTATAACACTGCCGAACAGGCATGCTTTGATTTCTCTGCCTTGGTGTGCTATATATTCTTCTTGCAGGCGTTCAAGTGAGCTGTTCTGAAATACTATGCTGATGCCGTCAGAGGTCAGTACTGCATCGTGTACAGTCTCGCTATTGATGATGCCAATCAGTGCATCTGAATATACTAAGTAATAGCCAAGCACTAAGAATAACATAAACACTGCTAGGATGAACAGCAGTGGCTTGCGCCATTTTGGCTCAACATAGTCATCTGCTTCGTCTTCTATGCCTTCTAATAGGGCTTCTTCGTCAGGATGCATCATTAGGGGGACAACCATAACCTTTATAAACATTCCACTACTTACAGTAGCTGTTCTGGATGATCAATCGACATCCGACGTAAACCGCGAGGTTAGCATGGGAATATATGACGTAGCAAAACAAGAGTTAGTGCTCAAGACAGCTGAAAAGCTCAAGGACTTTAAGGAATTGCAGCCGCCTGCATGGGCTTCATTTGCAAAGACTGGTGTTCATAAGGAGCGGCCGCCTGTGCAAAAAGACTGGTGGCATATCCGAGCTGCAGCGGTATTGCATACGATCAGAAAGCAAGGCCCGATTGGTGTTCAAAAGCTGCGCGTTAAGTATGGCGGCAGAAAGAACCGGGGCGTGCAGCCAGACAAGTTCTTCAAGGGCTCTGGCAATATTCTCAGAAAAATCCTGCAGCAATTAGAAGCAGCAGGGCTAGCAAAAAAAGAAGAAAAGACCTTGCATAAAGGTCGTATTATCACGCCACAAGGAGCATCATTGCTGGGCAAAGTCAGTGATGCCATCATGAAAGAGCACAATGTGGTTATTCCAAAGCGGCCTGAAGAAGAACTTAAGATCACAACGCAAAAGAAAAAGAAAGCAAAGAAAAAGACAGCGAAAAAGCGAAAGGCAGCTAAGAAAACAGATGCAAAGCCAAGAAAGCGGGCAGTAAAAAAGAAAACTGCAAAAGCTGAACCTGTTGAAGCTCCAAAGGCAGCTCCAAAAGAAGAGCTGAAAGCTGAAGCAAAGCCTGAAGTGAAAGAAGAAGCCAAGCCTGAGCCAAAAGCTGAGGAGAAGAAAGAAGCTGAAACTCCTGAATCAAACGCTCCTGAAACGAAAGAGGAATAAAAATGGCACGAAACAAACACTCAAGCAGAAAAAAGCGTTTAGTTAAGTTGAACAGGCAGACGCGCTGGGCACCGTTTTGGACAGTGCCGAAAATCTACGGTAAAGGCCGCCGAGTGCATCCCGGCAGGCATACAGTGAGAAAACGTTCATGGAGACGAACTAAGGCAAAAGCATAATGGCATTAGAACGAACTTACACAATCCCATTGCGCAAGGAATGGCAGAAAGTGCCGCGCTACAAGCGCGCCAAAAAGGCAGTGGTAGCTGTGCAACGCTTCCTGCGCAAGCACATGAAATCAGAAGAGGTTCGCTTGGGCAAGTTCTTGAATGAAGAAATCTGGAAGCGCGGCATCAAAAATCCGCCATCACGAGTTCGAGTCAATGTTACTAAAGACGACAAAGGCCTGGTGAAAGCAGAATTAGTTGGCGCACCAGTTGAGAAGGAAGAAAAGAAAGCAGAGAAAAAAGGCATTGCGAAAAAGCTTGCAGAAAAAGTAAAAGGCAAGAAAGCACCAGCCAAGGAAGAAAAGAAATCAGAAGTAAAAGAAGCAACGCCTGAAGAAAAGAAAGAAGCAGAAGAGAAAAAAGAAACGCCTGCTGAAAAGCCAGCAGTCGAAAAGAAAGAAGCAACGCCTGCAGAAAAGAAGCCAGCAGAAAAAACCGAACCAAAGAAAGAAGCAGAGCCTAAAAAAGAAATAACTCAAGAGCAAAAAAAGACTGCTGATGAGATTAGAAAAGAAAGTGAAGCAAAAATCCAGGCAGAGCTCAAGAAATTAGAAGAAAAGAAATAATTCTAAAGTTTTTTAAAACCAGCATGCTTTATTCTCCTTATGGGAAAGCTGCCCTTTGAGCAAATCAAGCAGAAAGTGCTGAGCAAAAAACGTTCTCGTACTGATAAGGCCTATGGCTGCAAGCCAGACGAGCGTCCTGTTGAGCAATTACTGAACACAGGCGTTATTAATCTGAATAAGCCTAAAGGCCCGACCAGCCATCAAGTTTCTGATTATGTCCAGAAGACCTTGCATATCAAAAAAGCAGGGCATTCAGGCACCTTAGATCCTGCTGTTACAGGCGTTTTGTCAATTGCTTTGGGCAGCTCCACTAGAATTCTGCAAACCTTGTTGCCAGTGGGCAAAGAATATGTGTGCATTATGCATTTGCACAAGGATTTCCCGCAGCAGCAAATAAAAAAAGTACTCAAGGGCTTTGTTGGTAAAATAAAGCAATTGCCGCCCATAAAATCTGCTGTCAAACGACAATTACGAGAGCGCGAGATTTATTATCTTGATATTTTAGAAATAATTGGCAGGGATGTATTGTTCAGGGTTGGCTGCGAAGCAGGCACGTACATCAGAAAGCTCTGCCATGATATTGGCAAAAAAATAGGAACCAGCGCGCATATGTCTGAATTAGTGAGAACAAAAGTTGGCTTGTTTACTGACGAGAATATGATAACCTTGCAGGACTTGGCTGATGCGTATGCGTTCTGGAAAGAAGAAGGCAATGAAAAATTCATCAGACACTGCATCAAGCCTGTTGAGTTTGCTATCAAGCACGTGCCGCACATCTGGGTCATGGACAGTGCCGTTGACGCACTGTGCCATGGCGCATCATTGAAAGTGCCTGGCATTGTTAAACTGCATGATCAAATACAAAAAGACGATGTTGTTGCAGTATTAACACTCAAAGGCGAACTAATCTGCTTGTGCAAAGCAGTCATGACTTCAGAACAAATCATGGAAGAAGATCGCGGCGTTGCAGCAGATGCATTCAAAGTGTTTATGGCGCCAGATACATATCCGAAGTATAAGAAAGATTAATTGCCGACTAGTTTCTCAAGCTTTCCAATGACTTGCTTGAAGTCTTGAATGTCGCCATTGCTGTAATGTTCTGGCTGTTCTGAGCAATAGGTAAGCAGGGTTCTGAAGAACTGCAGTCGTCTGCGAGCGTAGGCTGCTCGTTGATACGGAGGCACTAAGCGCAGCTCTTCTTCCAAGGCGCGAACGCATCGATCTGGTGCATCCATGCCTATTTCAGTGAACTCAATCACTTCATGCGCTACTGCATAGGGCCGCCAGTGTTCTGGAAAGCTTTCAGAAATCCCAAACACGCTGCCGTCTTCAGGTTCGCCAGTGCAGCGCAAAACAAAGTCAGGCACTTCTGGTGCAAGTTCTTGCGGCAATACAAAGAAGTGGAAGTTTCGTTTGCCAACGGTTGCTATGACTCGTGCATACTTTTGTGCTAAGAAGTGGTTGCGTGTGTTGTCTATTTCTTCTTTAGAGAACTTTCTCATATTCCCCCACCTATATATTGCAGTGGCCATTCAAATATTTAAATGTTGGTATATATAAGCAATCAAGCAAAAACTATATATACTGCTAGTATACGTTTTTGTATATGCCCCCATTTGAAATTGGTAATCCATTAGGCTTATTTGCCTTGCTGAGTATTGTTCCGCTTATTATTCTCTATCTTATACGCCCTAAGCCAAAGGTTGTTGAGATTCCCAGCTTGATGTTTTTTCTCAAAAGCACTGGACGCACTAAGCTTACTTCGTTTTTCAAGCAAATAACAAAGGATTGGCTGTTCCTTATCCAATTACTTGTCCTGCTGCTATTGGCATTGAGTGTTGCTAAGCCCGTAACTGAGTACTTGCATGATATTACTGCAGCAAATACTGTGTTGGTGATTGATGTGAGTGCATCTATGCAGGCCAAAGAGGGGGCAAAAACACGGTTTGCCAAGGCAATAACACGAGCTAAAACCTTGTTAGGCTCTAAAAACACCATTATCTTGGCTAAAAGTGTTCCTAGTATTGGCCTGCAGGATGCCTCGTCTAATGATGCCATAGAATATCTGAATTCATTGCAGCCAAAAGAAACTAACACGCGCTTAGGTGATGCAATTATTCTGGCTGGTGAAGCTATTACTGGAGAAGGCCGAGTGATTGTAATCAGTGATTTTGTGAACACTGCTGGTCAGGAACCAAATGTTGCTAAAAGCGTGCTGCAAGCTAAAGGGTTAGTGGTGGACTTCATTAACATAGGAGAGCATACTGCGCAGAATGTGGGCATTACTGGCCTTGATCCTGGAGAAGACTCAACAACAGTGTATGTGAGGAATTTTGATAAGCAGCAGCGCAGTGTGCAGTTAAAAGTCGGCGGTACGGTCAAGGACATGAACTTGGCTGCTGGCGGTGCTGAAAGCTTTACGTTTGTCACGCCGCCTGGCATAACTAAAATCCAGCTCTCACCAGGTGATGACTTTATGGTTGACAATGTGGTCCACTTGAGCGCGCCAGTGTCTGATGAGGCAAATGCAGTTCTGATTACCAATAACGCAAGTGTGTTCTTGCTTAATGCACTGCGCGCAAGCGGCAATATCAAGCTGGATGTGGCTCAGCCGCCTATTGTTCCCACCACGGGCTATCAGGTGTATATCCTGCACAAAATCAATCTTGGAGAGGTCCTGCCTGGCACGTTTGGAGACCTGGCAGATGCAGTCAAGGATGGTGCCAGTGTGGTAGTGCATGCCCAAGATAACAGCCAGGCAATTGATTATGGTGCATTATTGCCGTTCAGGTTTGTTGGCATAACAGAAGGTGGTGTGTTCCCGCAAGTGCTCTTGCTGAACAAGTTCACTAAAAACATTGACTTTGGCAAGATTGGGTTTTATTTCATGGTTGACAACAGGGGTGCTGCTGTTGATGCAGTGGTGGCAGACAGCCAGCCTCTAGTGAGCATCAGCAGGCATGGTGATGGCAAGCTTGCCTATTATGGCCTGCTTGAATCAGCAAGTGATTTTAAGTTCTCAACAGGCTATCCTATTTTCTGGACAGAGCTTGTACGATTCCTGACTGGTGTGAAAGACATCAACACCCTGAACTATCGCACGCGTGATACTGCTATCCTGAATGATGTGCAGACTGTCAAAGGGCCAGCGAGAACAGTCAAGCAGGCAACGCTTATTTTAGAAGAGCAGGGATTGTATGAGATGAGTGACCAGACCCTTGCAGCTAACCTGGTTGATGAGGCTGAAAGCGATGTGAATGCAGCAGTGTCTATTGGCTCTAAGAGCACTGAGTTTGAGCTCAAGCCAGTCAAAGAGCCGCGAGAATATGAATTTGAGCTGCCCTTTATTATTTTTGCATTGATTGTTATTGTCCTTGAATTGTTCTATGTGAAAAAGCGAGGTGACGTATGAGCGTCCAAAGCGTGCTGGATTTCCTGTACGGCTTTATGGAGCGGCCGTTTGTGATTCTGCTTATCATCCCACTAATCTTTTTGTTCATCTACTGGCTGCGAAAGGACTTTATCCAGCTTAAGGAAGATCCGCAGGTGATTGCGCAGAAAAAGAGGCTGCAGAAGATCATGATGGTCACCCGGCCGCTGATTGCGCTCCTGCTCTTGATTGCCATAGCAACACCGTATTTCCAGACGGAAAAAATCATCAGCGGCGATGTGTATGTGAAGTTATTGACTGATAATTCCACCAGCATGAGCTTGCTTGAGTCTGTTGCTGGCGAGCTTGCCAAGAACCTTGAGAAAAAAGTGACTGTTGAGACCTATCAGATCGGCAGCAAAGAAAAAAGCGATATTGGCGATGGCATCCTCAATCATCTTGAGCCCTATGACAGTGTGCTCTTGGTTACTGATGGGAATAATAATGCAGGCAGTGACCTGGGCGATGTTGCCTTGTTTGCCAGCAGGATAAACAGCACTATTAATGCCATTAAGCTCAAGGAAATCCAGAATGATGCCAGCATTGTGGTGCTCGGGCCAGCAAAAACTCAGGAAGGTGTTGAAAATGCCTTTACGGCAGTGGTGAACCGTGTTGGCACCATTGGTCCAGTCAAGGTAACAATCACGTTTGATGGGCAAACAGTGTATGACCAGGAAACAACAGAGAGTGTTATTGAATTCACCCAGACCATGACGCCTGGCCATCACCGCATCAAGGCTACGATTGGCGGACAGGACTTTTTCCCGCAAAACAATGTGTTTTACAAGACGGTCAAGGTTGTGCCAAAGCCAAAAATATTTTATTGGAGCGAGGGCACCAGCCCCATGAAAACCTTGCTTGACCAGTTCTATGTTGTTGAATCAAGCGCCAGCTTGCCCAGCAATCTTGATGCCTATTATGCAGTTGCCACCAATAACATTGATGCTGCTAAAGCTGAAGCGCAGGTTGAGCGCTTGACTGACTTTGTTGCTGATGGCAATGGTATGGTCGTGCTGGGCGGCTCAAACAGCTTTGATCAGGGCGGCTACAAGGGCTCATTGTTTGAGACCATGTTGCCGGTGTTTGTTTCAGCGCCTGGCAAAAAAGAAGGTGAGATAAATATTGTCATGGTTATTGATATCAGCGGCAGCACCGGAGCTGCCTTTGGCGATTCTGCCACTGTGGATGTTGAAAAAGCGCTTGCAGTGGGTGTCTTGCATGACCTCAAGCTTGACAACCGGCTGGCAGTGATTGCGTTTAACACCCAAGCGTACTTGATTTCAGAGCCCAGTTATGTGTATGAAAAAGCAAATCTTGAACAAAGGCTGTCGCGCTTGCGTGATGGCGGCGGCACAATCATCAGCGCAGGGATCTTGAAAGCAGTTTCCTTATTGTCGCCCTTGCAAGGCAGCAAGAATATTATTTTGATCAGTGACGGCAAGACCCAGAGCGAAGCAGCTGCTCTTGAGTCTGCGAAAATGGCCAGCAATCTGGGCATCAAGATGTTTACTGTTGGTGTTGGCCCGACCACTAATGAGAACCTGATGATTCAGTTGGCTGATATCACCAATGGTGTTTTCTTCAGGGCAACTGACAGTTCGCGGCTGAAGATTTTGTTTGGTGAGACTGATGAAAAAGAGCAGGAAGCAGGAAAAATGGGCCTTGTTGCATTAAATGCTAATCATTTCATTACTGAAGGCTTTGAGCCAAAAGCAACTATTTACGGCTTTAACCAGGTTGTGCCTAAGACAACCGGCAGGTTATTGGTGACAACCACCACTGGCGAGCCTGTTTTGACTATTTGGCGTCTGGGCCTTGGCCGTGTTGCTGCATGGACGACTGATGATGGCGGCAACTGGGCTGGTGAAACACTGGGCAAGTATAATTCGCGCTTGCACTCGCGTATGTTCAACTGGGCTATTGGCGATCCTGACCGGAAAGCGCGGGAATTTATTGAAGCGCATGATACGCGCGTCTTTGAGCCAACTGATGTTATTGTCAAGAGTGAAACCCAGCCAACAGCAGAGGGACAGGTCTTTTATAAGATTGATGAAGACCTGTACAGCACAACCCTCACCCCGACTGAAGTGGGCTTCCAGCAGGTGCTGACGGCAACCTTTGCAGCAAACAGCCCTGCAGAGTATGAGCAGATTGGCATGCATCCGCAGATGGAAAACATTGTGCGCAGCACGGGCGGCAAGATGTTTGATGCCAGCCAGATTGATGAGATTGTGGCGCACACCCAGACCAAAGCAAAGCGGACAACGATTGCAAAACAGACCTTTAGGTGGCCATTTGCGCTTGCAGCAATCATATTATTCCTCATAGAAATCTTTATAAGGAGGATTATTAGGAAAGACTAACATGAGTTATATAACCCGCAATGCTAATCTTATCTTGTTGTTCTTGATAGTAGTCAGTGCTGCTGCCTTGGTTGGGGCAACAGTGTACTTTCAAACCAATTTTGAGCGCATCAATAAAGCATACAATATCAAGCTTGAGCAGCTGGAAAAGGTAAACACTGACCTTGAAGAAAAACAGGCCTTGCTGGGCGCTATCCAAGAAGAGTTGACTGTCAAAGCAGCGCGTGAAGAAGAGATCAGTGAGAAATTCACCTCCGTGCGCGGCGAAAAAGAGACGCTGGAAGGGGAAAAAACGCAGTTGACTCAGCAAAAGCAGAGCTTAGAAAGTGAATTGCAGGATACTGAGCGCGTGCTGACACAGGCACAGGCTGAACTTGAGCAAAAAAAGAGTTATATTGACGAGCTTGAGAAGGAGAACCTTGGCCTGCAAGCAAGTATTGATAATCTCAAAGATGATAAAGATGATTTGGAAAGTGAAGTGTCTTGCCTGAAGGCAAAGAATGATAGCGAGGAAAATACCTGTTAAATGGCAAAACCAATTGCAAAGGCAATCCATGAACTCAAGCACGCTATGCTGGAAATAAGTTTCCTGCAGTGCGCTTTAGACAGCTTGGTAGTTTTCTTGGTAAGCCTGCTGGTGTTCATGCTCCTGACATTGCCGTGGTGGTATGCTTTTGCACCATTCCTGATTTACGCTGTTCTGCACACCTATCGTAATGTCAAATCACAAAAGCTGGCTAAAGCAGAAGAGACGGTCCCTGAGCTTGATGAGCAGCTGAGGACTGTTGCTGATAATCTTGACAAGGAAAATGAGATCATTGAAAAGCTTAATAGTGAAGTCCTGAAGAACATGAAAAAGATCAGGACCAGTTATTTTTTCAGTTTTGGCAGGCTCACGCGTGAACTGCTCATGATTGCGATTGTTTCCTTTTTGATCATTGGCGCCAGCGCCTATAATGTCCAGTTTCTGGATTTTAAAAAGACGGTCAAGGACCTTGCTGAATACCAGCGAGGCGGCGAGTATGCCTTGCAGGAAGAGCTGTTGCAGTTTGAAGAAAACCTGAGTGATGATATTTATGGCAATGAAAGCATTGCAGAACTGGGCGGGCAGGAATTGCAGCTGCAGCTTAACCCGTCATTGAGTGATATTGACATCAGTCAAATAAAGGATCCTGAGCACCGCGAGTTCAGGAGCACGGTGCCAACTGACATTACGGGCACCACTGATGTGAGCTTTGAGGAAACCATTCCTAAGGGCTATCAGAAGATTGTGAAAAGTTATTTTCGCGAAATTGTAAAAACACGATAAAAGGAGGTTGATCCTATGAGACTTGAAGATACGAAAAAAACATTTGATCGCGTTATGCATGAGATGGGCAAGGTGATTGTTGGGCAGGATGAGATGCTCAAGCAGATGCTGGTGGCCTTGATGACCAACAGCCACGCACTGCTCGAGGGATATCCAGGACTGGCAAAGACCTTGGCAGTGCGCACCATGAGCGATCTGCTGGAGCTGAAGTTCTCGCGTATTCAGAACACGCCTGACCTGATGCCCTCGGACATAACGGGCACGTACATCATTGAGGAGACTTCAGGCGGCAAGCGCAATTTTAAATTCCAGCAAGGGCCGGTATTTGCCAACATTGTGCTAGCAGACGAGATTAACCGTGCAACGCCCAAGACCCAGTCTGCATTGCTGGAGGCGATGCAGGAGAAGCAAGTCACGGTTGGTAACAATACGTTCAAGCTTGAAGAGCCGTTCTTTGTCTTGGCAACCCAGAATCCCATTGAGCAGGAAGGAACCTATCCTTTGCCTGAAGCGCAGGCTGACCGTTTCTTGCTGAAGATCAAGACAGGCTATCCTGATGAGAAAGATGAGCTTGAGATTGTCAACAGGTATGCAGAGGCAATCAAGAAAGTGTCCTTGAAGCCAGTGCTGAACAAAAATCAGCTCTTGTATGTGCAGGATGTGACGCGGCAAGTGCCGATTGCCAATGATATCAAGAAGTATGTGGTTGACATTATTACCAAAACCAGGACAAAAAAGGACTTGATGGAATATGGCGCATCGCCCCGAGCAAGCATTGGCTTGGTATTAGCTTCCAAAGCACGTGCCTTGCTTGAAGGACGAAAGTATGTGAGCAAAGCTGATGTCAATGCCATGGCCTATCCAGTGCTCAGGCACAGAATCATCCTGAGCTTTGAAGCAGAGCGCCAGAACATGGACACTGATGCAGTCATTAAGACCTTGCTGAAATGAGGATAGTATGATAGATGCAGGCTTTTTGAAGCACTTGGACCGGTTAAGCCTTATTATCAATAAGCGCATTACCTCAAATTATGTTGGTGAGCGCCAGACAGCTTATCTGGGCAAGGGCTTGATTTTCAAGGACCATCAGATGTATGCTCCTGGTGATGATTTCAGGGCCGTTGACTGGCGGGTGTTTGCGCGCACTGACAAATTGTTCATCAAGCGCTTTGAAGAGGAGCGCAACCTGACCGTGCATGTTATTGTTGATTTCTCAGGCAGTATGGGCTTTGGCTCAGGCAGAAAAACCAAGCGTGATTATGCGTCCATGCTGGGACTGGGCTTTTCGTATATGGCCTTGAAGAACAATGAGCGTTTTGTGCTCAGCACCTTTGCTGAGAAGCTTGAACTGTTCAAGGCGCGCAAAGGGCGCAGCCAGCTGATGAGTATCCTTGAGTACCTGAACAAGAAAAAGTGCAAGGGCAAAACCAACCTTGAAGCAAGCCTGGGCAATTACAAAAAACTGATTAATTCCAAATCATATATTGTTATCATCAGCGATTTCTTGTATGATCCTGAGCAGATCAGGAATGCCCTGTACCGCATCAAGAACCATAAGATTGTGCTGGTGCAGGTGCTGGACAAGATTGAAACTGATCTTGATATGGAAGGCGACTTCAAGCTGGTTGATTCAGAAACAAAAGAAACCATGCGGACCTTTATCAGCCCGTATGCGCGCAAGCAGTATATTGGGCAGATGGATGACCATAAGGCAAAAATAGCAAGGGCCTGTGCTGAAGTGGGAGCAGAATTCTATAGCTTTGGCACAAACGTGCCCATCTTTGATGCCTTTTATGATATTTTAGCTTAGAACAGGATATTCGTAATTCTTAAAGCACAAGGCAACCAGGGCAGTGCCGAATTTTTTCTTGGGCACAAAGCTTTTGCTGTGCAGCTCAATGTCTTTGAGCTCAAAGTCTTCTTCAAAGCCATTGGTGTATAATTCCTGCAGGCTTGCTTTGAGGCTTGCGACAGCAGTTTCTTCAGCATCATGGCCGTTGTATTCGCAGACCAGGCCGCCGTGCTTTTCGCCTGTTTTTTTGTTGAACAGCCAGCCAAAGATGATTGCTGCTGTTGCGCGCTGGCCTTGTTCAGCAGTTGCTGCTGCCATGATGGTCTCCATGACTGAGCCATGCACCAAGTCATCTGTTTTTTTCTTAATCTTGTTTGCAATAGCTGGCAGAATGCTTGAATAGGTCATGATATTGCAGCGCTCAATGTCTGCATCTTTCAGGGCAAGATGATAACTGCCTGCGTGGACGGTAATATCACTCTCGCCAATACCTGTTGTTATGAAGAAATCTTTTGGTATTCTGTTACCGATGAGAAGCCCTCGGTGCTTCTGCATTGCCTGTTGAGTATGAATCATTTCTTGAAATTACGATAAATCTCGTGCCTCCTCTCATGTGGTGTTGAGGAATTCGTGCATCTTCATTTATAAACTTTTCTGTTCAAGGGCCAGGATTTCCGCTATTTCGCGCTGGCTCACTGACGCGCCATTGAGCTTCAGCCCCCAGAGCACTGACTCAAGCAGTTGTTGTTTTGCACGGGGAACATTAATGAGGAATTTGTTGAGCAGGCCAAGCTCATAGGCTACGGTTGCAAGCTCAATGCTCCTGAGCAGCTTGCAATGCCGCGTTTCTTCTGCAACCTTGTGCAGGCGTTCTTTGTTCACAAAGATCTTGGTGTGTAGTCGCCGCTCTAAGAGATTTTTGAGATGGTCAGGGTCTTCTATGAGCATTCTGGTAACGCGCTCATCAACTACAATGTGCGGTATGTTCATGAGCAAGCTTGCTGCCACTACTTCCATTTCTCCCATTTGCAGCACTCTGATAGGATTATGATGGGCTTCAAAGCAGGTATTGGCAACATCCATGAGCTCTTTTGCTTTTTGCCGTACTTTATCGCTGTCGATAACTTTCAAAACGCCAGTGTCAATCAAGTGCTGGACTTGAAATGCTTCAAACTTGAACTTTTTACCCTTTAAGGGCCGGTCAACAAGCTCTTGCTTGACTGCGCTTCCAATGTAGAATTCGCCGCCAAACTTTTCTTTGAGCTCAGCTAATAACCAGAGCAGATTGTTGGTGGTCAGGCTGATGATGGGTCCTGCATCAAACACCAGTGCTTTCATTGGAATAATGCCCTCGCTGTAGCCAAGCGTTCTTTGGCTGGGCGTTCGCCGCCATCAGTCTCAACAAAATGGCCAACATACTGCTGCAGCTCCCATTGGGAAATGCCCAGGAGTTCTGCAGTGCGCGCAATGCTGATGCCGTGCTCGTGCAGTTTGCTGCCTTTTTTGATTTTCGCCTTGGTGATAACTTCCTGAATGTACTGCTTCATCTGCTCATCAAGCTTGCTTAATTGCTCAAACAGCTTGTGGATGACATTGCGGTACGCACTGTATTTTTCCTGCTGCAGCAGCTTGTATGCTTGCTTAATGAGCGGAATGATGTGGCTGAAGTCAATCTTTTTCTCACAGCAGCGCTGCACCATCTTGCTGAGCGCATAAATCATGATAGCAATGCTCACGCTGTCATCGTCCTGAAAAATGCTGGCGTCGTGGATGACATGGTTGCTGAGCTCAGAAATGGTATGATGGTCTTCTGCCTGCAAAGCGTCAATAGTGTCTGCAAGTACTTTGAGAATATCCTCTTTTACTATTGGTTTCATTACGTCAATCAGAAAGAAAGCGGTATTTAAAGCTTACTGCAGGCGGCCACTCACTGACTGTGCAAGCTCAAGCAGTTTGTCTGCTGGGCAGAGATCAGTCATTGCGCCTAAGCGGGTGAGAATGCTTCCTTTGACCCAGACCACATTGTGCCGGTCAAGTTCTTCGTATTCATAGCTGCGCTCGCCAACTGCAGTGCCTTCAACTGCTCCTTGGGTTCTGCGCATGGTGACACCGCGGTCAAATTCCCTGTTTGCTTCTGTTGCTTTTCTCCAGTCAACTGCAGTCAAGCCGCCAGTTAATTTTGGCTGGCTTTTGTCAGCAATATTAACCCAGCAGCTGCCTTCGCTTATTCTGTGGCTGAGCTTAGGTGTGGTGCCGCAGATACTGGCAAATTCTTGCTCAGTCACTAGATCATAACAGGATTTTTCAATATTAATGCCTGTTTTTGCAGGTGTTGGAATATTATCAACTGGCGCAGGTGTTACTGCGGGCTCAGGTGTTGGTTCAGCAACTGGTTCTGGTGCAGGTGTTGGCGCTGCAGCAGGTTCTGGTGTCGTGCTTGTTTCAACAGTTACTGCTGGCTCACCTGGTCCAGGTGGCTGACAGCCAACTAAGAATACAATGCTGAGAATCATCAATGCAAATACTAATTTCCCCCTCATAAAAACAGTAAAGCAGGGCAGGTATTTAAACATTACTCTATTGTGAACAGCACATCGTCATGGTCTACATCAAACAGGCCCAGTCTGGCTCCTGCATCGAGCCAGCCGTGCGCATAATTCAGTGCTGCAAAGGCAGTCACTAGCTCGCCTTTTTCTTTGAAGTGCTGTGCGTCTGAGAAATAGCGCTGGGCCATGTCAAGAAAGTCAGCAGCCTTGTCTTTCCAGACAATGCGCTTTTCTTCTGAGATCTTGACTTTCTTAAGTGCCCGCTCTGTTACGTCAAAGTACTGTGCGAGTTTCTCATCAGTGACTTCTCTCACGGTGTATGCTTTTTGCCAGGCAATGGCCGGCGGACTGTTAAGGGTATGACGCCTTTTTCCAGTTCAAGCTTTGCTATTTTTTGCGGGTCATAGCCTATTGCTTCAAGTTCTTTCTCAGAGAGCTTGATGAGGAATGGCGCTCCCATGCTGATCTGCAGTGCTCGTGAGCCGCGCATGCGCGCAATTTCATACTTGGTGTATTTTTCTTCAGTCATAGTATCACCCGAGGTGTGAGAACAGTTGCTTTGCTTTGTCCATTGCAATGCCTGCCATTTCATCAATCTCTTCGATTGACAAGGGCATGTCTTCGCCTTTTTGCAGGGCGCTGATCTTGCCTTCTTTGGTCACCGCAACAGTCAAGCGTGCTTCTGTTAGGTTTTCTTCGTCAATAAGCGGGTCAACTATAAAATGGTTGCCAATCTTATAGACGGTTACTTCCAGCACTTCCTTTTGCAAGGGCACGTGCGTGTCAGTCTTTTTGTCATACTGGACTGAGCCGTCGTCGTTGATGCTGGGATACACAGCGTCCTTGATGGCTGCCATGGCTCCCAGGCTTGCTGCATCGTGGATGTTGCCTTCATCATTGACTGGGCAGACATCAATTATCACCGACCATACTTTTTCGCCTGCTTCAATGCACAGTGCGGTTTGGTCAATGGCATGGCTTTCGCGAATGCCGCGGTCAATGACCCGTGACATTTCAATAGCTCTGATGCCTGGCGGTCCTGTTTCAAATTCAGGGTTGCTCATGGGCAAGAGCTCAACATTAACCATAAGGTTGCCTTTGTTTGGTGTGTCTGGATAGGGTTTTTCCAATGCCATTTTCACACCAACCAGCACTTCCGTGCCGCCAATGCGTACGCGCGCACTGCCTTCTGCGCTGTGCGATACGCCTGTTTCAACAGTAACTGGCCTGAAGTCAAGCAGCTTTCTGCCGTCATATCGAATGCCTTTGTTTAAGGCTTTGAGTAAGTGGTCTCTGCTCATTGTGCTACCTCTGCATATTTTGCTTTCAATGCCTGCTTCTGCACTGCGTAGAGTTCCTTGCATTTTTCTCTGCCGAGCGTCAGCACGGTCTTGAGCTGTTCGCGCGTCAGTTCGCCGTCCAGCTGCAGCAAGGAAATCTTGTCCATGCTGGGAATGTAGGCAATCGGGATGTCTACAGCGCCCAGTTCGCAGTCTTCGCAGCCGTCAATGTCTGCAAGGATCCTGTCTTCGATGATGCCGATGCTTAAGGCTGCGACCAGGTCTTTCATCAGCAATCCTGCGTCTGCTAATGCCATGGCTGCTGCAGTGATTGCTGCGCAGCGCGTGCCAGCATCTGTTTCTGGCAGCTCAACAAACACATCAACGACTGCATTAGGGCAGTCGCTGAGGTTCAGTACTGGGAGCAGGGCATTTTGCATGACCATGCTGATTTCTTTTGCGCGTCTGCCGCCGCCAGGCCTGACACGGTCGCCGTGGCCTGAGAAGGGCATCATGTTGTAATGGCACCGCAAGCGTCCTTGGGTTGGGTCCTGCAAGAACTTTGGATGCAGTTCCCGTGGTCCATAGACTGCTGCGATGGCTCTGGTGTTGCCAATGGCAAACATGGCACTGCCGTCTGCGCGTGGCACAACACCGACTTTGGCTTCGATTTTTCTCAAGTCCTCAAAGCCGCGTCCGTCTACTCGTTTGTCATAACTCATTGTGATCCACCTTTTATTGTTAGTTTCTTTCCTGATTCTTTTTCAAGAAATGCTTTCATGCGGTCAGTCAACCCCGGCAGGTGTGATTCTGCATTTACTTTTTGGATTGCTTTGACAGCAAGCACTTCTTGGTCGGGCTCTCCTTCAAGCCAGACACGGCCGTTCTGGCCAACCAGAATCTGGCAGCCGGTTGCGTCTTTGATCATGCTGACCATGCTGCCTTCTTTGCCAATGACCCGCGGCACTTTCTGCGGGCTGATGGTGACGATTCTGCCACCGCGCAGCTTGCGCAGGCCAGGCCCTTTCATGCTGACATCAATCAGCTTCTGGGTGGTGACATTGGTAATTTTGCCCATGATCCACTCATCCAGTGCATAGTACTGGGTAAGGTTAGCGCCTTTTGGAATAAAGTCACTGGTTGCGTCTTTCAGCGTTAAGACTGCTGAATACGCGCAGTTGATATCCATGCGCCATCCTGACATGAGAATGTCAATGACTTTGCCAATGATTTTGTCGCCTACTTTCGGCATGTATGCTCCTGAGAGCGGAATCAGCTTGATGACTTTGCCGTCAATGCTGATCATGCCAAGGCGTTCTGCTATAATTTTGTTGTCCATTCGGTAGGTGCCTTTGCTTGGCAGGTATCCCATGCCTTCGGCAAGGACATCACCGGGTGTGACAATCTCTCGATCTTTTACTTTTAATGTTTCTGTCATGTTATTTCACCTTTACTACTTTAGCTTGTAGGCTGCCTTTGGTCAGGGCGTTGAGCTTGTCATACAAGTCTTGCTCCATGCCGCCAGGCAGTTCTACGAGGCCGGTCCATGAGCCGTCGTTCGTCCAGCTGTCTTTCAGGATCTTTGCCATTTGTTTGACAGCGGGATAGGCTCTCCGTGCATGTTCTGCAGGGATGGTGACCTCAATTTGTTTTGTTACGAACTTGATCGGGATGATGGGCTGCAGTTTGACCAGGATGTCAGTCACCTGCTGCTCGGCTGGTATGAATTCATCAATCTTCACCTTTGCTTCAGTTAGCGCATGTTCAATGCGCGTCAGCGGATGCGGGGCATTTGTTTTTGGGTCAACCCCGTTGCGGTGAATCAAGTTCATAATCTGCGCTCGTTTTTGCTCCTGCAGTTTCTTGCGATACTCTGCGGTGAGCTGGATTTGCCCGTCTTTGATGATCTTCTCAGCCACTTCAAGCTGGTCAGCGGTGTCAAAGATGGACTTGAGGCGCTGTTCAGAAGCCTGCATGCCTTTTTTGGCATCTGAGAACACTTGCGGATACACGAGCGCGTCAGCCACGTGCAGTTTTCCTTTTTTTACCTGCATGGCTTTTTCAGGATCCACAACTACCTCGAAGGTCTCTGCGCCTTTTTTCAATCGTGCTACATTAATGGTATCGCTCACTTTCCTTTCCGTGCGTCTTTCACAATCTTCTCAACTTTTTCTCTGCTGAGCTGCTCGTATTTTCTGTCGTCTGTGCGAATCACTGCTGCATCAATGCGTTCAACGCCAAAGTCCTTGCCCAGCACTTTGACGAGCGCGCGCATGCACAAGCGCAGGCCGTCTTCGACGGTGTATTTCTCATCGTATTCTTTGTCCAGTATTTCTTCAATCTCTGTTTCGCCTTCGCCGATTACTGCTGCCCTGAACTGGAAAAAGATGCCTGTTGGATCTGTCTCAAACAGTTTTGGTCCTGTTTCATCAACACCGCCAATGATCAGGCTGACGCCAAACGGTCTGAGACCGCCTGACTGGGTGCAGACCTGCTGCAATGAGCACACATCTTTGACAATGGTGATGCTGTCAACAGGCGTGTCATAGGTTACTGCATGCTGCTGCGCCCGCAATTGAGCGCGCTCTATCAAAACACGCGCATCACTGATGATGCCTGATGCTGTTGCGCCAATATGATCATCTATTTTGAAGATTTTCTCAACACTTTCTGGTATGATTAATTTGTCTACAATGCGTTTGTCTGCGACAAACACAAGGCCGTCTGCGCATACCATGCCAATGGCTGTTGAGCCTTGCTTGACTGTTTTTTTAGCATACTCCACCTGCAGCAATCTGCCGTCGGGCGAGAACATGGTGATTGCTCGGTCATAGCCCATTAACTGATGGGGCATTGGTTGCATGTCATCATCTTTTCGAACCATTCTTTAGGCCTCCATATACTGTTTTGCTTTTTTCAAAATGCCGCTTGCGCCAATGCTGCGCACCAGCACCTGTTTGTTTTCAATGTTGGTAATGAACGCAAAGGAAGCTCTGAGAGCATCCATGCTGGTGTGGCTCACACGGACTAAGCCGCGCTGGTTTGCTGCCTGGTAGTCCATGACCTGCGTGCCAGCTGCGCCTGCACCTAATTCACCAACTAAGAAGCGAAGTGAGCGTTGCACTGCCCGAGCGACATCTGCAAAAGCAGTAACTCTATCCTTTGAGATGATCTCAAAAGCAACATAACGCTTTTTTTCTCGTAAACTTGGTAATAATCGTTTAACTTTCATATACCCTTTTTCCCCAAAAACACCATTTATTTGGTGAGAACAAACGGGTATTTCCTCGCTTCTTTCTTCAACTAGAGGAAGGCTCAGGGGGTTTAAAAAGGTTTCGGCTGTAGAGGGCTTTATAAAGGGGCGGTGATTTGCCCTGATCATGCAGGTATTCAAAGCAGGAACATCAAAGATTTCAGGAAAAGGCATGTTTGCCACGGCGACTATTAAGAAAGGCGCGCGCATTTGCTTTCTCAAAGGTGAAGTATGCACCTTAGATGAGATTCTCAAGCGCGTCAAAGCAGGCAAAGAAGAGCCATCAGACCCGTTAGGCATTGGCGAGGAACTATACCTTGACTTGGATGAGCTGTCGCGAACCTTTAATCATTCTTGCAATCCCAATGCGTTCCTCAGGGGCAAAAGCGAGCTTGTTGCTATGCGGAATATCAAGCAAGGCGAAGAAATAACCTATGATTATTCAACCACTATGAATGACAATAAAGCAAAAATCAACAAAGCAGGATTTATGTTGTGGACGTGCAGATGCAACTGCAAAGCAAAGAACTGCAGAAAATCAATACGCCAGTTCAAAACCCTGCCAGAAAAACGCAAGAAGTTCTACACTACGAACAACTATATGCCAACCTTCGTGCTGAAAGCGTTCAGCAATACTAGAAAAGTTTAAATGGCATTACAAAACCAGCTTTGCTGCGGGTCTATAGCTCAGTCTGGTAGAGCACTCGGCTCTTAACCGAGTGGTCGGGGGTTCAAATCCCTCTGGACCCATCACGAAGTGAGGGGCCTGAGGTTACGAAAAAGCGTTGCTTTTGAGTTTCCCTCTGGACCCATCAAGAATTAAGTGAAGTCCTTACGCAAACGGCAGGTTGTACAAAAAGTCAAGTGCGTAATTGCCTGCGCCAAGGAGCATCAGTGCAATGGCCATTGCTGCTAATGACAACGCATATTCATAGCCGTTTTCTCTGACATCAAAGCCAGTGCCCCATTTGAATTTGTGCGCATAGACTGCGACGAGCATGTTCACTGCGATAAGTGCTGCGCCAATTCTGGTGAATGCTCCGAGAAGAACTGCAAGTCCGCCAAAGAATTCTGCAACAGTACTGCACAATGCCCAGAATTTCGGGCTGGGTTTTTTCCATTTCAGGCTGCGTATGAGCTTGACATGTGCGCGAAAGCCTTTTTTGGTCAGCTTGGGCTTGCCATGGTAGAGCATGACAATGCCGAGGATAAGTCGCAAGGGTAATGCTGCAAGCGGAATCAAGTGTTCATATGCCATAGGCTAGGCTAATTAAAACTGCTATTTAAGTTTTATTGGCCTCGATTATGCAACTCGTTTTTCGAGGTCAGGAAAGGCGTCTTTCACTTTTCTGCACGTGCCGCCATCAGTGCTCAGGTGTGCAAGCACAAGGGCGATTTCAGCAGGGGTTTTAACTTTGTGTACTAGTGGTTCTGCACGTATCACATCGCCGCGGAAAGCCAGAGAAAATATGTGCCGTGTTTCATTTTGGGTTATGGGCAAGTACGCAGCATGCGCACTGCCGTTTACATACATCTGGCTCAGCTGGTTTGCCTTGTTTCTGCAGAACGAGTGATCTACTATGTGTTCTCTGCCATAGGTCGCTGCAAGCGACTGGGCATATGTGGTTATGCCGGGCATGGTCTTCACCTCACAATGCGTAGTGGCTGCTTTTGAGACTTACTAGTATATAATCTTTTGGCATCTGAAATCACTGCGCCATGACCGTAACTACAGAAATAGCCACAAATACCACCACGCTCGCTTTCATAAGTGTTACTTATTCAGATTCTTCAGCTTCTTCGCCTTCAGGTGCTTCTGCAGGAGCTTCGCCGCCTTCAGCCTTTTGGACATTAGCAGCTTTTGGACCGCGGTCGCCTTGTTCAACGTCAAACGTGACTTCGTCACCGTCTCGCAGAACGACGCCTGCCTTTAATCCTGAGGTGTGGACAAAGTATTCTTTGCCGTCTTCGCCAGAAATAAAGCCAAAGCCCTTACCTTCGTTAAAAAATTTTACTGTTCCTTTCATGTTTTACTCTCCTAATGAACTAATAGTGTTCATTTTAGTGTTAGGTGACAGGGTTCTTTTTTAAATGCTTCCTTTTTTCGCAACTGTGACAAAAAAGTCATAATGCTTATATAGGGGTTCTGTATTCTATAGGGTATGGCCAAGAAGGAACTTGAGCAGGCTTTGGAAGCAAGAATTAAGCCAGTGTTAGAGCAGGCTATGCACAAATACCTGGGTGTGACGGTCTCTGAAATAGAAGGTGATATCTCTGATAAGCTCAAGCGGCCGTTGCTGGATTTTCAAATCGATACGCGCATTCCTTTCAAGAAAGCTAAGCTGCTGTTCAGAAAAGCGTATTTCACTAGGTTATTGCAGATGTTTTTGGGCAATATCAGCGAAGTTGCCAAAGTGTCTGGATTGGATCGCCGTTCTGTGCATCGCTTGATTGAGCGGTTGCACATTGATGTTGATACGTTCAGAGAAGCGCGCATGCCTGAGTATATACGCGAGCATGCTGTCAAGAATATTATCGAGGGGGTTTTTGAGCATTACAAGACCAGCTTTAATCCTGCAAAACTTGAGCAGTTGTACAAGCATATTGGCGAAGTGTCCAAGGATGTTGCCAAAGAACTGCCTGAAAAAATCATAACGTTCAAAGAAGCAGAGGATGAGTTTGAAAAGCAATATATTGAGAAAGCGTTACAAGAAAACGATGCCAATATTTCCCAGACGGCAAAAAAAATTGGCTTGCGCTTTGAGACTGTGCATAGAAAGATGAAAGAGTTGAATATCACTCAGTAACGGTCAGTTCTTCTTCTGCTGTAAGAGCAGGCACGTCGATTTTTTTCTCAAGCAGCTTCTTGACTATGTGCTTGGTGTAGCGCTGTGCAATGTGCATGGGCTCAGGCAGTTTGTGCGGGTGAATAACTATTTTCTTAACCCAGTCTGCTGCTGTTGCTACTGAAATCATATGTCCTGGAGAAACAAATAAGGGATTTGCGTGCTCGCGGGTCTTGACTGCTTTGCCTATGACTTCGCCGTCAGCAACAATGCTGTCTTCTTGTAGTTCGCCAATGAGCAGTCGCTTTGCCATGCCAATGGTTGGTTTTGCTAATTCAACACCGACATAGGTTGCCAGGCCGCATTTCAAGGGGTGGGCTATGCCATGACCTTTGATCATCAGAATGTCTGGGTCATGTTCAATATCGTAATAGGTTTGTAAGATGGGCGGTCCTTCTCTAAAGGCAAGTAATCCGGGGATGTAATTCATTGGTGCTCTGCTGATAGAATGCTTTTTTTCAACAACTTCCATGGTTTCTACGTTAAGCACAACAGCTCCGCAGACTACTTTGTCGCCAACAAAAGCAGTGTCAAATGCAGCAATGAATGTGACGTTGTCAAAGCGGTCAGTAGTTTGCACTTCTTTAGCTACTTTTTTCTGTATATCTTGTAATTTTCCTGCTCGAATCCCCATTTTTACCTTTGGTAAGAATACTGAAGTAAGCCCCTGCCCCTATTTAAACCTTTCTATTTTTAACTACTGCTTAGAGGTTACAAACAAGCTTTCATATGTCAGAGGGTTTATATAGCTCGCTGTCGCAGAAGTGTCAGTGAGTGAACATGGATACTAACGCAGCGAAGAGACACTATACTAGCTGGGTTTCAGCAGAAGTGCGGGAAGCCTACCAAGCACACTATAATAAAGGTCAGCGTGAGTATTCTGAACGCGACAGAAAACGTGTTGGCTTTCTCAAGGATGTTATCCACACTAAAGATGGTTACGTGAAAAATCCGCAATGGCTATTGGAAGACCGCATCAGGCGCTTTGGGCGCTTTGGCAAATGGGACAAGGAATCCTACTGGGCTGCAGTCCAGCATTTTATCGAAGCATTAACAACAAATAATCCAGATACTTGTTTTGCGTATTTAAGACGTGCTTCAGAGAACCTTCAGCGATGGAACAAGCGCGGTTTCAAAAAAGAAGAGGCGCGCCTGTATGATTTGCTCCATCAGGTCTATGACCGACGGTCGCCCGTAGCAATTGCAGTTATTGACGCTATGAACGAATCTGTGCTGGGCGTGGACTTTCCGCTGGGAAACAACAAAACAGCATATCCTGATGTCTACCGAACCTTTAAGCGCATAGTGCATGATTATGCAATCACTAAAAAATCTCGCGAGCAGGCTGAAGCACAGCTTGCCCATATTGTTTCATTGAATAAAGAATTTGATTTTATGCGGCCTGATGCTATTGAACGTTATGTGGTTATGTTCGGTCGCCGCGCACAAGCTTCTTCTTCGCCTGTTGATCAACGGGCATCTCGCGAAGCTTGATTTGCTCTTCTAAATGCGCGACAATGATGTTCGTGTCAAGGGTGCGCAAGTCAAGAACATCGTCTGATAATTGCAAGAACGGTTTTATTTTTTGTTTTTCTGGTTGTATCTTCTTCATTTTTTTTTAGCCTTTTCTGAAATTATTGCTGAATTACCAGTAGGGTCTGCAATCGTTATCTTAAGCTTTTCTGTTCCCCAGAGGACTTTTTGTAATTTCTTGATCATGTTTTTGCATTTTTTCTTGACTGCATCGTCTTCTTCTGAGTCGCGCATTGATTCTATTTGCTCTTTCATGCGCTGAATAATGCCTTCGATATTAGTGACTAATCCTTCAGAAGCAGGTCCTGGTTCTATGGAGCCAATGTGGGCAAACTTGATTGTTGCCTCTGAGCTTTTTACCACGCGGATTTTCAGGTCTTCTTTGCCGCTCACTTCGATGGTGAAGGTTGCTGCTGGCTTTTTTTCTGCAGCTTCAACATCTGCTTTTCTGAATTTGCAGTTTGAACAACTGATAGAGAACACAAACAGTTTGCCAAAGTACGGGACTTCTGTTTCTGATTCAGAAAGAGTTGCTGTTTTTTTGCCACACATCGGACACTGCTGTCCTGCAAGTGTATCTGTTTTCCCCATACAGCTGAATAAGAAATAACGGGTTTAAAAATGTTATTATTGCGGCATGTCTTCGCGCACGTCCTGCGTTTGCTTGCTGCGGTGGATTGAGGCAAAGCTGGGCGTCACAACAAGATAGTCCTCGCCAAAGCCGGCGATTTCTCCCTCGATAGCGTCAGTTGTTTTCTTGAGTTTGTTGATTGCGCGCTTGAGCTCAATCAGGTCTTTGTCTTTCAGGGGTCTGATGTTCACCAAAGCAATGGTGTAGCCTTCCCTGAGCGAATCAAGAATGGGTTTGATGTCCTCAAACTCCTCAAGCATAAAGGGTCTGACAATCACGCGTGATGTGTGCTCGTGGCCTTCGGTGTCAAGCTCAACATAGCCTTCCTCTGCTTCCAAGTCTTCATATTTTGGTCCGCTTATTTTGCCCTTGAGCGAAGATAGAAATTTTCTCATCACACATTCCTCCAGTCTCTTTTTATTTCTTTTTTACTTCGGAATGGTATTGAGAAAGGATGTATATAAATCTTTTCGTTTTCGAGAATATAATTCGACTGTAAGTGGTACAAGCACAATTGCTTGCAACAGGTCGTGCAGCTTTCATAAAGTGCGAAAGCTTTTTAAACCGACCGCGTTTTGTAGAGAGTATGGTTAATCGAAGGGGTAGTTATAGGCGCGGATCGCGTGCACTGATGCGCAAGCACCACCGCACTAAAGGCAAAGTGAGCTTGACCAAGTACTTGCAGGAATGTAAGGCTGGTGAAAAAGTCAGGTTTTCTGCTGAGCCAGCTGTCCAAAGAGGCCTGTACCACTTGCGCGTCCATGGCAGAATAGGTGTTGTCAAGGCCAAGCGCGGCACGTGCTATGAAGTTGCCTACAAAGAGGGCAATAAGACAAAAACACTTATCGTGCACCCTGTGCACCTGACCAAAGTACAATGAGAGAAATCCTAAAAGAAACACCAGTCTGCTGCGCAGACATCAAAGAAAACCTTGAAGCTATTAAGAAAAAGGAAAAGGAGCTTAACTTCAGGGCTCAGAAGACAGAAGATTATTTGCAATCAATGAACCTTATCAGCAGCAAAAAAGCACAAGAGCTCTATGGCAAGCTTGATAAGGTGGGTGTTGCACGCCTGCGCGATGTGCACTTGGTAAAGCTTATTGACACTATGCCTACAACTGACGCTGATGTGAAAGTGGTCTTGTCAGGCTATGCTGGTCTGACAGTCAAAAAAGACGAACTGAAGAAGATCGCGGACATCATTGGTGAATACGCAAAATAAGCTTGTTCTTGACTGATTAGTAAGTCACAAAGTTTAAATATTCGACGCTACTAGGTAATCTAAGCGACTATGGATACAATAGGGTTAGAGGGAATGTATGGAAGCACGACAAGAACACTTCAGAGAGCAGAAAGTCCGAGAGGATACTGCAGTTGTGCTAGACTTCTTGCCGCATGGCTATCCGTTTGATCAAAGGCCGTCGCACAAAAAAACTGCCATTGTGCAGGCAGTGGGAAAATCTCATTTTGTCTTGCTTGAATTGGTTCCTAAGAAGGATGTCTTTTTGCAGCCCTATGAGGAAGTGTATATAGGCGAAGGCAAAAGGGAGAAGATCCATCATATTCTTGGCAGGCTTAACTTGGACAAGCTCACAGCTGCTGCTAAGACTGAGCTTGAGTTTGTCGTAAAGGAACTGGTGAAGAAGCAGGAAAAGCGATTTCTTGATTTCTTCAATACTGCTCAGCCGTTAACAACCCGTATGCATCAGCTTGAGCTGATTCCTGGGTTTGGCAAGAAGCATATGTGGGAAGTGCTTGAAAAGCGCTCTGAGAAGCCTTTTGAGAGCTTTGAGGACCTTAAGAAGAGGGTAAAGCTCTTACCAGACCCTGAGAAGTCTGTAGTGCGCAGAGTTCTAGCAGAAATCCAAGGTAAGGAAAAGCACCGCATCTTTGTAGATATGTAGTGTTTACTAGTGAAATTTACCAAAGATTTATATATAAAACCTATTTGCGTAGAGAGTACTAACATATGAGGTGGTTATTATGCCAGAAGGAAGATGTATGAAGTGTAAAAAGCAGGTAAAAATTAAGGATCCCAAAGAAGTGGTTATGAAGAATAAGATGAAAGCTGTGAAGGGTACTTGCCCTACATGCGGCACTAAAGTCTTCAGAATCGTAGGAAAAGCTTAATTTTTCCTCTTTTTTTTATATTAGTATACCTTTTTCTATACTGTTGAACAATTCGAAATGTTTTTATACTTAGAAAACACTGAATATGCTATTGGGGGTGATAGGAATGGCTTTAACAGCTGAACAAAAAATCAGGCTTAGAAACCAAATCCGCAGTAATATTCTAGAGAAAACTAACATTAAGGATAAATCGTTAGCAGAAGAAATTGCTCGCAAGTGGGCATCACTTGAATGAACTTCACCGGAGGTGAAACCATCATGTGGCAAAGTCAGGAAGAGGATCTTGACTGGGAAGAAGAAGAATGGGATGATGAGTTTTGATCACTTCTTTTTGTGATTATGTTCTTTTTCTTTTTTCTTTAATTCTTTTGCTTTTTTCTTAGCTTCTTTTTTGGTTTTTTCTGCTTTTTTCGCTTCCTCTTTAGCTTCGGTGATTTTTGCTTTATGGATGCTTTCACCAAACGCGTGCTGCAGGAGCTGCAAGAGCTTCATAGCTATGAGCAAGAAGAAGAAGAGCACCACGACGCCTGCCAGCGTGAACCAGTCAAAGGTTATGCGTGAATACACGACTGCAACAATAGCATAGGCTTGCAAGTTAACGGGCAGCGGAGCGCAAATAAAGTACGTTATTTTTTTCGGCAGTGCATGGAAAAAGCTTGAAAAAGCCAGCGCTATAGCCTCAAAGATGATCAGTAGGCACAGCAAGGCAACAAAAGGCCGGTGCTGGTAAGCAAGCAGGCTTGGCGGGAATTCAGAATAAAACATGTACCTGAGCAGGTCAATGCCAACAAACAGCAGCACAATGCTATTGCCAATAGCAGTGTTATACCCCAGCTCCTCTTCTTTGTACTTGCCAAAGTAAAAGGTCATTAAGATGAGCGTGATAAGCAAAGGAGTGATAATCCACCATACTGCAGGGTTGATTGCTGGCGCTGTCAGCAGTTCAAGAAATCGATTCCACACTGTTGGTACAAAAACTTCCATGAAATACGCCATGATTCACCTGCTTTTTAATTTTTGAAGCTGAAACGCTATTTAAATGTTATGCCTTGAGAATGCCATAGCCGATTAAGCGCCATCGCTGGCCAACCATTCGTGAAACAGTGACGCGCGAGCCAGCTTCAGCACAGACAGGCCGTCGCAGTGCAAGCACGACGCCTTTTTTGCCAAGGTCCTGCACAACACCGACTGTTGCTGCTGAATTAACATTCAGCATCAGCACTTCGCCCATCTTGATAGGCTCCACAACCAGCTTGTCTTTTGCGCCAACCACGCGCTCAAGCAAATGTGGTTCGATGCGCAGGTCAGTCCAGACAGGCGGCAAGTGCTCAGGCAAGCCAACAACACTGCCCACTAATTGGTCTGATTTGACAATAGAAGGATCAAGTTCAGTCATGATGGCAATGCTGCCGCCAGGCACCACTGCTTCTGTTTGCGCACCGCCAGTCATCAAACTGGTTATCTTGGTTGTCAGGGGCTTCCATTTTTTCTTGTCTGTTTGGTAGCCAGGGCGGATTTCAATTTCGCTGTTCAAGACCAGCTTGCCCTGCTTTAAGGCGCCGCC
>JBFHWZ010000006.1:0-27188 GCA_041599235.1 Candidatus Woesearchaeota archaeon | reverse complement strand
GTGGGAGAGCTTATTCCCCAAAATACTTCTTCTTATAGAACTCAATCAATTCTTTGACTTCTGGGATGCAGCTTTTATCCTGTATTCCTACTTTTGTTTTCTTTTGGACTTCTTCAAAAGTGTGTGCTCCTTCTGTTACTGCTTCTTCAATGTCTTTATCAGTAATCTTAAGCATTTTGTCAATGATTCGTGCGCCTTCGATCTTAATCTTATCTTCCTGTCCTGATTTTCTGAAGTAATCATTAATTGCTGCTCGCATTGCTTTATCGCCTAGAACTGAACAATGGAACTTGCGAGGCGGCAATTCAACTAATCGTTTGACAATATCCTGCGGTTTAACCTTGAGCGCTTCTTCAATAGGCATGCCGCCGTTTTCAGTAACCATAACTGAAAGCATTGAAGTGCTTGCAATTGCTGAGCCGCAGCCAAAGGTCTGCCATTTGCACTCAACAATCTTCTCATCCTGCACTTTAATCCACATTTTCATCATGTCACCGCACGCAGGCGAGCCAACCATTCCCTTGCCGTCAGCTTCATAACTCTCAACTTCTGCCTGAGTCTTGAAAATATTTCTAGGATTAAAAAAATGATCCTTAACTACATCTGAATAAAACCACTCGCTTTCACGAGCAACTTTTTTTGCCTGCACATCTGCGTGCAATACTGGAATACTGCTCATTGTTGAAGTACCTCCTCCATTTTGATATTGACTGGAGACAAGTCTCTTAATTTCTGAACAAGTGCAGGCAATACTGCAAGCACGTGCTCAACATCTTCTTCAGTGGTTCTTTTTGAAAGCGTAAACCTGATGCTGCCATGAGCCACTTCATACGGCATGCCGGTTGCAAGAACTACATGGCTTGGATCAAGTGTCTTTGACGTGCACGCACTGCCTGATGTTGCATACACTCCTTTTTCGTCAAGGTACAACAATAAGGCCTCTCCTTCAATATCCATAAAAGAAACATTGACATTGTTCGGCAATCGTTCAGTTGGATGGCCATTCAATAATGTTTTAGGAATAGTAGCTAAAATGCCTTTAATCAGCTTATCTCGCAGTTGAGCAATTTTTTCATTATCATTTTCTTCCTGAGCAATTTGCAGTGCTGTTGCAAACCCAACAAGCAAGGGTACGTTCTCAGTTCCTGAACGCTTATTGTTCTCCTGTCCGCCGCCATGAATCAGTGGATGCAAAGGCACTCCTCTGCGCGCATACAACATGCCGGTTCCTTTAGGACCATGAATCTTGCCGCCATTAATGGACATCAGGTCAACACCAAGTGCTTTAACATCAAGCGCTAATGAGCCTGCCTGACACGCATCAGTGTGAAACAATACTTTGTGCTTTTTAGCAACAGCTGTAAGCTCCTTGATGTTGTTAATTGAGCCAATTTCATTATTTGCATAAATAATAGAAACAAGCACTGTATCAGGAGTAATTGCCTTTTCAAGCTCAGCAGGCTCAACTTGGCCGTACTTGTTCACTTTAACATACGTTATCTTTGCACCTTCGTGCTTTTCTAAGTATTCGCAGGTCTCAAGCACTGCATGATGCTCAACTTTAGTTGTGATAATATGCTTTTTCTTGCTTGCCCTAAATGCTCCCTGCAGTGCTAAATTAATACTTTCAGTGCCAGAACCAGTGAAGATGACTTCTTGCGGAATGCAGTTCAAGGTTTGAGCAACTGTTAAGCGGGCTGCATCAACTGCTTTCAAAGCACGCATGCCTGCAGAATGAAAACTACCTGGATTGCCATAGGCATCTTCCCAAAACGGTTCCATTGCAGCTTTTACTCTTGGATCAACAAAGGTAGCTGCTGCATTATCCATATAGACTTCTTTCATAACTACACTCACAATTAACTATAGTTAATACTGCTGCCTTTATAAGCGTTATGGCAGCTTGAGCAAACATAAAGCTTATAAAATATATATTCAACCATCTGTATATGGCGCACCCATCATTTGATCATCGAACACAACTGCAAATAGAAAAAATCAAAGCACAGATGGTTTTTCGTAAAAAAACAGCAGAAGAACTGAGCGAAGAACTTAATCTGCCAAAAGCACAAGTGCTGTATTATGCAGGACTAGCACACCTTGAGCTGTCAGAAACACCATCACGAACATATCAACCGCAAAAAAAACCAACATCACGCACAAGAAACGAGACGCCAAGGGAAAAACTCGAGGCATTGACAAGAGGCGTCAACGCAGGATTTTCAAGAAATGACCTTGGCTATTTTCTAGACTTAAGCCTGCATACCATAGAACGAGATTTAACTGAACTTGAACTACAAACCAAAACCAAAATTCTTGGCCATGTGAGCTATTTGCTGCGCAACAGATGGCGCTCAATACGCGTGACGTACCGACTTGCCAGCCAAATCTACGAGCTTGCGGACAAGGGCCTGGACCAGGATGAAATAGTAGAGCGGTTTCGAACCAATGAACTGATGATCAGCGCAATAGTGTCAAAAAGGCGCGCATTTGAGCCAACCCTTATTGAAAAATTACAGCTCCTGTATGCTGATCGCAAAAAAAATAACTGCTACAAGCAAAAAACATAAGTCAAAAAATTAAAATACTAGCGCCTTTCTGAAATTTGTATGGCAGAGACAGTGACGTTAAAGAAAACAGTGGTTAAGCCTGAGCACATTAGCGATATTAGTGATGATGTGAGCAGAATCTTAGATGCTCATCCGCCATCCTATTCTAGCATTGCAATCGCAGTACATCTGGATATCAAGAAAGCACAGCATGTAGAGCCTGACTTTTATGAACGCCTGCATGACTTGTGCGGTGAAGTGTGGAAGTTCAGGAAGGTGGCAACAGCGCAAAGCATAGAATTGCTCTTCTCATTTGGCTCGCCAGCCTTTGCTGCATATCATAACAGGCCTGATGCAAAAAAATATTTCAAGTACCGGAAAGTCTAGAACAAGTCAGGGCGCTTCTTCCGCACTTTCTGAAATGCATGCTCAATATCAGTTGGCTCCCAGCCACTGATGACCAATCCATGCTTGATGTCATGCGGGCTTTCATTATCATCAAGGCAGCGCTCAATATACGTTTCAACATTTGCCGGCTGCGCTTTCTTAGGTTCATCTTTTTTCTTTTTCACTCTTGCCATAGCACTGCCAACTGCAAAGCTGGTCAATAAAATAGCAAACAAAACCAATAGCAAAGGCATGCTGCTCAAGCCAAAGTAGTGTGGCTCTTCAACCACTGGTTCATACCGCACCTGCTTCACTTCATTGATGTTTTTGTCCATCAAAGCAAGTTTAGTGTTAATTTCCTCTAATTGCAGCGCAAGCGCAGGATCTTCTTTGCGCAAGTCAGCTTTGACTGCATTCAGCTCATCAACCTGAGAACGCAAGGTGCCAATATCTGTTTGCAAGCCATCCAGCTCTCCTTCAAGCTGGTCAGCAATGTTCTTTATGCGCACAATATGCACATTATCAGTCTCAACAGACGTGTACCGCTGCATCACTGCAGCATGATCATCATAATTAATCTGCTGAGCAGCAGCAAAACTAGCTAACAATACCGTTATGACTATCAGCACACCCTTTTTCATAGCGCTTTCAGAAAGAAAGCCTTATATAAATCTTTTGTCAAAGCTGCTGTATGAAGCTTGTCTGGCTTGGCCATGCCACATTCTTACTAGAATCTAACAAGAAGCACATCTATATTGATCCAGTTGTTGATCCGTCCCTTGGCCCCAAAGGACTGCCCTTGGCAGATGTGATATTAGTCAGCCACTGGCACCATGACCATTGCAGCATCAACACCATCAAAAAAATACAGCAGGACAGCACGGTCATGCTTGGCACCAGAGAAACAGCTGCAGAACTCTTAGGCGTGCAAGCCTTAACTGCAGGTGATGAGCGTGATTTTGACTGGCTCAGCGTCAAAGCAGCGCCTGCGCACACCATCAGAAAACCTGGCGGCCATACTGAAGGCTACACGCTTGGCTTTGTGCTTACCTTGGAAAACAAGAAACTTTATTATACTGCAGACACAGACTTCCTGGAAGGCATGGAGAAAATAAAAGCAGAGGTGACTATCATTCCTGTGGGTGGCACGTACACTATGGGCGCCAAAGAAGCTGCAGCAGCTATCAGAATCATGCAGCCAAAGTACGCTGTTCCTATGCATTATGGCAGGATGGTTGGCGTGCAGGATGATGCAGAACTGTTCAAAGAACTGGTTGAAGCACAAACAGATACCAAAGTTATTATACTCAAAGAAGGGGAAAGTGTTGAATTATGAAAAAAAACAAATATGTTGGCGGCCAGGCTGTTATTGAAGGGGTCATGATCAAAAGCCCTAAGTATACAGCAACTGCAGTGAGAAAGCCAAATGGCAAAATCGTGTACAAACGCGAACGTTCAAAAAGTTTGACGAAAAAATATGTATTGCTGCGCTTGCCCGTTGTGCGCGGCTTCATTTACCTGTTTGAAATGCTTATTGTTGGCACCAGAATGCTTACCTGGAGCGCTGACCAGCAAGAAGATGATGGGGAAGAGCTTAAAGGCTGGCAATTAGCATTAACCGTGCTGATTTCAATTGGCGTAACCATAGCAGTCTTTGTTGTGCTGCCCTATTACTTAACACGAGTCTTCATCAAAGAACCAACTGTAAGCTTCAACATACTTGATGGCGTATTCAGAGTGCTTATTTTCCTGCTTTATGTCTGGGTTATTGGCTTATTCAAAGATATTCACCGCGTGTACCAATACCATGGCGCAGAGCACATGGCAGTGCACTGCTATGAAAGCGGCAAAGCCTTAACAGTGAAAAATGTCAGAAAGCATCACAAAGAGCACCCGCGCTGCGGCACCAGCCTAATCATGTTTGTCATCATTATCAGCATTATTAGCTTTAGCCTAATCAAATACGAGCAATGGTATTACAACCTACCCTTGCGCATCATTGTGGTGCCGATTATTGCAGGCATTAGCTATGAATTACTAAAATTCAGCGCGCGCTTCAAAAGCAGCAAAGCACTGGGCTGGTTAGTGGCTCCAGGCATCTGGGTACAGCGTATCACTACCAAACGACCAAGCAACAAACAAATTGAGGTGGCAATAGCTGCGCTGAAAAAAGCACTGTGAACAAGCATCAATTTGCGAAAACTTTATCAATAACCGCCATTGTTATTCTAATAATCAATCTAGTATTGGTGGCCATAGGAGCCATAACCTGGCGCTTCTTCTGGGTCATCATACTGATTTGCGCAGCAATAGCGTACTTTATTGTACCAAAACTGCGCCAATAGGTGGGGACAATGAACAACGAAAAAAAACGCAGAGCTACAAGGCTCGATGACGAACCAAGTGTGCAAGACTTGCGATCCATAGCACAATCTGCATTAAAGCACTTACGCCAAAAAAGCGTTCTGGAAGGCGTGTACGAGTATGTTGACCTCATGACTGAAGGCTTGCGCAAATGGTCACTTGAAGAAAACAGGCCCTATGCAACAACTTCTGATTTTGAGAGAAAATATACAGGCGGCATTCGTACCCAGCTTTTGCACATATCAACAACCAAGCGAAAAACCATTGACGATTACATAACCAACAAAGCACTTTCCGCATTTGCAGAAAATCACGCGCCCGGACAAGCAGACATTGCTCGCACTGAAGCAATGCATTACCTTGCGGCACTGTTTGAACTGGTCGGCCATACTGAAGGAAGGCTGTACTGCGAACGCCAGAAAAAACTGCTTGATTCTCTGCAAACTGATTATGGCGTTATTTGCCTGGCTGATATTCGCTGGTGTGAAAAAAAACCAAGCACAAGCAAGAAATCAAACAATACTAAAACAGCGAGCTAGCGTCCCCACGCAATCAGGTTCCATACTCGTTCATGACCATAATATACCAGCAGTTTGATGAGCGCGTCAATCAAGCCAACACCTGCAGCAAGAACCAGTTCTCCAGTAAAGAAAAAAACAACAATCATAGTTGTAAGGGTCGCAAGGACCCTCCAACTGATTGCTTTTGAAATGCTTCGAACGCGTTTGTCACTCATAGTGCTGCTACAATAGCACCCATGATAACGTACACTACCAGATAATGCAAGGCATTAATCTTGTACAGCTTAAGCTTCTGGCCTGCCCAGAGCACGCCTGAAAGCTGTGTTGTAGCAACAAACCCAAGCCACGCCCAGAAACCAATATACGCGCCGGTGCCAATGGTTGTTGCATTGAGCATCATTGCAAACTTTTCAAGCACAAATGCTGTTACCAAAGCAGCAACAGTTGCCCAGAAAAATGTTGGGCCCATGTTCTTCTTCTGGAGTTTTTTCAGATCTTTTTTCTTTAAGCCTGAAGCTTTAATCCATGCTTTTCCAAACGCTTTTGGGGAATACCACCACATGCCAAGTCCCATACTTGCTGCAGCTGCCACCACAATAGCGAGCCAATTTACATTTGCAAACATTGTATCACCTGTTTAGTTTTTTACTACGAGAATGAGCTTTGTTTATAAACTTTTTTTATTTTAAATCAAAAAATAAAAAAAAGCTTTAGCTGAAATGCATGAGTATTTCAGAATTATTCTTCATCTGATTTTCTTCTTTTATTTTTCTTACCCATCGCGCTCACCTCCATCAACGGACCCTTGCACGATGATGGTTTATTTTTTGATTCAGTGGTTAATAATCCTTTGCTTTTCTATATTGAAGATAATTCATCTGCTATATGCTAATTACCTTAAATTCAGGCTTTATAGGCCTTCTAGGGCTAAAATTCAATCGCAAGATTTATATACTCTTGAACTATCTAATTTACAGAGGTAACGCAGAATAAATTCTGCGAACCTCATTCGTAAACAAATGAGGTGAACAAATACTTCTCAGACAAGAAACAACAGGGAAATACTATGGACACTCACGAACACCAAAGCTATGGCGCAAAAGAAATTCAGGTCCTCGAAGGCCTAGAAGCTGTCAGAAAGCGCCCTGGCATGTTTATTGGCTCTACTGATGCCAGAGGCCTGCACCACATGGCCTATGAGGCAATAGACAACAGCATAGATGAAGCCCTGGCAGGCTATTGCACCACTGTAGGAGTCATCATCCACAAAGACGGCTATCTCACTGTCCACGATGATGGCAGAGGCATTCCTGTAGATATTCACCCCAAATTCAAAAAACCTGCCTTAACAGTCGTTCTCACCATCCTGCACGCAGGCGGCAAGTTTGACAAAAACTCATACAAAGTCTCTGGCGGACTGCACGGCGTAGGCATTTCAGTCACTAATGCACTTTCTGATCACTTGATTGCAGAAGTTAAGCGAGACGGCAAGCTCTACAAGCAGGAATTCAAGCAAGGAAAACCAGTAGGTGATATGCAAGAAGTGGGCCCTGCAGACGGCACTGGCACCATAATGAAATTCAAGCCAGACTTCACCATTATGGAAAAAAGCGAGTGGAACTACACCATCCTCGCAACCAGACTCAGAGAACTGGCATTTCTAAACAAAGGCATTGCCATCAGCCTAACAGACGAACGAACAGGCAAATCAGACACGTTCAAATACGATGGCGGCATCAAAAGCTTTGTGGAACACCTGAACAAAGGCACCACCACACTGCATCCAGCATTATACTTTGAAAAAGAACGCAATGGCACTGTAGTTGAAATGTCACTGCAGTACACTGCTGACTTCACAGAAACAGTGCACAGTTTTGTCAATAACATCAACACGCACGAAGGCGGCACGCACTTAACGGGCTTTAAAACAGCCCTAACCAGATGCTTGAACAATTACGGCGACAAAAGCGGCTTGCTTGAAAAAGCAAAAATGAAGCTTAGTTCAGACGATACCCGCGAAGGACTGACTGCAGTCATCTCAGTCAAAGTGCAAAACCCGCAATTTGAAGGACAGACCAAAACAAAACTGGGCAATTCAGAAATCAAAGGCCTGGTCGACAGCTTAGTAACAGAATTCTTAACCAGCCACTTTGAGCAAAACCCCAGCCATGCTAAAGCCATCATCGGCAAATGCATTGATGCTGCACGCGCACGAGAAGCTGCCCGAAAAGCGCAAGAATTAGTCAGGCGCAAAAACGTCTTAGACGTAAGCACCCTGCCAGGAAAATTAGCAGACTGCTCAAACAAAGACCCTGCAAAATGCGAACTGTACTTAGTCGAGGGAGACTCAGCAGGTGGCAGTGCAAAACAAGGCAGAAGCAGAGACTTCCAAGCAATCCTTCCGCTCAGAGGTAAAATCATCAACATTGAAAAAGCACGATTAGTAAAAGTGCTGCAAAATAAAGAAATTGGCACCATCATCACTGCACTGGGCACAGGCATTGGCGACTCATTTGATATCAGCAAGCTTAGATACCACAAAATCATAATCATGACTGACGCAGATGTTGACGGCAACCACATTGCCTGCTTATTGCTTACGTTCTTCTACAGATACATGCCTGAACTTATCAGCGGCGGCCATGTGTACCTCGCACAACCACCACTCTACAAAGTCAGCAAAGGCAAAAAGAGCGAGTATGTCTACACAGATGAAGAAAAAGAAGCAAAAGTCAAAGAACTGGGCGGCGTACAAGAAGTTAGCCTGCAGCGCTACAAAGGCCTTGGAGAAATGAACCCAGCACAGCTCTGGGACACCACTATGGACCCGGCAACACGCACGCTCAAACGAATAACCATAGAAGATGCAGTCCACGCAGATGAAATCTTCAGAGTGCTTATGGGCGATGATGTAGAGCCGCGAAGACAGTTTATCCAAGAGCATGCCAAAGAAGTCAAAGAACTGGATATCTAACGTAACCTTTATAAATACGCTATAGCTCCTTCTCTAGTATGGCTAAAGCAACGGGTGGCTTGAAAGTTAAGAAGAAAATATGGGTGCCAGTACTAGCTCCTAAGATCTTCAATGAAGCACAGATTGGAGAAATGTACTTGGAAAGCCCTGAATTAGCTGTTGGCAGGCAGATTAAAGTCAGCCTTATGACTATCACCGGAGAGCCGCAAAAGCAAAACACCCATGTCATATTCAACATAACAGGCGTTTCTGGCAGCAAACTCGTAACAGAATCAGCTGGCTTTGCCATTGCAACTGCAGCAACCAAGAAAATGGTTCGCAGAGGCAAAGACAAAATCAACTTATCCTTCACTGCAAAAACAAAAGATGGCAAAACAGTGCGAATCAAGCCCGTGCTGGTAACCCGCGGCAAGCCCGGCGGCGCAGTGCTTACTGACCTCAGCAATTTAGCTAAGGCACGAGTTATCAAAGCAGCAGCAACCTACACGTTTGAAGAGCTACTGAAAGAAATCGTCCAGCGCAAATTCCAAAGAAACCTGCAGGACAGCCTCAGAAAAACCTATCCTATTCAAATCTGCGAAATAAAATCCTTGACCCTGGTCAAAGAAGCCAAGACCTTCACTACAGCAAAAGCACCTGCAGAAGCACAAGCATAAGTTCCTTCTCACCGAGGTCATATGTCAATAGATACCTTACTCGAACCCGTAGAAACACTGGAAACCTTACTTGATGTTAATGAGCACCTCTTAAGCGATGCCTTAGACCCTTCACGAGAACGCCCGGTCAAAGACTATTTCAGGGCACTGCACCGCGTTGTTCGTGGCAAGCGCACAGCTGCGCAGCTTGATGAGTATGCAGCATGCTTAAAGGAAGAACTGCAGCACTACGCTGTCCAGAACACTGAAAGCACAAAAGCGCACTACGGTGTAGCAGGCATTTTTGGCATTGGCACTCTTGCTCTCGGCATAGGAGCAGTCATTGGAGGCTCAATGGGAACGGGCATGGCAAGCGCTCTGTCCGGCGTGCTGTCATTCATCTTTTACAGCGGCGGACTGCAAGTAACCCAAAAAAATCAAGAGTATGCAGCAGTTGCAGAACATGCTCACGCAACCTACCTTAATGGTTTTTTCAGCGACTTGCCACAACAAGACTCAAATGATCTCAGAGAACAACTAAACCAGTATGAAACACTTATTGCAGAATCAGGAGGAAGTAAAAATGTCTACCGAAGAAATCGGAAGAGGCGCAGAAGCAGTCGTTCGAAAAATCAAGAACGACGTGGTTAAAGAGCGCCTGTGCAAAAGCTATCGGTTACCTGAAATAGATGGCAAACTGCGCAAAGCACGAACACGCAGAGAAGCTAAAGTCATCACCAAATTAGCTGAAGCAGGCGTGCCCGGACCGCAGCTCAAAGCAATGAATGATGAAGCAATGCTTATCAGCATGAATTTCATCGATGGTCCAAAGCTAAGAGATGTGCTCCATGAACAGCCCGAAGCATACAGCAAAGAAGTAGGCAGAAAAATCGGCCTGATGCACAAAGCAGACATTATTCACGCAGACTTAACAACCTCAAACATGCTTGTACCTGATGAGATTCATTTTATTGATTTTGGTTTAAGCTTTTTCTCAGCTAAAATAGAGGACAAAGCAGTTGATTTGCACCTCTTGAACAGGGCTTTGGAAAGCAAGCATCATGACATCCACAGCCAGTGCTTCCAAGCAGCAGTAGCGGGCTATCAAGAAACAAATCCCCAAGCAGAAGAAATCCTCAAACGCTTGGAGCAAGTAGAACAACGCGGACGCCATAAAACAAAGACACGGTAATAGACCATGAGTGAAGACACAGCATATTCAACTAAGCAGGCATCTCAAGCGTATTGTGCAGAGCTTAACAGGCGATTGCAACAAACAGAGCCCATGCGACTTTTTGCTGATATGGGCACCTATCTACACGGCATCACGGGCTCATTAGAATTCTCCGTACGCCCGTATGCAGCCCCTATCGGGCACCGATCACGTGACCCGCATGCACCCTGCACAGCAATTGTGTTTGATGTCAAAGCAAACCGCACCAGCAAACAGACCTTTATTGATTTGATCCGCACTGAGCCGCTCACCCGCTATGCACGCGGGAGAATCAGAGGCAAATTTCATGGCGAGTTTGGCTGTGCGCCGCACTCACTTGAAGAAGCACTGGAAAGCTTTGAGACTGACCACGAACTGTTTCAGCACCTGCTTGGCTGGTTTTATCATCTTGAATACCGCCCGCAGAACAAAACACTATCACTGAAATACGCGTATTCCGGGGCTTTTGCTGGCCAGGGTCTTATGACGGGCTTATTTGAACGTGTCAATACTGCAATTGATTTCAATACTATAGATGCCATCAAAATTCCCACTGTTGTTGAAGAACACACCACCAGCCTCATTACGCCAACACCAGAAATGCACAACGGCCGCTTGTGCCAGAAACTAAAACGAGTCTATGGCCGCAGCCCCTTTCTCAGGCTGCTTAACCGATTTGGCTATAATGCAATCAGCATCAGCAGCATTGACAATGAGCACTTTGACATCAGCGCACAGCCAGCAGACGAACTGATATTTACGTATGAAGAAGCACTGCCAGAATCACTTGAAGCCTTAACGCACTAAGCCCTTAATCGAATTTGCCTGCGTGCGAATCGCGCTCAGATTGTCAAATTTTCTTATTTTGTCAAGCGGCGCACCAGCAGGAGCTCGCACACGGCCGAACTTAGCATCAATAAGCTTGGTGTATCCGTCAATATCAGTTGCAATCTCTGAAAGCTTGTCAGCATTTTGAAGCTTTGCTATGCCAATATCAGCCATCTGATACACTGCCACATAGTCCTTGAATACTGCTGCAACTTCGATGACAAACGTTTTTGCTTTAGGATCAAAGACATAGAAACCGCCAACTCTTTTGAAATAACTAACTGCCTTCTGCAAATAAGGAGTATTAACCTTTGCAGTATTGATTTCCTGCGTAATCGCATTAGCTGATGCAGCAACAGCACGAGCAACTTCTTTATCTCCGCGTTTGAGAATGCTGTCAAGAACATAATTTCTCAAAAAGCCAAATCCACGCGACAAGGTATCCAGTGTTAGCCGTTGAATGTTCTCCAAGCCCTGCAGCACTGCTGCTTCAGGTACGACCCGCGTTAGCTTTTTGGGCATAACCGGCGGCACTTTTGGCCTTGGCATAACCTTAGTCGGAACATCAGCCTCTTTTGTTGCCATGCTTCTGCTTCTAAAAATTACGTATTTAAGGATTTATAGTTTGCAGAATATAAGAATGGGACCGCGGTATACTCAACTGACGTTTCGTGACCGCACTCCCAGCTCGTTTCACTCAATGGGACCGCGGAGAATCGAACTCCGGACCTCTACGTCCCCAACGTAGTATCATACCACTAGACTACGGCCCCGTAAGCTGTGGTGCACACGCTGATTTTAAAAACTTTATTACAGCAAAGTTTTTATACGCAAACCATCAAAATACTGTAAAAAGAGGATGAAAAAAGCAAATATAGCGCTTGGATTGGTTGTTGCAATACTTATTGTGACAGGCGCAGCAATCATTGCTGTCAATCTCCAAACACCAAGCGGTTTAGTGACTGGAGACAACGAAAATTATGCAGTGCACATCAATCATGTTATCAATGAATTCTTTGGCACTGCCGGACTGGCCTTCCCTCAAGGCACGTGCACTTTTGTTGCTGAGGAATTATTCAACAATCTAGGTCCAAAGCGCATAGACACAACAAGTGGATATACCACTGCCGGACGCGAAAAACTTGCGACCTTTAACTTTGTTGTCGGCAGAACAACGCATTTTGGGACCATTGACATGGTCAAAGGCGCATCATTGATTGGCGCACGTGATGCTGACAGCTTTATCAGCCTTAACACAGAAACAGTTGTTCGTATTCCAAAAAAAGAACGACTGACTTTCTTCTCAATGGACCTGTACGGCACCTCCCAAGACTTGTTCTACGTCAACCGAGGCAGATTCTCAACACCCAGTGTTGACTGCACGTTTGTGACCCGGCAAGGCGTTGCGCTATGCGACTGCACTGCCCATACCATAACAGGATTCACAACAGACTGATCAGGCTAAAAACCCGAACAACAAACTACTTATGATTACAAATAAGAACATGTAGCTGACTGCTTTCCAGACTGTTGTTGCACGCTCTTTGTGCAGCCAGCGATGAATAACTGTATGAAACATTCTGCCGCCGTCCAAGGGCCCTAACGGAACCAGATTAAACAAGCCAACACCCAGATTCAATATCGCTAACCAGTAGATTAACTGAATAAACCAGCTTAAGAGCGTTGGCAATGCAACACCATGGTTAGCAACAACTGCTTCAGCTAACTGCTTGTTTTCAGAAACATACACGCCTAAAAATGCATCGCCGCTGCGCTCTGCAAGGGCCAGATCATGAATGGCGCTTGAGGTCACTATCTGCATGCGATCACCTGCAGCCTTACCCTCGAATGCAGCAGAAAAGTCAGCAATCTTCTCAATGGCAATACCATCTATTTTAGTAATCACATCACCAACAGCCAAGCCATTAATGGCTGCAGGGCTGGTTTCAGTAATGTAACCAGTGATTGCAACCCCATTATGCGTGTATAAAGCCGCATTCAGAGGCGTCAAAATAAAGAAAAACAGCAGTGCAAACACTGTGCCAAAAAGAATATTAGCAAATGGTCCTGCTGCAAACACGCTTAACTGCTTGAATACTGACGCTTTTTGCAGCTTTTTCTCATCAGGCTCAACAAACGCTCCGGGAATAATAGGAATAAGCACTCCGAGAAATGCCAAGCCTGTTGATTTCACGCGCAGCTTGTGCAAGCGGGCAATCAGGCCATGGCTGAATTCATGGACCACAATAACAAACGCCACAGCAAGCAGCCAGTACGCAAGCGGAACATAGAATATGCCTTTTGCCTGAAAGGGCAGGACCAAACCAACTGCCATGATGCTTGGCTCAACTATCAGCTTGATTAAGCCCCTGATAAGCTCAAAGCTTACCAGTGCCATGCCAATAAAGCCAAGGCCAATCATCACATAACAGCTTTTGAGCAGGATTCCTCGATATTTCACTGCCCACTTGTCCATGAGCTTAATGCCAATCTTGGTTCTGAGCATGCAAAAGTAGAAGATTTTCATAAACGAATGAAACGTAAAGCGCTTTCGGTAGACTACGAGAGCCAAACTCAGTAGAACAACAAACACTGCTGCAATCCAGTTTGGGTTCATTAGTATTCCTCAATTCCTAATTGTTTCATGATTTGTTGGCGCTCTTTGATAACATCCTGTTCAGCATGCGCCTTAAAGGGCTTAAGGCCTAGTGCTTTGCTGTATGCACCAAATGCTTTTTTCAGGAGCTTTTCATCATTGGTTCGCTGGCCCAGGAAGTACAGCACGCGCCCCAGAGAAACCTGATAATCAGGATTTTTTGAATCCAGCCTGATGGCTTTTTCATAATCACTAATGGCGTCTGTGAAAAAAGAGTCTTTATTCAAGGACTGGCCCAGGCGGAAATGCACAGCTCCGCGAGTCACAAAGTAATGCGGCTCTTCTGCAAGTTCAATGGCACTGTCAAGCTGTTCTTTTGCTTCTGCCAGCTCACCAAATAAGTAATGGCAGGATGCTCTGTCGTGCCGTGCTTGATGGTGCTTTGCATCAAGTGCAATGACCCTATCGTACAGCGCTGCTGCGTGCTGGAAGTTTCTTGTTCTGCGCATCAAGTCAGCATATTCGTATAAGCCGTTTGCATCATTTGGTTCAGCTCGTTCAGCAGCTATGAACGCATCAAGGCTTTGCTCTGCAAGTTCCATGCGTTCTGTATTATCGATTGCCGCCAGTGCTTCTTTTTTGAGTTTGATCGCTTTTTCATACAATAATGCTGGTTGGGGTGCTTCACTAGGCTGTTTTTCTGGCAGTGCTGTTTCAGAGCCTGCGCAGCCTACAAGTCCAGCAAGGAGCAATTCCAATACCATTTTTTTCATCTGTCTTCCCCTTCTGCACGAGCACTGGTTGCTATATATACTTATCGCCAGCAATTAGTAGTCACTAGGAGGTGATTATAAATCGAAAGATTTAAATACTCTTAATACCACTAGTTAGTGATAAAGGGTGGAATATGAACTGGAAACTCACCGTAACGCTGATAACCATCTTTTTTGCTATTGGCCTCGCAGCTGGCAGCAAACTAGTAGAGCCTGAGGTCATAGTACACGACCGCATCGTCGAAGTTATACAGCCATCAGAAGACCCTGTTGTGCAGATTGAACGGCAGGAACAGCCAGCTGAGTACGGCCTTGAACGAGCTTCTCCAAGCGACTGGATTGCAGAAAGCCAGATTTACGTCTATCCTAACGAAGTAGTTCTTGACATAGAAAACGCCTACTGGTCAACCTTTACTGACACCAATTCCATGGATCCAGTGCTTGATTTTGGCTCAAACGCAGTTCAGATTGCCCTCGATACTCCAGAGAAACTAGCAAAAGTCAAAGTAGGAGACATTATCAGCCACGCACCGCCAGATTTTGACGGCAGAATCATCCACCGCGTCATAGAAACAGGCTACGATGCAGACGGCTGGTATGCTCTGCTACAAGGCGACAACAACCCCGGACCAGACCCGTACAAAGTCAGAGCAGATGAAGACGTACGCGTTGTTGCAGCCATCATCTATTGAGGATACTATGATTGACCAACTACTCAGCTATCAGCGAATGCTTGCAAACCACTGTCAAGACGCAGCAGAATTTGGCAGCATCAAATACAAAAAAATAGAAGACCCCCTGCACATACAGACCTTTCTGAACGCTTTGAGAAAACGCCTTGATGGCCAGCTTATTTTCAGAACAGACGAAGCAGTATTTGACAGCCTTGACCATATCCTGCGCCGGCACGACCGCCTGCAGCTTATCCAAAAAGAAGAGCCGCCCAATATCATTGACTTTGGCATAGCAGATGACTATTACTACGATATTGCAGCAGGAGAAGAAGGCATCAGAGGCATTGAACTCGTCCCTGAGTCACTGACCATGGTGTTAAACAAAAACGCACAGCTCTCATATCTTGCCCTTGATAATATTCCCCACACACCTGACCTTTTCCAGCACCGCATGCCAACCATAGAATCAACTTTTTATGACGACAAACGAACTGATGGAGGGTACTGCAAAGTGCTTAATCTCAGCAAAGGATTTCACCCTGTGCTTATCATACCGCACGGCAGCTTGCTGGTTGACGAAGGCGGCACTGAAGTTATCTGGTCACTAAAAGTAGACAACATTCCTGTTTACAAAGGAAAGAAACCCTTTTAAACAGCGCTGCATTCTTATCGCCTATGGGCGTTCCAATAACAGCAGACGATAAAGAAAAATGGGTGAAAGCAGGCACGATAGCAGCACAAGCATTAGAATATGGACGAGGACTGCTGAAGCCAGGAGCTAACCTCAGAGAAGTCTGCGATGCCATTGACCAAAAAATCGTCGAGCTCGGCGGCACTCCTGCGTGGCCAACCCAAGCTGGCTTAAATGAAGTTGCAGCGCACGCAACACCTGACCCTGACGAGGAAACCATTCTTAAAGACGAAATAATTTGTTTAGATGTTGGCTGCCACATAGACGGCTGCATCGGCGACAATGCACTTACGGTTGATTTGAGCGGCAAACATGCTGCACTGGTAACTGCAACAGAAGAAGCCTTAGCTAACGCAATCAAGATTGCACGCATTGGCGTTACTGTCGGAGAAATCAGCACCGTCATCCAGGAAACCATCCAAAAACACGGCTTTTCTCCAGTGAGAAACCTGTCAGGCCATGGCATCAGCAAATGGGTTATCCACGACAAACCCAGCATACCAAACGTCGCTATCGACGACAATACCAAACTAGAAAAAAACTGGGTGATTGCAATCGAACCCTTTGCAACTGACGGCGCAGGCATGATTTATGAAACTGACCGATGCAATATTTTTGCACTTAAACAAAAAAAGCCAGTGCGCAGCCCCTTTGCACGAGAAATACTGCAGTTCATCGAGGAAAACTACAAAAACCTGCCCTTTACCACCAGATGGCTTTCTAAAAAATTTGGTTTGGGAAAAACAAACCTTGCCATGCGCGAACTGCTCAACGCAGGCATACTCGGAGACCATCCGCCCCTAGTTGAAAAAAACAAAGGCATGGTTTCAGTCTGCGAAAAAACCATTCTTATAGACGATGAAGTGCAGATACTAACGCAAGCTTAAGAACTAAATCCTAATTTTCTTAATTCCTGTTTCCACATCAAGCCTATTTTCATGATGTCATTAGAGAATTTCGTCGATAATTTGTAGGTTTTCTTGTACAAATCATAATCTACCAAGCCCATGCTTTTCATAGGCGTGAGAATTCTATCATAAAATTGCCGTTTATTATAACTGAGCTTGACTTTTTTGCCTTTGTACGGTGCTTCATCAAGCACGCATTCGTATTTTCCCTCGTGCAAATTAGTTGCAAAAAAGCTCATTTGCGTTTTGGTAATCTCGCCTTTGTGCTCAACCATGAACTTTATCAGTTCTTTAGCAACAATTTTCTGTTGAGAAGTAGAAAATATGATCTCAAACACATCTTCAGGCAAGTTAAATCTATCAAATAAGATTACCATTTCTAGCTCTCCAGATGTTTCTCGTCCAATCCCCCGTCGATAGAAAACAAAAGCCAGTATATAAATGTTACTATTTGTATATTAGGTGTGTTTTTGGGCTTTTACCGACATATTGCCCCTAGAATATATCCAGACCGAAACCTTTATATATAGGTAGCGGTTTATTTACCTCAGTATACAAAAATATGACATTACCACATCAGTGGTGATTTGTGCTGCTTTCGAAAAGCAGCATGTGTACACTTACAGGCGGGCTCTCCACTGTTTCTCTAAAAACCACCCCCCAAACCCACAAACCTTGGAGGGCCCATCCTAATCCACCAAAAAAAAACACACAGACCAAGGAGGCATATACAATGGACATACTTGTAAACAACGCGTTAAGTGACGCACCAGAACAACCACAAGACAACTTCGGACAAGCAAACATCAAAGTCATCGGTGTCGGGGGAGCAGGCAATAATATGATTAGCTGGCTCTATCGCAAAGGCATTCGCGGTGCAGAAGTGCTTGCGGTCAACACAGACAAACAACATCTTGACATTACTAACTCTGATAAAAAATTCATGATAGGACGCGATCTAACAAGAGGACTCGGCTGTGGGGGTTACCCTCAAAAAGGAGCAGAAGCAGCACAAGAGTCGCTCCTGCAATTAAAAGAATCACTGCGCGGCTCAGACATGGTCTTTGTCTGCGCTGGCATGGGTGGCGGAACCGGCACCGGAGCAGCACCAGTAGTGGCTCAAGTAGCTCAAGAGCTGGGCGCCATAGTCATCGGCACAACCACCATGCCTTTTAATATTGAACGAGCAAGAATTGACAAGGCAGAATTTGGCCTGCAACAACTGAGACAACATTCAGACACCGTGGTCGTCATTGATAACAACCGACTAGTCCAGATAGCAGGAAACCTACCCGTACAGCAAGCTTTCGCAGTGGCCAACGAACTTATATCGACAATGATCAAAGGAATCGTTGAAACCATTGCAGTGCCAAGCCTTGTCAATCTTGACTACGCTGACGTCAAAGCCATCATGACCAATGGCGGCGTAGCAGCAATCGGCGTTGGCAGTTCAGATACTAATAATAAAGTAGATGAGGCAGTCAAGGGAGCACTCAGCAACCCACTGCTCGATATCAGCTACAAAGGCGCAACAGGCGCGCTTATCCACGTTGTTGGCGGCGCAGACCTGACACTTGATGAAATCAGCAAAGTAGGAGAACTTGTTACAGAAACCATGGACGAAGATGCCAATGTCATCTGGGGAGCACGTATCCAAGATGATATGAAGGGCAAACTCATGGTGATGACTATCATTACCGGCGTAAAAAGCCCCTGGATTCTTGGCAAAGCTGACCAGCGCCATAGAGCTGCAGAATCAGAGCAGTTAAGTGACGAACTTGGCATAGATATGATCTAATGGTAGCAGTCAACTACATCAACCAAGGACTACGAAATAGACTCACTGGCGAACAGCCAGGAAGAGTCACACGCTGGCTTAGGCGTATGACTTCTATTGGCAAAGATTATGATGCTGAAGAAAACAGGTCCTTCAAAAGATTAATTGTTGATCAAGAAAGCGGCTTGCTCACTTCTGATGCATTAACCAAAATCATTGATGCTGAAATAGCACAAATGCAAGAACGCGAGATTGAAACTCCTATGCACGTTGTGGCATTACATTATGACGGCCCGCAGAACCTGCGGCAAATGAACGACCTGCTCAGCGTACACCTGCAAGTCAATAACAGCAGGCCTATTGCAGATTATATAGCAAAATTAGATGACCGCACAATTGGCATTGTCATGCATGCAGGCTATGAACGCGTTGCAGAAGTCACTAACCTGTTCCTAGAAACCATTGCCAAATCAAAACAAAAACCAAAAATGGTGGTTGCTGGCATTGGCGAATATGTCCAAGGCCATACTAAAGACGCAGCGCATCTGGTGCAAGATGCCCGCGACAGCTATGCAGAAGAAATCCGCAGAGTCAATATGCTCTTTCCAGAACATTCCACCCATACATTAGATGATGCTTACATTAAAAACAAACGGTTGCCGCCTCGCTACAGCGACGAAGGCACCAAAAGAATTGAGAAACTAGCAGGAGGAGGTGATTGACATGAGCAATCATAGAGCACACGCTGCAGGTATGACTGTCCTGACTATTGTTGCAGTTTTAGCAATCGTAGGATTAGTACTGGTCATGAGCGGCAAACAAACAGGCGGCGTTGCCGGTTACGGCGGCCAGAAAATATATGGCGGAGCACTGGATCAAGCAGACTTCCCATACTTAGAAGGTCGATCAGTAGGAACCTACCCAGAATATGCACGCGGCAGAGAAGAGCTTGCATACCAAACAGGTGTTCCGTACAGAACCTACAACAGAGAACCACGACAAATCTACAGCTACGTACGCCAAGCAGATTAATTTTTATTTTTTTATTATCATTGAGGTGATCATATGGCAAAGGAAAACAAAAGCATCGGACTAGTTATTCTAGGCATTGTTGCGATTATAGCAGTTGTTGGCTTAGTCTTGCTGTTCACAGGAGCGCAGACAGGCCAAAGCTATCACGGCCTAGACAAAAGCTATGGCGGAGACCTAAAAGACGTGGAGTTCCCCAACTTAGAAGGCAGACACGTAGGAACCTACCCAGCAAAAGCTGATGGTAAACAAGAATTAGCTTATCAAACAGGCACTCCGTACAGAACCTACAGCAGAGAACCACGACAAATCTACAGCTACGTACGAACTGCTGACTAGAATTCTTTTATTGTTTTTTTACTTTCTTTACCTGTTTTCATATCCTTAACAGTATACTTCTTAGTCTTAACTTCTTCAGGGCCCAGCACCAGCACATTCTTAGCACCTATGGCATTAGCATACTCAAACTGCTTGCCCAGCTTTCTGCCCATAATATCAACTTCCACCCGGTATTTTTTCCTGAGCTCAGCTGCTAAAGCAAATACTTGCGGAGCTAAGTCTGGCTTCACTGCTGCTATAAAATAATCTGGACCTTCAATAAGCTTTTTGAGGCGCTTGAGCGCATCTAAATACAATGACGTAGTGGAATAGCCTATGGCAAAGCCTGTTGCAGAGCATGGATTGCCGCCTAGAAGCTCAACCAAGTTATCATACCTGCCGCCGCCTCCAAGAGCTCTGAATTCCTGCTTGGTATCAAATGCTTCAAACACATTGCCTGTGTAATAGACCAATCCGCGGGCTATGCTCAGGTCAAGAACTACATTCTTAGGCAAAAAAGGCACTACTGCTTCTAGTTCAGCATAGCCTTCAGCAGCACTGCCATTAAAGGTGAAATGTTCTTTTAGCTCTTTCAGCATCTTCTTAGGTTCGCCTTTGAACTGCACAACATGGCGTATTTTCTCAATCGTTACGCCATCCAGCTTTAGTTTGGCCAGTTCTATCTTAAATTCCTGCTCATCAAGCTTAGTGTACTTATCAACGACCCTGATTATGTCATCAACATTTTTCTTTTTTGCAATATCACCTAAGAGGCCTTCTAAGAGTTTTCTATTATTTAATCTGACAAAAAAGTCTTTTTCTGTTAATCCAACAGCTTTGAAGCAGTCAACAAACAAATTAATCACTTCAGCATCTGCTGTTGCCTTGTCAGAGCCAAATAATTCAACGCTGATCTGGAAGAATTCCCGTTCACGGCCTTTTTGAGGCGCTTCATAGCGCCACATATTATCAACAGCAAACCACTTGACTGGCTTGGTTATTTCTTTTTGCTTAACTACAAACATCCTGGTTAAGGGGATAGTCAGGTCAAAGCGCAAGCCGAGCTGCTCATCTGCGCGCTTTTCCAGGACAAAAATCTGTTCTTTGATTTCTTCACCTGATTTGGCTGTTAAGCATTTAAGTGTTTCAATCACTGGTGGTGTTACTTGCGCATAGCCATAGCTGGTTGCAGCATGCGCCATAGTTCCAAGAACATACTGCAGTTTAGCAGAGTCTTCTGGATACAAATCATTAGCCCCTTTTACCCGTGGAAACATATGCATATGCCTTTTGTATTTTTATTTAAAGTTTGTGAAAATGTTGTTACAGGCAAAGTAGAGCAAAACTATTATATACTACAAGAGAAGTACGCTCCGTATGGGTTAAAAGGGTGAAAGCATATTAGAAACTCAAACATAGCTATTACTGTATATAAAATAATTAATACTACATTCGAAGTAGTTTATTCTACATTAAGAGTTTTTAATTGCTACATAAAGAGTTGATATTAGATGATTATTACATACAAAGTAAATAGGCCTTCAGATGAAAAATACAATATCCCAGTACAAATATTTGGCACAAAGCTCAGCCCTTCTGAAGCCATTACCAAATACCTTAAAGAAAACAAACAGCTCAGCTTTAGTGCCATAGGCAAACTGCTTAACCGAGACCAACGCGGCATCTGGGGCAGCTATGCCCGAGCAAAACAAAAACAAAGCCAGCCATTTGAAGTAACACACGAACACACTGTCCCTGTTTCTATCTTTACTGAACGAAAATTCTCCTTATTTGAAATCCTTGTGCATCACTTAGTGCACGAACAAGAATACAAAATAGCCCACATCTCGCACTTGCTTAATCGAAAAACCAGCACTATCTGGACCATCTATAACAGAGCTAAGAAAAAAAATGCGTAAAAAACTGCTGCTAGGACTATGCATGCTGATCCTCGTAGCCTTTGCTACTGTTGGCGCAGCACAACTCATAGACCTATCAGAACGCCTAGCAGATGATTACACACCGCCACAGCCAGCACAACAACAAAAACCAGCAGCATCTGCAGATGATGACCTCTTTGATTTCACTGACAACCTCAAAGACCTTGTTGACTTAAGCGAACAGCTCAGAGATCCCCTGACCGTTATTGTTCGCAAAAGCAATGGCGCTGAACGCAGCATGCAAGCACGACGCACAAACAGTGGCAAAGACATAGAAGTCATCACAGAAAAAGCACGCATCAGGCTTAAAGATATTGCCCTTGAAGACATTCCAGCACTCAAATATGAAGAGCTGCCTAATGACAAATGGACTGCGCGCTATGCAATTGACCCAACTAATCTCAACATAACAGAAGCAACCATTACCCGAACAGCAACAGGAAACCTCCTGTATAAGTGTAAGGACTATGATTATGACAATCAAAACTGCTATGGCAATTGGACGCCCCTGCAGCAATTAACCATTGGCGAAGAATACACCATCACCATCAATAACACTGACCCAAGCTTTGCAGAATGGATAACCAGCTGCGTCGCAGAAGATGAATCAAGCAAAGGCGCATGGGATGCAGTCTGTGACGGCACCTATCCATCAGTCTGCGGCGCTGGCGGCGACTTGTTGCGCTGCAATGACGGTCTCAGCGAGACGCACACGTACAAAACAACCTATGCCGGAGTGAAAATAGACCAATACAACACCAGCATCACAGATTGTACTGGCATCAGCAATGTTACCATCTGCTATGAATGGTGGGCAGAGCAAGTTGGCGCTGATTGTGATGTCAGTGTTGATGCAGACGGCGGCGCATCCTTTACAGCAGTAACCACTATCTGTCCAGGCACATCAGCAAATCCTGGAGTTACCTGCACTGACGTAACCAGCTTAGAAACCTGGACCTGCGCCAACTTCTTTGGCACCTCAGGAACACGCGCGCAAGCAAAATCAGAAATTGCCCGATCAGGCGGCGGGCCAACACGAACAGCATTCTGGGACGTGCTCTACTTTAATGTCACCTACTTGAACACTATTTCAGTCAACATCCTTGTGCCTGTTGACGGCCACACGTACAGCGGACCAAACCTGTTCATCAGAGAATCAGTCAATGGCACACCAGACCAGTGCTGGTACAGCCTCAATGGCGCAGCCAATGTCACCTATACCTGCGCATCAGAACCCAACATCACCGCCATAGAAGGCAGCAACACGCTAACAGTCTGGGTCAACAATACTGGCGCAGTGCTTGCTAACGACACCATCACGTTTAAGGTAAACAGCTCAAACCCCTTATCTATCACGATCAATGAGCCAACCAATGGCACCTTCTCAAATGCAGCAGCGCCTGATATCAAGCTCTTGGCAATAGACCGCATTTACAACACCTCAAACTACACACTCTACGCGTATTATGTCAACAACACCCTGTATTCAGTTGCAAACAGCGGCACGCTCACCAACAACACAGAAGCAACCATCACCCTCAGCCCAACACTCACCCTGATAGGCAACAGCACAGCCTATTACTTCTATGCAAATGCCACAGACGCAGGCGGCAACAACGCAACCTCAAATATTGTCTATTACAATCTCACCGTGCCTTCAGTTGAGCTCACCAGCCCTGTAATAAATTATTGGAGCAGTATTGAAAATGTCACGTTCTACTTCAAAGTCATTGATGATACCACAACCACCATCAACTGCTCTATATACCTCAATGATGTGCTCAAAGCAACTAATGAAACAGTCTTGGCCAATGGCACGCTCAGCAATTTCAACCTCAGCAAACTAGACGAAGGCTCAAATATCGAATGGAAAGTTGAGTGTGTTGATCCATCAGGCAATGACGGTGATGCAACCAGAATCATCAACATCGACTATACTGATCCAACCATCAATTCCATAAATGACATTCCTGATCCTGTTAACCAAGGCCTGATAGTGAATATCACTGCTAACGTATCAGACAATCTTGGCATCAAGGAACTGATTGTCAATATCAGCGGAACACGCTACTACATGACTTCAGCAGGAGGCGGCATTTACTATCGCGAACAAAACACCTCAAGCCTGAGCGGCATTGTTTCATACATTGTTGAAGCCTATGACAACGCAGACAATCTGGCGACCTCAACAAGCACCTTTACTGTTGACAACTCAACACCAGTCATCAATTCAATAACAGACAATCCTGACCCTGTTACGCAAGGCAATCTTATCACCATCACTGCCAATGTAACTGATGATGGCACTGTTGATGCTGCCTGGGTTGAGATTGAAGGCACTAATTACACCATGACCAGACAGCGCAATGCTAACTTGAGCTTCTTTGACAACTTTGAATCAGGCAGCTTTGCGTACGGCAACTGGACCACTACTGGCTCAAGTCCCTGGGATGTCAGCGGCGCAGATCCCTTTTCAGGGCTTAACAGCGCACGACACTCAAATACTGCAGGTGAAGGAATACTCAGAACCAACATCAGCACTAACGGCAAAGAAAACATCACCTTCAGCTTTTATGCAAAAACAGCAGGCCTTGACACTGGCGAGTACATTGCAGCAGACTGGTATAACGGAACAACCTGGATAAGCGCGCTTCCGCAGACACAAGATATTGCCTCATACACGCAATACTCGTACAACCTCACTGACAGCGCAGAAAACAATGCAAACTTTGCCATCAGGTTCAGGTGCTTAGGCCCTGATGCAAACGAACGCTGCTATGTTGACAATGTACAAGTATCAGGCATTGGCATGCTCAATGACTTTTACTCATACAGTTACGACACCACACCGCTTTCACCAGGACTGTATAATTACACTGTCTATGCCAATGACACGTTTGCACGAACAGCAACACCACAAACAAGCAACTTCACAGTCAACCTGGGCAACCAAGCGCCAACAGCAGAAAATGTCACGCTCACCTCAACCTCAGGAAACAACGTAACAACTGACAATCTAACCGTCACCTTTGACACAACAGACCTTGAAGGAGACAATCTTACCAATACCACCAATTGGTTCCTTAACGGAACATCAATTACTGTGCTGAACATGCCATTTGAAAATCACATCGGCGATGAAACAGCACTGGTGCTTGATTATTCCCCCTATGGCAATAACGGCACGGTGACTGGCGCAACCTTCAATGCAACTGACGGCTACAACAGCTGGGGCGCGTATGACTTTGTGCTTGATGATAATGACTTCATCAATGTCAGCCATCATCCAAGCCTTGAACTAAGCACAGCTGGATACACTATCACTGCCTGGATCAACCCGAGAAGCAATGGCCAAGGGCCAGGCGGTGCTCAAATCTATGGACGAATAGCGCAAAAAAGCGATAGCTCAACAAAAGGATTTGACTTCTACCAAGCAAACAGCGACGCTACAGGCGACGGCATCATAAATGGAATGCGCATAATACATCACGGCGGAAACCTCACTATTGCTGAAACAATAAACAACTCAATCACGTTCAATGTATGGCAACACATTGCAGTTGTTGTCAACAATGACACTGCAACCTTCTATGTGGACGGCGTTGATGTCACCGAACACTCAACAGTCGATCCCTTTGTTCCCGACAACTCCAGCAACCTGTACATTGGAAACCGCGAAGACCTTGAACGAGATTTTGACGGGCTCATGGATCACTTGATGATTTTCAACAAGACACTTTCACAAGCACAAATCCAAGCATTGTATCAAAATAAGACCAACACTATTGTCAGCCAGGAAACAAGCGTGGGAGATATATGGCAGTCATGCGTCACGCCTAATGATGGCACTTCTGACGGCTCAGAAGTCTGCAGCAACAACCTCACCATAATCACTGCAGCAAATCAGCCGCCAAGCATTGCAAACCTCACCATACAATCAACTTCAGGCAATAATTACACTACTGATAACCTTACTGCAGTCTTTACTGTAACTGATCCCAATGTTGAAGCAGTCAAAAACATAAGCAATTGGTACAAAGATAACCTATCACTTGCACTCCTGAACTTGCCCTTTGAAGCAAATGGCGGCACTGAAAGCTCAGTTACCAAAGACTATTCCAGTTATGGCAATAACGGAACAGTAACCAGCGCAACCTGGAGCGCAACCGGCGGGTACGACAGCTGGGGAGCATACAGCTTTGATGGCGCTAATGATGTTATCAAAATAGCAAACTCAGACACCAGCGGGCACGTACTTGACATTTACAACAGACCAGCAACCTTTGAAGCATGGATCAATCCCTCTGATGAAGACGGAACCATCATAGCAAAACGAGACGGCACACTTGTCCAGTACCAGCTTGAAATTGAGCAATTTACCGCGCCAGTAGGTAACTTCAGCTTTGCGTACCTTTGGTCCAACTCAGGCGGCGCACAAGACATGTGGCGAACTAACACTACGTTTGCCATCAATAACTGGCATCATGTGGTTGTGCCTGTGAATGCTACGGGCGTGCCTGAAGCATTTTATGTCAATGGCATCAGCGAACCATTTTTCAAAAGCGTTGAAAGCGCGGCAACAGCACCAAGCTATTTCACCATCAATGTTTCTATTGGTGCGCGCTGGGCAACTGAGCCAGCAACTGGCTGGCGATTTACCGGAAGCATTGATGAAGTGCGCATCTACAACAGAAGCATATCACAATCACAAGCCTACGCCCTGTACACGAACAAAACAGACCTTATTGTCAGCAACGAAACAGCCATTGGCGATCTCTGGCATGTATGCGTCACACCTAATGACAATACTGCTGATGGCACTGAAGTGTGCAGCAACCAAACAACCATTATAGCAACGCCCACTAATTTCCCACCAAGCTTTTACGAACCAGAAAATGATGCAAACGCCTTGCTCTTAGTGCACTTTGAAGAAGGCAGCTACAATGGCGTCAATGGCGAAACAGGCACTGCAACAGGCACAACCTTCCAGACAGGAAAAGTCATCAACGGC
>JBFHWZ010000005.1:0-28888 GCA_041599235.1 Candidatus Woesearchaeota archaeon | reverse complement strand
CCTGCATTGAAGATGCCTAGCACTTCTTGTGCTGCAAGTGCTCTAGTGAAGAAGTTCACTTCGTCAATTGCGCCAAGGAAGAATGCGTGTCCTCCAAAGCCTGAATGGCCAATGTGGGTTGTTGGCGAGCCTGCATTAACAGTGCCTGTGCCTGCTGCTGTGCCGATTTCAACTCCGTCTAGGTAGAGTTTTGCATCGCCAAAGCCGTCATAGGTTGCTGCAATGTGGTACCAGGTGCCTGGTGCTACAGCTCCTTTGAATTCAAGGAACATATTGCCGCTTGCACCTCGCACATAGAAGTGCAATGTACCGCCGCGCTGGAATAAGAGCCAGCCATTTGGCCAGTCGCCTGCAATAAAGCCATCAACATCCACTCGGTCAAAGAGCACCCACATGTCAACCGTGAATGCTCGCTGACCGTCAGTGATGTCAAACATGATACCTTCGCCGCCACCATTAAGGACTACTGCGTCTCCGATGTAGCCAGGTCCTGTTGTTGCAGTTCCAATAAGAGTTAAATCATTGAAACCAACGATGTCAAATACAGTTGGGAGCACTACATCATCTGCATCTAAAAACGCAACAAATGATGCATCGCCTGCAAAGGATTTGCAGTCTTCTCCGCCGCCGGGTGGGCATTCAAAGTGGGCATCATCTGCAACCTCGCACTCAACAAATGCTTCGTTGAAGATTGTCAAACAAGTATTGAATTGACTTGCAGTTAGTACTGATGGTCCGCCTGCGATGAATTGGTGCGCTAACGTTAGAACCTCGCGCAGGGTTAAACCATCACAAGGAGTGCCTCCTTCAAAGATCAGGTCACCTGTTTTAATGCTTGGGTCATCTTTATTGAAGATTGGGTCGATGTCAAATTTACCAGCATCATCATAGCTAACCGCTAAAGTGGCTGCAAGGAGTTGTGATACAAGTGTGCCTCCAGATGTTGAAACAGGGTTAACTAGGTCTGCTGTTAGCGGTCCTGATGGCCCTCCGTCTGGAAGGAAGTTTTCAACATCAAGGCTGGTAAGCCAGAGAGCTCCGAATAAGACCGGTCCGTTCAAGAGCACATTTTGGCCGCACAGTCCGAGATCGCAAACAACATTCTCTCCAATGCCAACGCCTGCTGGGAAGACCGCGGCAAAGCCTCTGTCTCTGAAGCAGCCAGGGTTGTTTCCACTACAACGAGTTCCCCATCCTCCGATGGTGAAGCTGCATGCAACACCTGGGCTAATACATGGTTCTTCTCCGCCGCCACCATCATCTTCGCAGAGTATATCAATGCTGTCTCCTGCTGGAGAGCCTTCAATTAATTCTGGTCGTTCGCAGGTTAGTTCTGCAATATTTTGTATGCTTGTTGCGCATGCACCGTTCGTGCAACCTACTGCGCCTTCAATTGCATTGAAGATCATGTTGCCTTCGCCAACCATTGGCAGGAACACATCAAGGATGTTTGTTGCTGCTTCTGCACAGCCTGGGTCAAGTGAGAACGCGCCAGGGTCTGTAAGCCGTGGGTTGTCACACACCGGGCCACATTCTGGGAAGATAAATGATTCTCGTTGCTTGACTGTTCGCACATTGTCATCTTCGCTTTCATCAAGCAAGCATGTTTCTGGGTCGTCAGGGTCTATGACGCCATTGCAGTTGATATCGAGAGTACAGCTGGTACTATCTTTACTTTTCCCTCTTCCGCCTGCACCAACAAAGGTTGCGAGCAGTTCAAGGCGCATCGCATCGCCTGGCCCTATTGGTTGCAGTGCTGCGCCAACATCAAATTCTGCTTCAAATCTGAGCACAACTGCATTATTACAGCCATCTGGGCCGTCTTCGTTAAAGAAGCCATCACCGTCGTTGTCGATTGGTACTGTGTCAAAGTCAATAGGATCTTCGTCTACGTTACCGTCGCCGTCATTATCTATACCATCGCGAGGATCTTCGTTAAAGAAACCATCACCATCGTTGTCAATAGGGATTTCTTGAAAGTCAACAGGATCTTCATTAATGACTCCATCACCGTCATTATCAATTTCTGTTGGCGGTATTGGAATGTCGCCTAATTTAGCTGCTTCATCATTGTCTAATGGGTCAAATATAGTTAGTGTTGCACTCGGTGAATTAAAAAATGCTCCAAAGCAAGTTTCTGCATCGCCGCCTTGTTCAGCACATAATTCCGAAGCTGTTTCAGTTGCTGATAAAATAGTAAATGGTTTACCTGTATCAGGATCTAGTTGTAAGTTGGCTACCACGTTTGATAAGAAGGTTGTTTGTTCGCCGCTGTTAGTTATGACAAGGAATCCTTCAAGGAATAGTATTCGTTCTGTTTCGCCTTCAGTGACTTTCACTGTGTAACTTATTTGGCCTACGTCGTTTAAGCCAAGGGTAAGCTGATTTTGGTCAGCGTCTTTTTCAAGAAGCCAGTGCGTTCGGTCCTCACATGCTGCTAATCCCACAGGGTCTGTCGGACAGCCAGGTGTATCGAGGTCTAAGCTTGCCTGGCTAAGTTTTGGACAGCCATTTGGCAGAATTCCTCCGCCACCCTGTCCACCTTTTTTGCCTGCTACAGCTGCGCCTGTTCCGTAATTGTTAGCACAGCCGGCAAGAACAAGTAATGATATTATTAATAGTGTAAATAAAATGGTTTTTCTCACGTAAATCACCTCATTTGCTATATATAATATAGCCAATACTGCAATCCCGTTAAAACTGCTATTTAAAGATTACCGTTTACAAAGAATGTAAAACTTATTTCCGATTTCTGAACTTAATTAAACACGCTTGTTTGATCCAGCACTCAGTGCACTGGTCCACCTGTTCGTGTTTTTCTCCAAAACAAGTATCCTTATCAAATTTTAACATCTTTATTGCCATGTCTTCGCTCCCTTGATTATATAGTGGAGAAACGTATATAAAGCTATCGCAAATCAGCGTTGTTCTATGACTTTTTTCATGTAACGAACAAATTCTTCTGCTTCTGCTTTGTACTGGTCCCATTTTTTGCCGGGAATGTTCGCAACTTCGCGGTGGGTTATTTTCTTGCTCAGCTGGTAGAAAAAGTCCATGGTTGCAACGCATTTTTTAGGAACTAACTTTCGTTTCACTAATTTCTGATCAATTAATTTAGAAACGTGCCGGGGGGAGGTCGGTACCTCGCCGACTTTCATGAGCGCTGCATGCGCTGAATCAATCACTGCCCAGTACAAGTCCAAGCATGCCTGCAACACATGCCATTCTGAGTTTTTTATGGTCGCTGGTGCCCGAGTGTAATAGGTCATGACGCTTTCTTTGGTTGGCTTTATGCGTCCTTGAAACAGCAGCATCTGGACTGGCTCAAAGATGCCAACATCAATTAACGGAACACCATCGCGCAGCATGTTCACTGCTACTGGATCTGTGTGCCGGACATAGTCCCAAAACGAAGTTAGTTTAAGTGTGTTGATGTGCAGCCTTTTTGAGGTGTTACTGGCAGTTCTCTCTGTTATGACCCGATAGGCTTCAATCACTTCAGGGCTTAACACTGAGGTCAGGTCATCAATAATCATAACCACATCAATGTCTCGTGTCCTATGTGTTTTCTCAGACCGTGCTGCACTGCCATAGAGCACAACTGATTTTAAGAAGTCACCGAGTTCTTTTTTAATGCGTTCTGCAAATTTCTTGGCCACATCATATTCGTCAGTATTGTACCGACTAATATTAGGATGCTTTTTACTTTCCACCTTAAAGTCCATAGTTTAAAAACTACGAATATGCTTTAAAATACTTTATCACTATCAATAGGGAACTACAAAACTATATGTTCTAAGTTAGATAAGTTTATAAAATTCCTTAGCACCATTTTATTCACATGAAAAAATCTACAACAGATAGTGTTCTGGCATACCAGCAAGAAATAGCAGATGCCATCAAGGAAGCACAGGAAACGCCTGTTGGCGAATTAGAGCAGGCAGTTATTGACGCGCCAGCAGAAGGCTTGGAAGCGCTTTCAGAAACTACCAGCATGCCATCGTACGAAATCACACTTCCCGAGCAGGAAAGCACTGAATATCACACTTATGAAGTTGACTATGAAGCTCCAGCAACAGAGACAACAGCGCAGTCAGCAAGTTATACGTTCACAGCTCAGGAAAATAACGTCCTTAGCTACATCATGGACGAAAATGCTGATGCACAGGTGAAAAATCTCATTGGCATAGGCACAGCAAATCATCATATAGATGAGCAGCAAAAAGCAGCTATTGCGCAGTTCAAGTTCCTGAACCCCCAGACGGGCTTTTTACTGTACCGCCTGGGCAGCATCCTAAAGCACTGATTTTACCACTTCTCAGTGATTAAAAAACAAAAGGTTTATATACTAGCTATACACCTTATATATTCCATGCTCGCCACGGGGACATACGCAAATCCCCCCACCTTTTGAGATTTCTATGTCCCTTGGCAGAGTTTTTTAGAATTATTCAAATGGAATTTCTGACCACGGCTTATACTCGCCAAACGGCGGCGTATACGAGCCAAACATTTTCTGCGGTGAATACCAGTTTTTGAAGTATTGCTGATACACATCGCCAAAGCGCTGCGGTTGCGGCGCTCCAGGACCATAGCTTGAGGAAATAGGCGCATTGAAGTGCTTCCAGGTCTGGACCATGATGCGGCCTTCATTGATGCGCTCTTCTTCATGGCCTTCTGAGACCATAAAGCCAGTAAAATCATTTTTCTTAAACTCAATAGCAGCTTCTTTGACTGGAAAGATGCCTTCGCCGGGCGGCAAGTGGCCGTGCGCTGAGCTTTGAGAATCAACCAGTTGGATGCCGCCAACAATGTCTGTTTTGGCTATTTCCTTGACTTCATCCATGTACCATTTGTTAAATTCCTTGACTCGTTTTTCCCACGGCAAGTGCGGCTTGTAGTGCTTGAGCCACATGCCAAAATGCGAGGTGTCAAACACGCCTTTGATATGCCTGGTTGCTTCTTTTTGAGCTTGCGACTCGCTTAGTTTAGGATCATAATACGGGTTTTTTTCTCCTTCAAGGGGTTTGCCATCAAAACCGATTTTCCATTTTGATGTCAAAAGCTTCCCCATGCGCTTGCGGGCATTCAGAATCAGTTCCTTAAACTCTGAAGGATGGCTGCCATAGGCATGCGGCCAGCCAAGTTCTGGGCCAACATGCACTGGTTTTTTTGCATATTTGTTAGCATGGGTTTCCTGCATTGCCATGACCCCTGCTTCTGCATAGGATTGCACGCTGCGTGATTTTGCATAATCGTCAATAGGCTTGATGCTTTGCTTTTGCCTGTCCAATTCAGTCATTTGCTGTTTGTAGCTGGAAATCGACTCAAGCTCGTGATTATAGAGTGCTGCTGTTTGCTCTTTTGCTTTTTCAAGAGGGGCTATTGCCTGCTGCTTAGTTACATTGGGAGGCAAGCCAGCGTGTTGAAGAAACTGTTGAAACTCTTCTGCTGTTGCTTTCTTAATCTGCTGTATTTCTGCGTCATTCCGTTGCATTTCCTGTAAGCTCATGCGGGCGCGTTTCTTGTGCTCACCAAACCAGCCTGCTGCTTGCTTTCGCTGCAGTTCAAGCTGTTCTCGATAAAAGTACACTTCTGGTTTGACACCTGTTTTTTTAGCATGCTTTTCAAAATCAGCCCACTGCCAGGTCGGCAGGTCTTTGACTTCTTTGCCTGTCTCTTGATTGACAAATGCGTCTTTGAGCGGGTCAAACACCAGTTCAGCGCCGGTTTTTGGATCGCGTGGCAGGGGCAGTGATTCAATCTGGCTCACCCTAAAGGCCTGCACGCGGCCATTGCGGTCATCAACAATCTGCACAATGCGTTCGCCTGCTTCCTCAAATATTTGCTTGCCTTGTTTGTCTGGCTTGTTCCAGGGTGCATTGAATACTTGCCGAGGATATTCCCAGGACACTATGTCAACACCGCCGCCTTGGCCGACGTCAGCAACGAATTTGATAGCATCGCGGACTTCATCCAGATGCCGCATGCGCGTCTCTTCATCAAACACGTTTTGTTGCTGATTAAATCCAGAAAGATTATTCATGCTGGTCGGCATTTCTGCACCAACAAACTGCGCTTCATTAGCAAGAAAGATTTCCCGCATTTTCTCGCGGAATTCTTTGCCATAGGCTTTGGGCCTGCCGCCAATTGCTGATTCAGGTGGTGTTTGCAGTGCTAGTTGCAGTTTGCCAACACCTGCGCGCAATTGCGCTTGCGCAAACTGGAGCATGTTCTTGAATCTGCCTGCCTGGTCGTGCTCAGGAAAGGTAACACCCAACTCGCCAATAGGAATAATAGGTTCTTCTATGTTGGCTGTTGGCTTGATAGGATCAAGGTTTATGCTTTCACGCTCCAAAGGGCCGTGCGGTTCTGCTGTGTGAAACTCCATACGTCATCCTCTTTTTTTGAAGTATATAAACATTACTTGTTGTACTTCACGATTTGCTCTGACATGGTCATGAGCTCACGTTGCTTATTGCCGGGCGTGTACTCGCCGCGCTCAGTTGCATCTTCTTTCATGTACAATGCGCGGCCAATAGTGTCAAGCATGTTCTGCTGATACACGGTCTGCACGCCTGTTTCTTTGATTTCCTGCTGAATTTCTTTTACTTTGTTGTACAAATCACCAATAGGCTGGTGCGCTAACGGCTGTGCGTACTGATCGATTTGCTGAGGCGAGAAAAAACCTGGGCCGTCATCGTCTGGTTTTTGCGGCGCTTCTTTTTTGGCAATATCTTCAAGTTCTTCTTTTGGCTTGAAAAAATCACGGGTTTTTTGTTCGCGCGCTTTGTGGCGCTGCGCTTTTTCTTCTTCCCAGACGCGTTGGTCTGCAACTGCTTCTTCCAAGAGCGTTTCAGCTTCTTCCAAGTCCTGCGCTTCTTCTTCCTGCGCTTTCTTGATTTTTTCTTTTATTTCTTTCAGAAGCTTGGCGCGCTCGTCGGGCGGCAGCTTGCGCAGCTTTTCTTTGTCTATTTTGTTCATGCTTAATCTATAGTCTTGAGTATATATAAAGGTTATGGAAGGAAAACTTAATATAATCAAAGACTTGAAAACACTCAAGATGCTATTCAAAAAAGAGGATCCGAAAAGGAATAGCTCAGCAGGTGACCAGGATTGCAATGCAACCATAGAAGCCATTGAAGGCGGTTTGACTGGTTTGTATGGAGCACAAGTGCTGAGCGATGCGCGCATGATTGCGCGCAGCCTTGCTGCATTAGCAGGCCAGATTGCGTACCTTAACCAAACATTAGTTAACCAATTAATTGAAGTGTTTGTTGTTGCTTCGAGTGCTACGTCATTAGCGCAAATACGCACCCTTGCTGCGCAAGCGCATGTCTATGTTGATCAGCTGAAGCCGCAGTGCGCTGGTTTTCTTGCTCAAAAAGCTGAAAAAGAGCCAGAAGTTGAATATTATGACTCTCCGCGGCCTTATGGCAGGTATATGTACAAAAAAGAAAAGCGTGCCTTTGAACGAACAGGCTTTATGGCAGGCGGTCCTCGACGGACGCGGGAAAATCTTGTTGCGTGCTTTGGCGCGCCCAAGCATTGGCGTGAGCGCCTGAATGCCATGTCACCTGACCAGGTCAAAACTTTTTTTTGGCAAATCAGGGCGCGCGGCGGTTACTTGGTGTACTTTACCACTAATGTCAAGCCCGTTGTTGGTCCTGTGCCGCAATCAAATGGCCTGCAGGAATACAAATTCCCAGGCGGCATACAAGTCATATTGACTGCTGATGATATTAAGAAAAAAGAGGAAGGTGCTGATATTAAATTAGTAGGTAGTCTACTTGACTAGCATCAAACATTTTTCTGCCATCTTGTTCTGCTTCTGCTGCAGCTTTTCTGAACGCAGGCGTTATGGCTTCTTTAACAGCTTCATCTATGCCGCAAATAACACTATATACTTCTCGAGCAGCATCTAAGCCTTGGTCCTCAAGGCATTCTAAGAACACCACTTTCAACGTCATTTCAAATGGTTGTGACTGCAGTGGATTTCCTGCAACATACTCGCGCGCTTGGTCATGCAAATAGCTTGTAGCACGTTCAACATCAAGACGGGCAAGCGCAATAAGTGCTTGATGATTAAATTCAGTACCAACTCTTTTTTCAATGTCTGGAACAGCTTCTACATGACCTAAATCACTCAGGGCAAGCATAAAATAAATTTGGTCAGCGCTGGTTGTAGCGCGTGTCAATTTTTCAGCAATTTTGGGCGCTATGCTGGTTAGCCCAACTTCTGCTGCAACTTGCGCCACTGCATGACCATAGATGGGATTGCCGAGCATCTGATCAAGCACGTCGTTTGCCCGGGCTTGATCTTCAGGCGTCAATCCTCGATAGAATTGGCTGGCATTAGCAACATCATAGACAGTAGGAACAGACCGGTTGCCAAACACCGGCGGTCCAAGAAGATCAGTTAATTCTATGCGGATCTCATCAGCAGACTTCATTTCCTATACCCCACTTGGTCAACAAATAGCGCATTGCGCGTTCGTTTATCAAGCAGGCCTATGACACGCATACCATTTTTCTTATGCACGACTATTTTCACTTTTTCTGCAGTGTCTGCATTGATGCCGTGCGCAGCAAGTGTTTTTCTGCCAGCATAGCTTTCCAGGTAATTATCAAGGCGTTCATGCAGGTTTTCGTCGCTGGTTGAACGCACGCTCACAATGCCGTTGACACCGCCGTTGCTGTTGCCGACATAGCCGTGCGTAAGAACTGAATTGAATTCTTTTTTGTATTCTTGTGGTTTTTTGGTAATATCTGCCAAGAGGCCTGAGGCAAAACTGCAGGTGACATCTGCATCGTCAAGTCCTCGTGATGCTGCTACGAGCTGCGGTAGCGGTTCCTGCGCGTTCAGGCTTTCTTTAGCATGCTGCACAAAGGCGTCCATGCTCCAGTTTGCTTTACTGTACATCATTGGTTCAGAAAAGTATGCTGCTGTTTCACGCTGCAGCGCAAGCATTCTCTGGCGTTGGTCTTTGCTGAGATTGTCCCAGGATAAGGGCTGGCATACTGCCTCAACCTGAATCTCCAGACCACCCTCAGTGTTTGGTTTCACCACATGAATGCCTGCATTAGTGATACCGTCTGCTTGGTACAGCACCAGTCCTGAGGCAATTTTTTGCTCAGTTTCGCGGTAAAGCGCAAATAAGGCATCTCTGTTTTCTGGTGTAAGCACGTGGCTGTTTTGCTTGTGCACAGGCACGACAACAACATCAGGGCGCGGAACAAAGTCAGCCACGACGCGGTCGTCTAATTCCAGGCTGTCTGCTGCCATGATGCCACGGGCTGCTGCAAAAAGGTCATAGCCCCTGTTATTGGGATCATCAAAAATATTGTGTAAGAAAAAAGCAACGCCGCCGCATTCTGGTTCTATACGGTCATGCATGGCAAGGAATCTTTGCCAGTCTTCTCGTGTAAAGCGTAGTTTGCTTGTTGTTGTTTGTGGATTGTGTAATGATAGCTCTGAATCTGACATATCCCCCACCAATACCCCTAAATACGCCAGTCTTTAAAAACTTTACGACAAATCTACTACTGAAACGTGATTAAAAGCTATTGAGGACTATCATGGTCTGGGTCTTGTCAACACCCTCTATTTCACGTATTTTCTTTACCACAATGCTGTTGAGCTCCCGTACGCTTGCAGCCCGCACCTTGGCCATGATATCAGTGAGGCCTGTGAGGCTGTCTACCTCAATAACACCGTCGATATCCCGCACATATTTGGCAACCTGCTCAAGAGCCACCTTCATGCCATTAGGGAGCATATGCACTGCACTGACGAGCACATAGGCAACGACCGGCTTGTCAAGGTACTCATAATCAATAAGGGCCTGGTAGCCCTGGATCACCTTAGCCTTCTCAAGGCGCTTTATCCTGTTGTGCACTGTTGTAACAGGCAGTTTCAGCTCTTCAGAAAGCTCAGAAACAGTAGCTTTAGCATCCTTAGATAAAATACCCAATAGTTGAATATCTTTCCTGTCTAACTTCATAGAATGGAATATTATTCCAGAATATATAAGCTTTTTGGTATTTTATTCCACTTACCAAGTAACCAGCTTATGGGCTTTTTTGAAGTTCTTATAGCAATTCCAGAGAATCTTAGTGCTTTCTTTCGTAGCTTTTGCTTTCTCAGCTGCAATACGGAGTTTCTCCTCTTTTGGCTTGGCTTTGGGCTTTCCTTTAGGAATCAGCACTGAAAAGCTTTCTTTGAAGCCTTTGCCAATATCAGCAAAAGGATCCCAGATGCTTGCAGGTTTGTACTCTTCTTTGGCAGCTTCTTTCTCAACTAATTCTCCTGCCTGCTCCAAGTACTTGTCAAGATCATCCTTGATCGCATCAAGTGTTGCTTTGATGCTTGAATCAATATTTTTCAGCATCTCAAAATCTTCTTTTTCTTTCATCATAATATAAGCATCAATCTGCTTTTGCGTCCAGGCATAGCTTCTGAAATTAATCTTGCACTCGCCGATGTGCACAGGGCCGCGATGATAGCCACCTTCCTGCGAAAACAGCATTTGCGGCCGGGCGCGATACTCGAACGTCAACAAAATACAGGCATAAATGTCCTTATTGCCTTCAGGTATGCGCTGGCCAAGCACTTCAATCTCGACCATGCTTCCCTCAAAGGCAGCTATCAGCTGGTGGCTTTCTGTTTTTTGAATATCTGCACGCAGGCGCTCAATGTGGCGCACGTACGGCTTGAGCCAAGCCATGTACATCTTAATGATGTTGACATGCTGGCGCAAGTAGCGCAGCTCAAAGGTTTTTCTGTTCTGCAATTCTTTGAGGTTTTCCTCACGCCACACCAAATACTGCTGCCATTTTCGTTTTAGCAAGTCCTTGTTCACGCGCGTGGTCTGCACTGCTTCTGCAGTCTTGTCAATATCTTCTGTTTTCTGCGGGTGTTTGCTGAAAAACCAGTCAGGCAAGGTCGTGAACTGCAATTGCGTTGCGAGCTGAAAAATATTAGGGCTCACGCGCTGTCCTTGCACAACACCATCAACCACATCAGTCCAGATGCCTTTCAGGGTTATCTCTGCGCTTTCCATGCCTTTGCGTGCATCTTCGTGGAACTTCAGCCGTTCATCAATCCAACGCAAGTCGCGGACAAGCTGAAACAAGTCTTTGCGGATAAACTGGCCAATAGTTGCCAAGTACTGCGACACTTTGTCCTGGGCAAGGCCCAGTCGTTGCGCTGACGCGCCATAGAAGCTTGAATGTTCTGAGGCAGTGAAGATATCAGTTATTTTGTAGATTTTGGGAAAAGCCCAGTCGTATTCCAAATGACCTAAGAGCCAATAATAGATAGGTTCAATGCTGGTATGGTCTGCTTCATAGATCATATAATAGCGGTGCGCTGGCTTGGGATAGTCCACAACCATGATCTGGTCGCGTTGTATCTCAAACGTATCATGATTGGCATATTTTTCAAACTCGTCTTTTTTGCTTTTCGTGCTTTTTTCTTCTAGCTGATTAAGAATTTTTTTCTGCAGTGCAGGTTTTTTGTCAGAGTAGCCTGGAAAGTCCTGCTTGAACTTGTCATTAAAAAATCCTGCTTCAATTAATCGCCTGCTGCCTGCTGTCATACAACCTCTTTTACACTTACTTCCCGGTCTTGTGCTATATAAATTATTTGGTCTTTTTGTACAGCACTGCGACAAACCCAACTTGTTCTACCACTATTGCGTCGGTTTTGTCAGCAAGTTCTTGCACCAGTGCTTTTTTGTCTGCTTTTTTTGCCAGGTTCGAGAGAATCTTTATTTTGATCAGCTTTTTTTTCTTAAGCTGCTGCTTTATTTCAGCAACAATGCTGTCAGTAATGCCTTGTTTGCCGATACGCACAAGCGGTTCTAGTGTTTTAGCGCGTGCGCGCAACAGTTTAATGTCTGGCATGTTCATGGAGCCTACCTACATGGTCAGCGCGCAGTTTAGTAAGTGCTTGTTTGTTGAGGTTTTGAGCAAGGAGTGTTGACATATGATCGCCGCCAACCAAGTGAGGGATAAGGACATAATCTGCGCCGCGCGCATAGAATTCCAGTGCTTCGTCAGAATCAAAGGCAGTGACAATCAGATGCGCTTTTTTGTTAGTGCGCCGTGCTTTGTTGAGAAGCAGCAGGGTATCTTCCTTGTTTTGGATAGTTGAAATAATGATCTGAGCTTTATGCAGTTTAACAGCATTAAGCAATTCAGCATCCCCAATATCGCCATAGACTGCATGAACCTTCTCTTTGTTGAGGCGCTTGATGGTATCGGGATTAAAGTCAACCACCAGCACTGATTTACCCATGTCTTTGAGCGTATTGAGTATTGAATGGCCTATTCTGTTAGCACCGCATAACACCACCTGGTGGTGGCGTTTTGGCAAGGAACCATACACGAGCTTGCGCCGGTTGAGCTTCTCAAAGGGCTTGATGGCTTTTTTGAAGAACTGGTACACATCATGGTCATAACTGATCATGTAGCTGGAGACGGTGAAGGTAATAAGCGCAATCATGGCAATCATGGAATTAATTGCAGGTGAGATGATGCCTGCATGCACGCCCATAATGCTCATGACCAGGCTGAACTCGCTGATTTGCGCAATCGTGATGCCAGTTAAGAATGAAGGCCGTGCCTTAAAGCCCAGCATTGACATGATGGTGATCACAATAAGCGGATTGCCGGCAAGCACAAACGCGCTCAAGAGCAGCATTGGCCCTGCATACAACGTAAAGCCAGTCAGGGTCAATTGCATTCCTAGCGTAACAAAGAATATGGTGGTGAAAAAATCCCGCAAGCTTTTGGTTCTGCTTTCAATTTCAACAGTGTACGGCAAGCTCGCCAGGCTCACGCCTGCAACAAAAGCGCCAATGGCAACACTGAAGCCAAGTGCTGTTGCTCCCATAGCAAACGCAAAGCACCAGGCAATGGCAGCTAAAAAGAGCAGTTCTGTATTTTTCGCTATTGGTTTGAATACTTTTCTCAGCACGTACACGCCAAGGACCAGCCCAATGCCAAACAAGACTATTCCTTTCAGTGCCTGCCAGGCAATGAGCAAGGGGGTAAAACCGATAGTGCCTGACAGCACGCTCAGGGCAATGACTGCAACAAAGTCCTGCACCAGCAATATGCCCAGTGCTATCCGCCCATGCAGGGTGCCCAGCTCTTTTTTATCAGATAAGAGTTTGATGATGACAACTGTGCTGCTCAGGGTAAGCGCAACGCTCACATAAAAGCTCACCACAGAACTAAAGCCCAGCAAGGTCAGGAGAAAATAGCCAACAATAAAAGTGAACACCACCTGCCCAATGCCAGTTGCCAATGAAACAAAGCCAAGATCCTTGAGTTTGCGCACATCAAGCTCAAGGCCCACAACAAACAGCAAGAATGCAATGCCCAGCTCGCTCAGCAGGAGAATATTATCATAATTGGTAACTAAGCGCAGCCCAATTGGTCCAATCAGCAGTCCTGCAAGCATATAGCCAAGCAGCAAGGGCTGTTTGAAGCGGCGCGCAAGCAATCCTAAGAGCGTTGCAGCTATGAGAATAACGCCAATATCAGTAAATAAGCTTGCAGTCATTTTTGGAATTGTTTAAGCACCGTTGGAATGACCGGCACTACATCAGAGGCAAGGTAGCCAAATCCTTTTTTCTTATAGAGGATGTCAGCAGCTTTGCCATTGACATATGTTGCCACGCGTGCGCTAGTAAATAAATCATTCCCTTGCGCAATCAGTGCAGCAATAATGCCTGCCAGCACATCACCAGTGCCGCCATGGGTCATGCCTGCATTGCCCGTGGTGTTGTACACAAGTTTGGTTTTGCTGACAATGGTTGTTTTGGGATGTCCTTTGAGCACTAATACATTGTTGCCCAGTTTTTTTTGAATAGCTTTGATCGGTTTTCCTGTCAGCTTGCTGTTTTTCAAAAGCGTCTTGTATTCGCCGCCATGCGGGCACAGCACTGCGTGCGTGCAGTCCTGCAAGCGCACAACGCGCAAGGCATCGGCATCAATAACCAGTGGCTTGTTCACTGACTTGACCAGCGATGTAATCAACTGCTGAGTGCCTGGCTGCAAGCCCATGCCATTGCCAATAGTGACCACATCTGCTTTTTTGGCAAGCTGCATCAGTTTTGCTTTGTGCTTGCGTGTCAAATATTTCCCTGAGAACTTTCGGGTGATTACATCAGGAGAAATGCAGTTGATTGCCCAGGCAACTTTGGCAGGTGCTGCAACATACACCAGGTCTGCTCCTGAACGCATGCTTGCCAAGGCGCTCATGCCAACAAAGGCTGGTGCACCGATATAGTCTTCACTGCCGCCAATAACCAATACAATGCCGTTCTGTCCTTTATGGCTTGATTTTTTTCTGCGAGCAAGTTTCATCTTAATAGTAGAGGCTGAGAACCATCCAGACAGCAAGGGCAACCAATAACAAGCCAGTGAGTAGGCGCATCATGCCTTTGTGTTTTTCCTTCCAGTCATGGAATGCTTCTGTTGAGCTGCCTCTGCATACCATGATGAGAATAATAAAGAGCGGCAATACAAAGATGACATTGTACAGCACCAGATAGCCAACATGGCCAGCAGTAACACCTGCTTTGCTCATCAGTGCCAGCACAGCAAGGTACACTGCTCCTGTGCAGGGCAGTTCAACCAGTGCAACAAAGACCCCTAAGAAGAATGCTGTTGAAGGCTTATCACTCACGTGCTTAACATAATGCTTGATCCTGCCAATTTCTGACGGCAGTATGGTAAGCGAGAACCCTTTTCCGTACCAGAAATAATCCTTTATCTCTATCAGGCCGGCTATGAATACCAGGACTGCAATAACCCAGTACGCAATCACACTTGCCTTGCCCATCTTCTCAATAACATTCAATAAGAGCAGTCCGGCCAGCAAGTAAGTTATGAACACTGCAAAGATATAGACCGTGCCATTGATGAGCATCTTGCTTTTATTTTTGGTTGTTTTTGCAAGATACGCTAGGAGAAAGATAAGAACGCCAAAGGCGCAGGGATTAATGCCATCAATCAGGCTTGCGCCTATGATTAATGGTAAGTTCACTTCTGCCATTGTTTAACAAAATTCGCAGACTGGTTTTTTCTTTTTCTTCTTCTTTTTCTTTGCAGTCATGCCATGCCTCTTTTTTAAGATAAAATCTGAAGTTTGACTATATAAACTTAACTGCTTTGTCAAAGACTTTTGTCTTTGACTTCCTCAGAAAGCGCCAGCTTCATGAGGTGATTTCGCAGCCGCCTGCAGGAAGCACTGCTATAATATCATCAAGTTCTCCGCTGCCAAGGATTTTCTTGATTTTTTTGGCAATATCGCTTGTTTTTTCAGCGCCTTGTATGATGTTCACTGCTTTTTCGCAGTGCAGTTTTACAGGCCGTTCTGGTCCGCCCATCACCACACCGTCTTTAGTTATGCCAACGCTCATGACCACATTCACCCGATACTGCGTTCGTTTGCCATAAATCATAAACGCGCCCTTGGGCACAAACTCCCCTGCTTTTGCTTCTTTGGTTACCTGCTCTGGCGCAACAGAAAATACTTCAGTTGTGGTGATGCCCATCTTCCATGCTTTGGAGTACACTGCTGTTGCAATGGCTGCTTCTTCAAATGATACATATCCTGGCTTGTCAGAAAGCTGCTCCCAGCCAGCAACAGGTGTTTTTTTGACAACAAAAAACGGACTGCCTGGAGCTTCAGTATGAAAGACCGTGTCAGAAGCATCAGTGTGTTTTTTTATGACAATCTCATTGGTGGTTGCATCTCTGCCGCCAATGCACAAAAACCCTTCTGAGCTGATAAACCAATGGAATTTCTCATACCATTCTTTTTTGCGCTTGGGCTTTTCTATTTTTTCAGCTTTTTTCAGTGCACTTTCCTGCTTGGCAAGCAGCTTTTCTTTTTGCTGCTCAAACCGCTTGAGCGCTTCTTTGACGCCTTCAATCTTCTTGCGTGCTTTTTTGGCTTTTTCAAAATACTCAGAAGCATTCTGCTCAAGGCTCTTTTTTGTGTTGATGCGGATCTCCACAGTTCCTTCGTACAGCCTTTCGTATATATAGATTACTGCCTTTAAAAGCGAAACCTTTATAAACGCCCCACTGTTCTTCACTATTGAAGGTGCCAGCGATTTTGGGGATAAAAAAACACAGTAGACAGCGTTCGCTCATATTCAATATTTCAACATACTAGTCAGCGCTATCAAGAGTGAAGATTGCGGGCCGGTAGCTCAGCCTGGAAAACCAGATGGTTTGGGCAATAGAGCACCTGACTTTTATCCTCACGGAAGATATCAGGTGGTCGCGAGTTCGAATCTCGTCCGGCCCATTTTGGTCGCAAGGTTATCAGTTACCGTCAGCGAAACACACGCAAGGACGGACAAATGGGTCACAGGCCCATGTATGGTGTACAAATGGTTCAAAAACACGACGTGACAAAACATGTGCTTGTTCCAAAGCATTCTCTGGTAAGTGAGAAGGAAAAAAAAGCACTGACTGACAAATACAGCCTCAGCGGCAATGAACTGCCGCGTATTCTCAAGACTGACCCGGCAATCCAGCACCTGAAAGCAAAAGAAGGGGATGTCATCAAGATTGTCCGCAAGAGCCTGACTGCAGGAGAGACTGTCTTTTATCGCAGGGTGGTGAGCCTCTAATGACTAACTACGCAGGCGTGCTGATCAAGAAATATTTTGAGGAAAATAGTTTTGTCAAGTCATCTATTGAGAATTTCAACCAGTTCATCGAGCACGAGCTTCAGAAGATTATCGAGGAGAACCGGGAGGTCGAACCGACTATCATCCCGCCAAATGTGGAGAGCTTTAAGATCCGCTTGGACAAAGTGTGGGTGACCAAGCCCGAGATCACCGAGGCTGACGGCTCAAAACGGTTCATTTATCCGATTGAGGCACGCCTCAGAAAGATTTCTTATGCTGCTCCGCTTTTCATCGAAGTGTCTTCTCACATCAATGATGTCCAGCGTGAAACCTTTACCACGCAAATTGGTTCATTGCCTATCATGCTCAAAAGCAAGTTCTGCCATTTGCACAAGTTGTCACGGGAAGAGCTGATTGAAAAAGGCGAAGACCCTGATGACCTGGGCGGCTATTTTATTATCAATGGCACTGAGCGTGTTCTCGTCAACATCGAAGACCTGGCAAGCAACCGCTTCTTGATTGAAAAAGCAACAACCGGCACCAGCGAGTATGTGGGCAAACTGTTCTCAGAGAACGGCCCATATAAGATTCCGCACACCCTGGAACGCCTCAAGGACGGTATTTTCTACTTATCATTCACGCGCGTCAAGCGCGTACCTATTATTGCAGTCATCAAAGCCCTGGGCCTGCTCAAAGATGAGGAAATCATGCAGTTTGTCAGCAGGGAAAAGCAGTATGATGAAGTGCTGATTAACTTGTTCGAATACGTGAACATCAAGTCTGATGAAGATGCAATGGATTATCTGGCAAAAAAGATTGGCATCACCCAGGCAAAAGACATTCGCCTTGAGCGCATTCAGGAAATCATTGACAAGTACCTGCTGCCGCACGTGGGCACGACCAAGGAGGACCGCATCTACAAAGCGTACAACCTCTGCAAGATGCTCAAGAAGTTCATTCTTGGCAGCACTGGTGAAATTGCTCTTGATGACAAAGACCATTACCTGAACAAGCGCCTGAAGATGAGCGGCGACCTGCTTGCTGACTTGTTCAGGATGAACCTGAAAGTTCTGATTGGCGATATGCTGTACAACTTCCAGCGCATTGTGAAGCGCGGCAAGTTCCCAAGCATTCGCGTCATTATCCGTGACAAATTATTGACCAACAGGCTCTACAGCGCCATGGCAACAGGCAACTGGGTTGGCGGCAGAAAAGGTATCAGCCAGCGCATTCAGCGCCTGAACCACCTGAACACCTTATCACACTTGCAGCGCGTCAGTTCACCCTTGAGCAACACACAGGAAAATTTCAAGGCGCGTGAGCTGCACGCAACACATCTGGGCAGGCTCTGTCCAAGCGAAACACCTGAAGGAACCAATATCGGACTGAAAAAGAACCTGTCCTTGCTGGCAGCAGTCAGCAAAGAAGTTCCTGAAGAAGAGATTATGAAAAACCTCAAGACAGCAGGACTGCAGGAAATCAAACAATGACTGAAGTGTTTTTAAATGGAAAATTTGTAGGCGAAGTTGAGGACGCCAAGGATTTTGTAGCGCGCCTCAAGACTGAGCGCCGCAGCGGCACCATGGACGCAAACTGCAATGTACTCTTAGATGACACGCTCAATCAGGTGTATGTCGAAGCGCGCAAAGGGCGCACGCGCAGGCCATTGATCGTGGTCAAAGACGGCATCCCCTTGCTGACTGAAAAGCACATCAAGCAATTGCAAAAAGATGAGCTCAGCTGGTCTGACATGGTCAGCCAGGGCATTATTGAATATATTGATGCAGCTGAAGAAGAGAATTGTCTGGTGGCGTTTAGCGAGAAAGAGCTCACCCCTGAGCACACGCACCTCGAAGTTTCTCCTTTGGTGATGTTTGGTGTGGTCACCACCCTGGTTCCCTACGGCGATTATATTCCTGCAGCACGATTGTCTATTGGCAGCAAGAACCAAAAGCACGCCATTGGCTTTTACACATCCAACTTTGCAACCAGAATGGACATGGATGTTAACTTATTGCATTATCCGCAGCGGCCTATCACCCGTTCTATCATGCATGGCTTGTCCCATTACGATCAGCACCCGGCAGGGCAAAACATTGTGATTGCCATCATGAGCTACAAAGGCTATAACATGGAGGACGCAATCATTCTCAACAAAGGAAGTATCCAGCGCGGGTTTGGCAGAAGCACGTACTTCAGGCCAAGCATTGCAGAAGAACTGCGCTATTCTGGCGGTCTTATGGACTCCATCAGCATTCCTGACAAGGACGTCAAAGGCTACAAGTCAGAAAAAGATTACAGCCACTTGGAAGATGATGGCATTGTCTATCCAGAAGCAGTGATCAAGGAAGAAGAAGTGGTCATTGGCAAGACCAGTCCGCCGCGATTCTTAAGCTCACTTGATGAATACAGTCTGGCAAGCAATACGCGCCGTGAAAGCAGCGTTGCGTTGCGCCACGGCGAAAAAGGAGTTATTGATTTTGTATTGCTCACAGAGAATGAAGAGGGAAACAAGCTCGTGCAGGTTCGCGTACGAGACCAGCGCATTCCTGAAATCGGCGACAAGTTCGTCTCACGGCACGGCCAGAAAGGTGTTGTGGGCTTGATTGTGCCGCAGTCTGACATGCCCTTTACTGCATCAGGCATGGTGCCTGACCTTATTTTCAGTCCACACGGTATTCCATCACGTATGACCGTGAGCCATTTGCTTGAACTGATTGGTGCGAAAACAGCAGCACTCAGGGGAAGCTATCTTGACGGCACGACCTTTTCAGGCGAGCCAGAAGAAAAACTGCGCAAAGAATTGCTTGACCTGGGCTTTAGGGAAAATGGCACTGAAACAATGTACAATGGCATGACCGGCGAAATGATGGAAGCAAAGATTTTCATCGGCAACATGTATTATCTTAAGCTTAAGCACATGGTTGCAAACAAGATTCAGTCACGAGCGCGCGGTCCGATCCAGCTGCTCACCAGGCAGCCAACCGAAGGACGCGCAAAAGAAGGCGGCTTGCGATTGGGCGAGATGGAGAAAGATACTTTGGTTGCGCACGGCGCAAGCCTGCTCTTGAAAGAGCGCTTTGACTCTGACAAGACCACCGTGCCAGTCTGCGAAAACTGCGGCATTATTGCAATCTATGATCCGTACAAGGACCGGCGCTACTGTCCGGTCTGCGGCGACAATGTTGAAGTCAATGATATTGAGATCAGCTATGCATTCAAGCTGATCCTTGACGAATTCAAGTCGCTGTGTCTGTATCCAAAATTAATCTTGAGGAATAAATACTAAGATGGCAGAAGAAGAATCATTACCAGTGCAGGAAAGCCCTGTCGATCCAAGTGCAGCTCCAGAAGAGAAGACCATTACGGAGATTGAGAAAAAGGAGCTGAGCAGGGAGCACATAGAGGCAGCCATGCACTATGTGTTCAAGGAAGTTGACCGCATTTCCTTTGGCGTGCTTGACCCAAAAATGATCAAGAAGATGGCGTCTGCAAAGATTGTCACGCCTGAACTGTACGATAAAGAAGGCTATCCTGTTGACGGCGGCCTGATGGACGTGCGCTTGGGCGTTATTGACCCGGGCCTCAGGTGCAAGACCTGCGGCTCAAAGCTCAAGGAATGTATTGGCCACTTTGGCTATATTGAACTGGCACGGCCCGTCATGCACATCAAATTCATCAAGATAGTCTATGACTTGCTTCGCTGCACCTGCAGAGAATGCGGCAGGGTGTTGATTCCTAAAGAAAAGATTTCAAAAGCACGCGCAGCACTGGAAAAAGTTGAGAAAGAAGAAGGTATTGAAGTGCGCCGTGCAGCAGTCAAGACCTTGATTGCCTCGCTGAAAGCTGTGAACAAGTGCTCGCACTGCAAGGCAAAACAGAAAAAAATCTCTTTGGAAAAGCCAAGCACGTTTGTTGAGGACGAAAAGCGCCTGTCACCTATTGAAGTTCGTGCGCGCATGGAGCGCATCACTGATGATGATTGCGAGATCTTTGGCATTAATCCCAAAGCAGCGCGGCCCGAATGGACCATTCTCACGATTCTGCCTATTCCACCAGTAACCGTGCGGCCGTCCATCACCCTAGAAAGCGGTGAGCGAAGTGAAGACGACCTCACGCACAAGCTGGGCGATATTGTCAGGATTAACCAGCGCCTGTTTGAGAACATCAATGCAGGTGCGCCTGAGATTATTATCGAAGATTTATGGGACTTGCTCCAATATCATATTACCACCTTCTTTGACAACGCTGTTGCGCAGTTGCCACCAGCACGACATAGAAGCGGCCAGCCCTTGAAGACCATCACTGAGCGTATCAAGAGCAAAGAAGGCCGTATCAGGCACAACTTAGCTGGTAAGCGAACCAACTTCTGTGCTCGAACAGTCATCAGTCCTGACCCCATGCTCAGGATCGATGAAGTTGGCGTGCCGTTGATAGTTGCAAAGAAGCTTACGGTTCCGGTAACGGTCAATGAATGGAACATTGCATTCTTGAAGAAATTTGTTGAGCGCGGCCCGACAAAGTATCCAGGCGCTAATTATGTTATCAGGCCTGATGGCAAGCGAAAAAAACTCACTGAAGAAACACAGGAAGCTGCGCTTGAGGAATTGCAGCCAGGCTATCTGGTTGAGCGACACCTCATGGACGGCGATATTGCTATTTTCAACAGGCAGCCAAGCTTGCACCGTATGAGCATGATGGGACACTTTGTCCGCGTGCTGCCCGGCAAGACCTTGCGCCTGAATCCAGGCGTGTGTGCGCCGTACAATGCAGACTTTGACGGTGACGAGATGAACCTGCATATTCCGCAGACAGAAGAAGCGCGCGCAGAAGCAGAGATTCTTATGCTGGTGCAGACGCAGCTGATCAGTCCACGATTTGGCCTGAGCGTTATTGGCTGCATCCATGACGGCATCAGCGGCAATTACATGCTGACCAAGCAAAAAGAGTTTGAGCGCGAAGACGCTGTTGACCTTCTGGCAAGTGCTGGCATCACTGATTTCAGCCAGTTGCCCAGCAAGAAAAAGATCAGCGGCAAGGAAGTCTTCAGCGTAATCCTTCCTGCAGACTTTAATTTCACCAGTACTGATAAAAGCGGCGAGCAAGTGGTTATTGAAAACGGTAAGCTGCTCCAAGGCACTATTGATAAGACCAGCATTGGCGGTGAAGGCTCGGGCCTGCTCCTGAGAAGCCTGCACAAACAATACGGCGCTGAACAAACCAGCCAGATATTGTACCGCATTTTCAGGTTGGGCATTGAAACCCTGCTGAGAAAAGGCTTGAGTGCGCACCTCAGCGACACTGACTTGCCGCAAGTTGCAAAAGATGAAATTGCTGAAATACTGAACAAAGCAGAGGAAGATGTGCACACACTCATCAAGAACTTCCAAGCAGGACAGCTTGAGGCTTATCCAGGACGAAGCCTTGCTGAAACACTTGAGATCAAAATCCTAGAATTGCTTAACCGATCACGCACTGAGTGCGGAACAGTTGTTAAGAAGCACGCAAACCAGCAGGCGCACAGCATTGTCATGGCAGAAGCAGGCAGTGTTGGTAGCTACCTGAACGTGAGCCAGATGGCTGCGTGCGTTGGCCAGCAGGCACTGCGCGGCAAGCGCATTGAGAAAGGCTACCGAGGCCGAACCCTCAGCTGCTTCAAAAAAGGCGATCTCAGCCCTGAAGCACGCGGCTTTGTCAAGCACGGGTACAAGCATGGCCTTAATCCTAAAGAGTTTTTCTTCCACGCCATTTTAGGAAGAGACAGCCTGATGGATACTGCACTGCGAACACCAAAGTCAGGCTATCTATACAGACGACTGGCTAATGCCATGCAGGACTTGCGTGTTGAATACGATAACACTGTACGCGGCGCTAATAGCAGAATCATCCAGTTCCAATATGGAGAAGACGGCGTTGATGTTGCCAAAAGCGAATCAGGCAAGATTGATGTGCAAAAAATCATTGATACCATGAGGTAAAAAAACATGCATGCTGACTTAAAACCCTATGCGGACAAGCTGCCGCCAAAACTCTTGCAGGAGATTGAAGAAAAATGCCCTGCATCAAAGATAAAGAAAGTGGCAGCTAAAGTGCTGGAAGAGTATGAGATTGCACAGGTTAATCCAGGGGAAGCAGTAGGCTTGGTAAGTGCTGAAAGTATTGGTGAGCCAGGCACGCAGATGACCTTGAACACCTTCCACTTCGCAGGTGTTGCTGAACTGAACGTCACCATGGGCCTGCCGCGTATTATTGAGATTCTTGACGGTAGAAAGACCCTTGCCACACCTATGATGGAAGTGTTCTTGAAATCACCGCACAATCAGGGAAAGGATATTCACAAGCTTGCTATGCTCTTGAAGGAAACCAAGCTGGGCGAAGTTGTCCTCGAGTATGTCATGAATATTGTTGATCTCAAGCTTGAGCTTAAGCTTGACTGGGAGAAACTGCAGACACTGGGGCTTACTGACAGCAAGCTGGGCGACGTGGTCAACAAAGGCTTGGGCAAAAAAGCATCAGCGCGCGTTGATAAAGACCGCCAGCTGGTACTCAAGCTAAAAGGCAAAGATGACAAAGGCCTGAATGAATTGTATGCGCTTAAAGAAGCAGCAAAGAAAGTGTACATTCGCGGCGTTAAAGGCATCAGTCAAGTGCTGCCCGTGAAGCGCAAGCAGGAATTTGTTATTATTACCGCAGGCAGCAACCTGAAAACAGTGCTTGAGCTTGATTTTGTTGACGCAACCAGGACCGTAACCAATGATATTTATGAGATTGCAAAAGTGTATGGCATTGAAGCTGCACGCCAAGCAATTATCGAAGAAGTGTTCAAGGTGATTGAAGCACAGGGACTGAATGTGGATATCAGGCATATCATGCTGATTGCTGATACCATGTGCATCTCAGGAGCAGTCAAGGGCATTACCCGCTATGGTATTGTGAGCGAGAAATCTTCGGTCTTTGCGCGGGCAAGCTTTGAAACACCTATCAGGCACCTGATCAACGCCTCACTCATCGGGGAAGTTGATTACCTCAACAGCGTTGTTGAGAACGTCATGATCAACCAGCCAGTGCCCGTCGGTACCGGCCTGCCTGGATTAATAACAAAGGTCAAGAAATAATGGCAAAAAGAATTGACAAAACAACCATAGAGATGCGAAAGCTGCTCACTGACAAGAAGCTTATTATCGGTAGGGAACGGACCATCAAACGATTGCGCGAAGGCAAACTGGCGCGCGTCCTCATAGCAGCAAACTGTGCTGCGCAGATGCGTGAAAGTCTTGAGCGCTACTGCAAGCAAAGCAAGGTGCAGTGCATTGACCTCCCGCAGCTGGGCAGTGAGCTTGGCGTCATGTGTAAAAAACCTTTTGCTATTTCTGTTATTGGCGTCCTAAAATGAAAATAGTATATGATGCAGCGCTCATGAAGGTTATGAGCATGTTTGAGCGCATCACCCATGCACGGCTTAAAGACTGCATCAGCCAGGATGCGCAGCTCATCTTTGTGGTCTATCCCAACGAAATCGCCAAGGCAATCGGCCCTAAGGGCAAGCATGTCAAGAAACTTGAGCATCTCCTGCAGAAACGGGTCAAAATCGTTGAGTTTAGCCAAGAACCAGCAACATTTATAAAGAGCCTCGTACACCCATTACAAGTACGAGAAGTGACTGAAGAGGACGGGGTGTTCACTATTGTGCCAGCAGACCTCAAGACACGAGGCATGCTGATTGGCAGAAACGCTTCTCACTTACGAGCATACGAAAGTACAGTCAAACGGTACTTTCCCATAAAGGAACTAAAAGTACAATGAGTAACAAAAGCAAAGGATTAAACACAGCAAAATCACTTGTGCGTAGACGGCACAGTAGCCAAATGCTGCAAAAGCGGCACGTCCGACGCATTTTTGGCCTGAAGAAAAAGGCAGATCCCTTAAGCGGCGCAAGCCAGGCAAAGGGCATTGTCTTGCAGAAAGTGCAGTTGGAAGCAAAGCAGCCTAATTCAGCTATGCGCAAGTGCGCGCGTGTGCAGCTAATCAAGAACGGCAAGCAAATTACTGCCTTTATGCCCGGCGATGGGGCTCAGAAAATGATTGATGAGCACGATGAAGTCATTGTTGACTGCATTGGCGGCAAAAAAGGCCGCGCCAAGGGCGACTTGCCTGGTGTTCGCTGGCAGGTTATCAAAGTCAATGGTCAAAGTCTTAAAGATCTCTTAAGCGGTAAGCTGGAGAAAGCACGAAAATGAGCGTTCTTGCATTTAACAAGTGGAGTGTTGACGGCATCAAGGTAGAAGATCCTGGCCTGCAGCGCTATTTGTGCATTGAGCCACGCGTTGTGCCTAAAACAGGCGCGCGCTATGCTGGCAAACGCTTCCATAAAAGCAAGGTGTTCATTGTAGAGCGCCTGATCAACAAGATTTTTGTGCCAGGCCATAAGGGCAAGAAGCACCAAAAAAGCTCTGGCCATTGCACCGGCAAAGCAAGCGGCGCCTATCAGGTTGTTGAGAATGCCTTGAAGCTTATTGAGCAGCGCACCAAGCAAAATCCGCTTATGGTGCTCGTACGCGCTCTTGAGAATGGCGCACCACGCGAAGAAATTGTCACTATCGAATACGGTGGAGCACGCTATCCCAAGGCAGTTGAGTGCTCACCACAGCGCAGAATTGACATTGTCCTGCGATACTTTGTCTTTGGCGCATACGATAAGGCATTTAACAAGAAAAAAAGCGTTGAAGAAGCCTTGGCAGATGAAATCATCGGCGCATATAAGCTTGACCAGAAATCATTTGCTATCCAGAAAAAAGTTGAAGTAGAGCGCCAGGCAGACGGCGCACGATAAGGTTTAAATAATAGTTTTCTTTTAGGCGTACTATGGCAGATGAAGAGCCTGCATTGCAAAAAGAGTTTGAAGAATTGGAGAAAGAGATAGCAGAATCTGAAAAAACTCCTGAGCAGAAGAAGGATGAGGAAGTGAAAGGCATCTATCAGGAGCTTGAAGAAATGGCTGAGCAGATCAAGGAAGCTGAAAAAGCAGTTGAGCACAAGCATCACGAACAACAGCCACTTCCTGCAGACGAGCCAGAACATAAGGAGCTCCATCATTCTGAAGAAGAATAATCAGTAATCAATGCCTTCTTCGCCGCTAAGCTTCTTAGGTCCTTTGCGCATACTGATATCATTAACAAAATCAGCTCGTTTGCGCAAGCCCGGTGTGGCGCTTCTGCCAGTCATATACACATGCACTTCGGGCGGCACAGAATCAAGGAACGCAAAAACTTCTTTTTCAGAAAGCAAGCCAACTGCTACAGCAAGATTGATTTCATCAAGGATGAGCAAAAAGGGTTTTTGTTGTGCTTTCTTTTTTGCCAAAGCAAGGCATTTCTTAGCTAGTGCTTTGTCAGTTTGTGCAGGCACTTTCAGGTTTACCCACTCTTTTCTGCCGCATTGGGTTATGTCATACAGTTTTTTGAGTTTTGGCCCCAGCTGTTTCCTGACATGGTACTCACCTACTTTTTCTCCCCAGCCTTTCATCCACTGCAGAATAACCACTTTCTTGCCATGGCCCATTGCTCTGAGCGCAACACCAAGTGCTGAAGTGGTCTTGCCCCAGCCATGGCCAGTCCATAAGTACACGGGCGCTTTCCTCTTTTTGGGCATGCAGCATAATCGTTTTTAGAAGTATAAAAAGATTCTGGTTATTTGGGCATGTGCTCAACTAAAGCATCTGCATATTTGTCAAGCTGGAGTTTTTTGTATAGCTCAGTAAGACCAGTGCACAGTGCTAGTGGCGGTCGTTCTCCTGCTTTTTCACTCCAAACCTCTTTGAGCGTAGTTGCATAGCCTGTTGCAGTAGTTATCAGCACTTTCCGCTGTTCTGCAAGTGCTGTTTCTTTTTCACTGAGCTCTTTGCTGTATGCTTCATCAGGTCCTTTTTCCAATAAGTCTCTGAGTTCTTTGATGCGCGCAGCTGTGGTATCCATGTCTGCTATTGCTTTTTCTGCTGGGCCTGTTGCAAGCTCCCCATAAACAGCGATTCTTTCAAGCTCTGTTGCAAGCTCAAAGCTGCTTGCATTGCCTTCTGCAAACGCCTGAGCTATAGTGCTATAGGAGTCAAGAACATCTTGAGTCATGCCGCTTGGCAATCGCTTAACCCAGTTCTTTTTGTCCTGTATCTTTGTGCGATAATCAAACAAGGAAACATAATCTTCCAAGCCCTTCTTGTCAGTGATTGCTTCAAGGGTTTTTTGTGCCTGGTCAAAGTGGCCAAACTGCAGGTACGTAGGCAGTAATTGTTTGCGTGATGCATCATCGCCTTGTTTCACCAATGCATCATAGGTTGTTCGTGCTGTGCTGAGGCGCTCATGCTCTTGCGTAATGGCATCAAAGCGGGTTTTCATTTCTGCAAAGCCTTGTGCAGTTGGTGTTATATTGCCGTACATAGTTTGTGCTGTGTCAAGCGCAGCCTTGATGCGCTGCAAATGCTGCACAGCGCTATCTGCTATATAGTCCTGCGATTGCTTAAGCAGCGTTTCTACTGTGGTTGCTTCTTTGACAAGCGCTTCAATCTGTTTTTTATCAAGCGCGCCTGCAAGCTTCTCAGTTGCGTCTTTTGCGCTTTTGATTTCTGCAACTTGTTTGTCAAAGTCAGGATCAATAATAGGGTTAACGACGCGTGTTTTCACGTCTGGAACGCCGAGCTTCATAAGAATTGTTTCAAGGCCTTCTTTGATTTCATTGAGCTCAGCGCGGGGAAAGAATGTTCCATCCGCAAGCTGCGCTTCAAGCTTGCCATAGTCTTGTGCGTATTCAGCAAAATCAGTTTTCAAGCTGGTATAGATGCCGTCATCCACCTTCAATTTGCGCACGCGTTTTAAGTCGTCTTCAACCCCACTTTTCAGTTCAACCACTGGCGTGGTCAAAGATGCAGGAACATCTGCTTTGAGTTCATCAGAATCTTCTTTCCAGAACTTTGCAAGCAATTTTTCTATTGATTCAAAGGTCTTGAATGCATCAGGATATGCTCGGTTATCAATAAAGCTCTTGGCTGAGCCGTGCAGTGACTGAGCTGCCTGGTACGCAATTTTATAATCAAAGTCAGTAAACGCTTTTTCAACTTTTTGATCAGACTGTGACATCTTCTTTGCTTCCATGCGTGCTTGCAATAGCTTAGTTCGAGCATCAGCGAATTGTTCATGGTCCAAAATCTCATGGCCTGCTGCCAGAATTTCAAGGGACATTCTTCGATAGCCCCTGTCTGCAATGCTCTGGCTCAGTGCTTTAATTTTTTTGTTCTGAGGATCATCTTCTGGCAGGAAGCCTTTTGCTTCAGTGATTGCCTTCTCAAGCTCTTCAAGTGCTTTTTTGTCTGCCTCAGGAGAGTCATCTGCGCCAAATGCTGTTTCTGCAGCTTGGTATGCGCTTGCAATGGCATTATTCGTCATAGAATCACTTATTTTATCCCAGGTAAAGAGGCCTGCGGCAATTAGAATCGCACCGGTCAAGCCACCTACCAGTGCTTTACGCCCCATCTTCTTTTGCTCGCGGCTTCGGCGAGCGTATCCGCGGTTTCCGCCCCACCACGCCTGATATGCTTTCAAGCAGTGCAAATCTTCAAGGTCTTCTTCAGCTTTCTGACGACCAGGAAAGGTTGGTGCTGCTTTTTCGAGGAAGAGTTCGTAGTGCTCAATGGCATCTTCATAGGCATCGATAATATCATTACTGTGCGCCCACAGGCGTTTATCAAGCTCTTCAACAGGGATTGAGTCAGTATCCAAGCCACGCTGCCAGATTGCTTCTGCTAGCTTGAAGTAATTATCTCCAAGGGTAAGATGCTTGCCCACGCCCCAGCGATACCATGCCTGTGCTGACCGAATGTTCTTCCCACAGGCAGTAATCTCATCCTCGAGGGTTTTCTTGTCTTGGGCAGTCAATGCACTATGCTTGAGGCGATCAGTATCCTTCAAGCCCTTAAGCATGCGTAATGCTTGAGCAGGCATAAGCCTTACTCGTGGCTGCTTTTCTGCCTCGCCATTTCCACCGTTGGTTCTTTCTTCGCCCTCTTTTTTTCTTGGCAGTTTTTTAACACTCATCATAACGAGCCGCTCAAGATCCCGTGAAACTTCTTTGTTGTATTCTCTGACCCATGGCCATTCGTGATCTTTAGGAATTTTTTGGACAACCTGGCCAGTAGTTGAAGCTTCCACAAAATTGTGGCTGGTGAGCAGTTTGTACAGGGT
>JBFHWZ010000004.1:0-35987 GCA_041599235.1 Candidatus Woesearchaeota archaeon | reverse complement strand
AGGAGCAGCAGTAAGTGGCGCAGCTCCCTTATCTGACGGAACCTTCATATTTAATCCTAGAGGCGCAGATAATACAGACCGCGGCCGTGCAGGCCCATGGCGTGACCTGTGCACAGCAGTTGAAGACTGTGGTTTAGGTGGCGGTGGAATTATCACCTGTGCTGACTTTGGAGAATCAGTACAGCTTTCATTAGACAACAACCCTTTCTTGACTTTGCGAAGATTCTGTATCGCTAATGAAGAAATCAGCGTGCGCTGTATTAACGGCCAAGCTGAACAAGTTAAGACACTCTGTCCAAATGGGTGTAATCTTCAAACAAACACGTGCTTTGAACCACAGCCAAGCGAATGCGGCGATGGCGAATTAGGTCCTGATGAAGAGTGCGAGCCAGGTGTTGAAGAATGTGGCTTTGGAGAACAATGCATAGATTGCTTCTGTGAGCCCGCAGGATGTGGAGAGCCAGGAGCATCTTGCTTTGCCGATGACCAGTGCTGCAGCTCAGTATGCGATACATCAAACGAAGTGTGCCTTGGCGACTGCTTCCCAAACTGTGCAGGTAAACAATGCGGCAATGACGGCTGCGGCGGTAGCTGCGGAACATGTCAGCAGGGCGAGCTTTGTGATTTGGCAACGTTTACGTGCGTGCCAGCAGGAGGGCAAGCTTGCTGTCAGTTTGACGGTCCAAATGGAGCATTCTGCTTTGATGTGATCCCAGAAGAACAAGAAGAGTGCGAACAAGACCCTGCATTTGTGTTCTTCAGACTTGGCTTTGCCTGCAACCACAACACTGGCGAATGCGTAGCACCATAATTTTTTCTTTTTTAACTTTTATTTTTAGAAGTTGATAAATCAAATGTATTTTCTTGTCTTGCTTTTGGGAAGCCGCTTGTAGGGTTTTCGTTTCAGCGCTTTTTTTGTCGGGTAGCCTACTTGGATGCCTGAAATAAGCGTGTACGTTTGAGGAATCTTGAAGTCTTTGTAAAATGCTTTTTTCAGCGAAGGAAAGTTCATGAGGAACTTTATGCCGTCCTTGACCCGCGTTCCCAATCCTTTTTCATACGCTGCGAGCAGAAAGTTCTGCATGGCCATTGCGGCGCTGGTGGTGACGCTGTCATCTGCGATTTTCTTGATATCCGTATCCCTCGAGACTTTGACTGCTTGGGAAAGCAACGGTGCATCATAGGGCCGTGCAAAAAGCAAAATATACACTGGCGCTTCATTGAATTTGCCGTAGTTTGAGAAGAAATCAAGGATTTTTGCATAGGCTTTTCCAGCCAGTTTATGTTTTTTCTTCAATTCGTCATAGGATCGCTCATAGCCGCGGTTAATATGGTTGTTGAGCTTGTCTTTTGCTTTTTTGGTGTGAAACACTACAAAATACCATGGCTGGGTATTGCAGCTTGATGGCGCATAGCTTGCAATGTCAATCAATGCATCAATCAGTTTGAGCGGAACGTTCTTTTTTTCAAATTGCGAAATGCTGCGCCTCTTTTTGATACTTTCGAGCATGCTTATACGTGAGTAACGACCTTTTTATTACTTTTCTTTTTCGATACTTTTTTAAACCGTTTCTAGCTTTTTATGAGCATGATAACCATTACGTTGCCCGATGGCAGCAAAAAAGAGTATAAGAAAGGCATTACTCCTGCTGAGATAGCTGAAAGTATTGGCAAGCGCTTGGCGCAGGCTGCTTTGGCTGCTAAAGTTGATGGCAAATTAGTTGATTCATTCTACAAGATTGAAGAAGATGCTAAAGTGGAAATTATCACGTATGATTCTGATGATGGCAAGTACATTTACCGACATAGCACTGCACATATCTTGGCGCATGCTATCAAGGAATTGTATCCTACGGCAAAGCCAACTATTGGTCCGCCTGTTGATGAAGGCTTTTATTATGACTTTGATGAGCTAGAAATAACGCCTGATGATTTTCCTAAAATTGAGAAAAAAATGCAGGAAATCATCAAAAAAGACCTGAAAAGCAGCAGGGAAGATGTGAAAGTTCCGAGAGTAAAAGCATTATTCAAAGACAACAAGTACAAAGTAGAGATGGCTGAGGAATATACCAAAGAAAAGATTCCGTTAAGCTGCTACTGGCATGGCAAAGAGTTTGTTGACTTGTGCAGAGGACCGCATGTGCCCAGCACAGGCTATATCAAAGCAATCAAATTAATGAAAACAGCTGGCGCCTTCTGGCGTGCTGATGCAAAAAACAAGCAATTAACCAGAATCTACGGCATCAGCTTCCCCAGCGATAAAGAACTGAAGCAGCACTTAACGCTTTTGGAAGAAGCTGCAAAACGCGACCATAGAAAAATCGGCAAAGACCTTGAATTATTCATGGTGCACGAGTACAGTCCTGGAAGCCCGTTCTTTTATCCAAAAGGAGCAATCATCTACAATGAATTATTGCAGTTTATCAGGCACGAATATTTCAAGCGTGGCTATCAGGAAGTTATCACGCCGCAAATCTTCAACAAAGCATTGTGGGAGATGTCAGGGCACTGGCAGCATTTTCGAGAGAATATGTTCACCCTGAAATGCGATGACCAGGATTTTGCTCTGAAACCCATGAACTGCCCCTCACACTTACTGATGTACAACAGCAAAAGCAGAAGCTATCGAGAACTGCCCTTGCGCATTGCAGACTTTGCTCCCTTGCACAGGAATGAAATACGAGGAACCCTGTCAGGAGCGCTTCGAGTGAGGAAATTATCACAAGATGATGCGCACATCTTCTGCACCTTAGACCAATTGCAGCAGGAAATATCAAACTGCATTGATTTTTTGCGCCATATTTACAGCAACGTGTTTGATTTTGAATACAGTGTTGAGTTAAGCACTAAGCCAGAGAAAGCAATGGGTGCTGAAGAGCTGTGGGTCAAAGCAGAACAGACCTTGATGCAGGCCTTAGATCAAAACAAAGTCACCTTTGAAATCAAACCAGGTGAAGGCGCTTTTTACGGGCCAAAAATTGATTTCCATATCAAAGATGCTTTGGGAAGAATGTGGCAGTGCGCAACCATCCAGCTGGATTTTAACTTGCCAGAACGCTTTGATGCAACCTATGTTGATCCTGACGGCCACAAGCAGCGCGTCACTATGGTCCACCGAGCATTATTAGGCAGCTTAGAACGCTTTATTGGGGTCTTGATAGAGCATTATGCAGGCAAGTTCCCGCTTTGGCTTTCGCCAGTGCAAGTCAGAATCTTGACTGTGGCAGACCGCTTTGTTGCGTACGCACAGCAAGTAGCTGATGCCATGAAAGAACAACACATCAGAGTAGAAGTTGATGACCGTGCAGAAAGCATTGGCAAAAAAGTACGGGAAGCGCAATTAGCGCAAGTGAATTACATCCTTGTTGTTGGCGAAAAAGAAGTTGCTGACAAGACAGTAACTGTGCGCACCAGAGACAACAAAGTCCATGGCGCCCAAAAAGTTAATAAAGTCATAGAGCAATTAGTCAAAGAAATACAAAAGAAAAAATAAAATGGTTTGGTTCATTGCACGATTTATTGTGGGAGCATTCTTGGTCTTTGCAGGCATAGCCAAATTCTTTGACCTGGACGGCTTTTATCGCTCAGTGCGCAGCTTCAGACTGCTCAGTCCAGGCGCTTCAAAACTGGGAAGCACCATCCATCCGTTCTTAGAGATACTTATTGGCGGCGCACTGCTTATTGGCTATGAACTCTACTGGGCAGGCTTGTTTGCAACCATACTGTTCGGCATTGGCTTGTTATTTTTCACCTACGCAATGAGCAAAGGCATTCGCATCAGCAACTGCGGCTGTTATGGAACCTTATTCAAGTTCCCGCTTTCAGCCTTTAGCTTTATTCACACAGGATTCTTTTTTGCATTATCCTTATACATCACATTAGCAGCATAGCAAAGAAGCATCGCTCTTTGCTAGTTGGAGAAAAACGCAAAATTACTATGCAAGCGTTTTTCGACATAAAAAAGGGGTGGTTACGTGAAAACACTATTAGCACTAGTACTTAGTGTATTTCTCAGCCTAGCTCCGCCCCGCTTAGAGACTGGACTGGGTAATGAAACAGGCGTGCTGCCCAAAGACCGCATTCTGCAAGACCAAATACGGGTTGGTGATGCGTTCACGCTCATTGACGTTCCCAACCTTGAATGGGCAGTGATTGACAACTCAACCTCCATGCTGCCTGTCTTAGGATCCGGCACACATGTACTGCAAGGAACACCCTCGCATGAAGCTGAACTGCAAGTTGGTGATATAGTCAGCATCAACAAAGAAGGCTTGATTGTTATCCACCGCATCATTGACATTGGCAAAGACGAGCAAGGCTGGTATGCAATCACCAAAGGTGACAATAATGCTGTGGCTGACGGCAAAGTACGCTTTAATCAAATCGATAGAGTCTTGGTAGGTATTATCTATTAGCTGAACAAGTTCAGCAAAATTTACTTTTGCAGGCAAAAACAAATTACTAGAAACCTTTAAAACCACTGAAGAATTCTTAAGCATATGAAAGATTACAAGCAAGTCCTGCTTATCAGGACTGATTTGAAAATGGGCAAGGGCAAAATAGCAGCGCAAGCAAGCCATGCCAGTGTTGAATGCATTCTCAAATCAAACAGGGATGATGTGAAAGCATGGCGTGACCAAGGCATGAAAAAAGCAGTGCTGAAAGTAGCCAGCAAAGAAGAACTGTTCAAATACAAACAGCACGCAGAAGATGCAGGATTAGTAACTGCATTAATCACTGATGCAGGCCATACTGAAGTTGAGCCAGGAACGGTAACTTGCTTAGGCATTGGCCCTGCAGAAGAAGAAAAAATCAATAAAATAACAGGCGACTTGCAGTTAGCTTAACTTCCCTTTCACTACAATAATGTCATTATCTGTTCCTTTTGCGTTCCATGCAGCAATAAAGTCTTCTTTCAAAGCAGCTTGGTTTGGTCCAAGGTTGGAATTGTGGTATAGAACATGAGTTGCATTGATGTTAGTAATGGTAACCCCGTGGCCTGCGTATGAGCCTTGACGTCCACGCACCACATTGTAATCAATAATCAACAGCATAACATAGCCTTTGGCAAAGAACGCTTCAACTTTTTCCCATGGCAATCTTTCTGCATGATATCGCGGATTATCTTTGAGATAGTCAAGGTTTTTGTTAAACTGCTCCCAGTTAGTCACTTTGTTAACTACTGCCCCAACGTCAGGGCCATAAAACTCTAAAGAATACTCAGGATTTAATTGAAAATACGGGCTCATGCTGTAATACTCAACATCCAAGCCTTCTTCAACCAATACGGGCAATGCTTGATGAAACCAGGTCCATTCATGCGGCTGCCTGCCAGTGCGCTTATCTAATTCTTCCTGCGTATAGGTTCTTTCAGGATAAAAATATTTCAAAGCCATCTGCATCTGCGATTGAATACAGGATGGTCCTTTTTGCTTAAAGTAGGGAATATCTAATTGCTGTGCTGCTGGGGCACAGGCTGCTAAGAACAGCAACAAAATCACAATCTTTTTCATACTAATAAAAAAAAGAAATTAGTATAAAAGCTTATTCCCCGTAGAAGGGAGAGCTTCTCTGTCGCTCAATATACTGAGGCTCTTGGTATCTGCTTCCTGAAGGAATCTGTCTTGGTGCGCGTTCATAGCTTCGTTGAGGAACGCCTGTGTAATACCCTTCTGCTTGATCACCATAGGCACCGTAATGCCTGCCTTCAAAGTACGGGTATTCTTTGTACTGTAATGCGCCGCCATAGACACCTTGGCCTGTTTTCTGGCTTGAAACCAGCATAACAACAGCGACAATAGCTACTACGAGAACTATCAATGAAACAGCTGCTAGTGTACTCAGCTCTTTTTTCATGCTATCACCTCAGTATGGTAAAAGCAGCATACTCATATTTAAATATTGTTATACCGTAACGTTTATATATACTCCTTTGATTAGCACTAGATATGGTTAGTTTCAAGGTGGTTATAGGTACCAAGCAGGGTAAATGCTATCAGCGAGAGGTAGCTGACCCTGATGCAAGCAATCTCCTAGGCAAGAAAGTAGGCGATACTATCTCAGGAGACCTTATAGGCCTGAAAGGCTATGAATTTGCCATTACTGGCGGTTCTGACCACTGCGGCTTCCCTATGCGCAAAGACGTGTCTGGAGCAAGCAGAAAGAGAGTTCTTACAGTCCAAGACATTGGCGTTAAGAAAAAAGCCAAAGGCATCCGCAGAAGGCGCACTGTCTGCGGCAACGTGATTCATCCAAAAATCTCACAAATCAATCTCAAAGTACTCAAAGAAGGCGCTGAAAAGCTTGGAGCAGAAGCAAAAGAAGAAGCTCCTGCAAAAGAAGAGGCAAAGCCTGCAGAAAAGCCAAAAGCAGAAGCAACTCCAGAGAAGAAAGCTGAGCCAAAAAAAGAAGAAGCGCCTAAGAAAGAAGAACCAGCTAAAGCAGCTGCTTAAATCAATTTCACAAAAGAGGGTGGTGCAGTATCGAACTCATAGACAAATTTGTACAAGCGCATGATGCTCTACAAGCAAGCCTTGATGCTAATGACTCTGCAGAAGCGCGAACCAACTATCAAGAACTGGTTGCCGCCTACAACAACATCAATGCCAGCGCCTTAGATGACCATCACAAAGAATTAGCGCACGAGCAAGTAGTCAAGGCATTTCATTCTGTGCAGGCCATGAAAGGCGGAGCGCGCAGCAACAAAAAATACATCATCCTCGGCGCATTTGTTATTCTCATAAGCGTGCTTATCCTGGTCAGGCCAGGCATTATTGGGTTCACGCTCTTTGAGCCAGGCACTGATGCGTATAACAATCCGCCGCAATGGACCAGTGCCAAGCGTGAATTCCACATCACCAGAGAAAAAACCTATGACTTAAATGAATACTTCACTGATCCTGATGGTGATGCGCTCACTTATTTGTCAACAAGTTATGACAATCTCAAAGTCACCATTGATCAAAACAAAGTTACCTTCACCCCAACCAGTCCTGGCGAATACAAAATCGGGCTGATTGCAAGTGATGGGGATGCTACAGCCAAAGTACGGGTTGTGGTTGTAGCAACATAACGCTGAAAACAAGTTGTGATATACCTAGCTGTTTTCAGTGAATATCAGAAACGTTGCATAGGGTTCTGATATAGTGGGTTGAGTATATGAAAAAGGGGCAAGTAACAGTTTTCATAATCATAGGAATAATCCTCCTGCTTAGTCTTATGGTCATCCTCTACCTGCAGCAGGTGCGTGTTGAGGAGTTTGAAACAGCCATTCCCATAGTTGCAGAAGTGCCCCAAGAAATGCTGCCCGTTAGAGCATATATTGAAAGCTGCGTGCAGGAAATCGGCAAAGACGCAGTCAAAAAAATCGGCGATTATGGCGGCTATATCAGCAAAGAAAAACTGTCTTTTAATCCAGTCATGCCCACTGAAGATGAAGCAGTCCAGTTTGCTCCAGGCAGTGACTTGGTCATACCCTACTGGTACTTTCTGAAAGACAAAAATGAATGCAGAGGAACGTGCCAGTTCTCAGATGCACGCCCTGCACTGTACACAACACCTGGAGAAATCAGCATCCAGCAGCAAATAGACGAGTATGTTACGGACAATCTTCGTGCCTGCATTGATGACTTCAGGCCATTCAAGCAGGAAATGGCCTTTACTGAAAAAGGGCCTTTGGAAATTGAAGTAACCCTTGCGCGCGACGATGTAGCCTTCTTGATCACCTGGCCTTTAGAGATTGAAAAAGCAGGGCAGACCTTTTCCTTAAACGAGCACCTTGCATCAGTGCCAGTCAGCCTGCAGTACATGTACACGATTGCCACAGAGATTGCCAATGCACAAGCAGAATACCGCTATTTGGAAAAACACACCAAACAATTGATTGATATTTTTGGCAGAACCAGCAAGCAAGCCCTGCCGCCAACCAGCGAACTTGAAATAGAATTTGGCATGGGCGAGTTCTGGATAAAATTCGAAGTGCTTGAAAAACTCCAAAGCATTTTGCATGCCTATGTGCCGTTATTGCAGGTAGGCAGCACCAGAACCTATACCTACATAAAAGCACCTGAAGGTGTGCGCGACCCTGCACTGTACGAAACCATCTACAACAGAAACATGTTTGTGCCTGGCGTAAACAACACCAGGCCAGAAGTTGGTGTCACGTTTACCTACCTTGACTGGTGGGAGCCATACTTTGACCTGAACTGCGACGGCCAGCTCTGCAGTGCACAAAGCATGAGCAGCACGTACGGCTTTATCTTCGGCATCCAGCGCTATGAATTTGATTATGACATCAGCTATCCCGTGCTGGTGGAAGTGACTGACCCAACAGCGCTCGGCGGCGAAGGCTACAGTTTCAAGTTCTTCTTAGAAGCAAACATGCGCAACAACCATCCTATGCCTTCATTGTTCACAGCACTCAGCGCAGTTCCCTCAGTCCAAGAATCATTATTGTGTTTGCCAGAACACCGCAATTCTGGCAACATCACCATCAACCTCAGAGACGGCAGAGATGGCAGCCCTGTTGATGAAGCAGCACTTGCATATATCTGCGGTCAAGAAAGCTGCGTGCTGGGCAATTCAGTGAACGGCACCTTGCAAACAACCTTGCCGCGCTGCATTGGCGGCCTGATTAGTGCATCAAAAACCCACTACGCAACAGCTTTTGAGCCGCTTGACATCAGAACCAATGATGATCATGCTCTTGAAATGATTTTGCAGCCGTACCGCATCATCAACATCAGCATTGAGAAGTTCGGGTTGAGGAAAGCAATCGTGTATGATGAAAGCGTTTCTGCCACTGCTGACTTTGATCAGTCGCAATGGTATGTGCCTGCCACGCACGGGGTCAGCACTGACGTCCAAACAGAAGAAGTTGTTGCAGGCTGGCACCTTGACCGAGTCACCAAAGAACAGCAAGAGTTCGATGAAAACACACTTATTGTCATTGCACGCCAGGGCAAGCAATTTGATGAACCGCATACCACTGTCGGAGAAGTCTGCGGTGCAAAACGTGCCCAGTCAGCATATGCCTGCGGCGATCCGCCTTTGGAGCAAAACCAAGTGCGCTTAGTGCCTGGCACGTACAAAATCAACATGTATGCTTTCAAATATCCTGAACCACCCATCATCTTCCCACCACAAAAGAAAAAAATTCCTGCAGGACTGTTCAAGAAAAAAACCATCCACATACCACAAACACCTATTGTGTTCAATGGCACTAATCCTTGGCCAAACGGCATGTCAGAAGTCGAATGGACTGTTGGCGCATCAGACCTTGACCATGCAGAAGAGATCATCTTCAGATACATCTATGTTGCTATTGATGATGTACGGGAAAAAGACCGGTACTTAAATGACCTGGACCAAATCGGCAGGACCCTTGACTTATCAAAACAAAACCAGGCATTACTGCAGCCAAAAGTAAAACGAAAAACATGAAACTAAGACTGATAGCGAGCATGATGATTATGCTAGTGCTTACTATCCCCTTCATCATGGCAGCAAGCCTTGATGTGCAGCGCTTTAGCGGCAATGACGGCACCAACAACTGGGTGCGCAGTCCTGATACCTTGCAGGTTGAGGTTATTGCAAAGATGCCTGGCAGTCCCACCCCTGATGTTGCCAAAAGCCTGATGCGTATCAGTGTCGACGAGGTTGAAACCTTTTTCGATGTATGCCAAAAAACAACTGGTGATGATTATGCCTGCGCATACACTACTGATGATATTATTGCAGAAGGTGCAGATGAGTACATGCTTAAGCTGTACACCCCTGACGGCAATATCAAAGAGTCACAAAAACAAGCGCTCAATGTAGATTACACCAAGCCGCGCATTACTGATTTTTCCATAACACCGCAGGCAAGCAAGACTGGCGAGGTGACACTCACGTACAGCGCGCACGATGCTGCTTCAGCCGGTGACACCAGCACGTGCTCTGGCCTGAAACGCATCAGTTTCCAAATAGACGGTGTTGAAAAAGGCTTTGATGAAGGAGACCTTGAGCAATGCACTGCCACAGGCTCCTACAGTTACACCCACCAGACAACAGCAGCAGTTGAAAGTGTCCAGCTATGCGCCGTTGCCTATGATTATCTTAACCAAGACAGTGTGCCAAGCTGCGACACGTTCAGAGTTGACAATAATCCGCCAAGCGTAACTGGTATTGAGCTCAGAGACAGCCAAGGCTTTGAAATATCCCACGTCAGAACAGGCCAAACCTTTACTGCAGATGTTTTTATTACCATCAATTCAGAAGATGATGTTGATTTCTCAACAGTCAGAGCAGACCTATCAAAACTCAACCCAACCATTGGCGAGCGGGGCCCTGATGAAAACTTCGGCGACTTGTTCATTTTCCGCAATGTCCCCGTCACCAGCCCAGGCACATGCGAAGTACCTGTGCGTGCCGTAAGCGATGAACTTGGCAATACTGGCCAGGCAACAACCCTTACGTGCACGCTGCCTGTTGATGACGAGGGCCCTGCAGCCATTGAATTAAACACCATTGTGCTTGATGAAGACGGCACGCCCCTGCTTGCTGCCATAGGAACACTTATTGCACAGATAAGTGATGCAGGCTCAGGCATGGACAAAGCACAAGCGTTCCTTGATCTAAGAAACATTGGCCTTGGGCAGACTGTCAAAGCAGACGAGTGCACTAAGCTCTTTGGCGACAACTGGGAATGCAAATGGAACGTACAGATTCCGCAGCGCATTGGCAGCGGCGATTATGACATTACGCTCAAAGGAACCACACGTGATGATTTAGATAATGAGCTGCAAGAGACGCTTACGCAAACTATCAGAGTTGATAAAACACCGCCATCAGTCACAGGCCCAGAAATTATTGCATCACATCCCTCTGGAGCAAACTTCGGTCCCTTAGCAGTGGGCGGTTCTGACCTTGACTTTGTCTTTGATGTCTCAGATGTTGAAGAAGCAACAGCAGACATGAGCGCTTTAGGCGGCGGCGATATCACTGGCGTCTGCACAGATGAAGAATGCGTGTTTACTACAAGCGCATTATTCTCAGGACCCTACCTTGCAAACCTAGAATTTGAGTTCAAAGACTTAGCAGGCAATGTCAAAACAATACTGCACGATATATTTGTGTTTGGCCTTGCTGATGATCCAGCAACAAATTACTGGACATCACAAATAAGCTGCTCACCTGCATTAGTTGACAGAGACACAGCATCACTGATTCCACACACTGTGTACTGCCAAGTTGCCTTAAGCTCAGGCAATCCAGATGTTGAGCCAGCATACACGCAAATCGGCGACATAACAGACTGCGATACTGGTGATGCTGTTGGCTATGTGCAAGATGTGTACATGATGAACAATGCACTGGGCAGCAGAGATCCGTTCTGGGTCATTGAGTTAGCTGCCAAAGAAATGGACATCAATGAATTAACCATCAGCTGTCCCCTGACTATCAGCACCAGAATTGACCAACAACTAGCACCTAATCCAGAAACAGAAACCATCAGCCATACGATTCAATTTTACAACTTACCCGCAGGCGTGTATGCAGACGAATATGAAGATGAAATAGAAGATGCCTTAGATAAAGCTCTCAAAGACCAAGACTGGATTGACACCCTTGTTAATGTAGTGAACGCGCTCAGGCAAATATGCAACATCAAAAATATCGTGACCACCATTCTCGGTGCAATTGATGCAGTACTGGGCTTCTTAGGGGCCTTTGTTCAGGTGCTCAACATTTTATACAAGCCAGCAGCAGAAGGTGTTGATAATGTACGCTCATCCCTCTGCGGCCAAGGTAAAGGACCGCTTGAGCAACTCTGGAGCGGTACAGGTGACCTCCAAGGCGTGTACAATATCATTGATGAAATCTGCAATTTTGTTGACTGCCAAATGAGCGCATCAGAGCAAAACAATGATCTTATGCGCGTTGCATCCTACGGCGCTGGCGGCGGTGCATACTGCGGCAAGCTCCAAGACCTCTTCAGCTTAGGTTTGACAGAATCACAACAAACAGAAGCCAGACAAACAGACAAAGACGGCGGGTATGAAGCAATCGATGTCACCAAACCGCAAGTGAATGTTAAAGAAAGCCTTATCTGGAGCAGCATCTGCTTTTGCATCCCAGGCATCATCTATAACATGAACAAGCTCAGGCAAATCGAGTGCAGAAAAGCAGTCTGCTTAGGCAAAGACGTGCGTGACCTTGGCTATCCAGCATCCTATTGCGCAGATGAATATGAATACTTATGGTGCACGTTCGTTCTTGGAGAAATCTTCAAACTGTTCCCCATCCTGCAATTATATGACCAGTTCACGAACATACTCAAAGACTTTTATTCAAACCCGCTCAGCCTTGTTTCAGCAACCAGCTCGTGCTTATGCGGCGGCTGCAAAGAATTAGGCATTGGCATTGATTACTGTGATACCTCAAGCCCAGCAAACGGACCCTTGTACACATTCTGCACCATCTCAAAACTTATCTCACGCATTGGCGATGTTGTAGCAGGTGTCCAAGCACTGAGCCAAATGGACTCAGACTTTTGGGGAACAGGCAATGAATGGTGCGAAGAAGCAGATGACCTGATGGACTAACATGAAAACAAAACTATTGGCGTTGTTGGCATTTTCCCTAGTGGTATTTTCAAGCTTGGTTAGTGCTCAACAAGCAGGCCAACCTTACACTGTTAAAACAACAACAGGAGACGAGTTTAGTATTGCCCAGCTTACATTTCAGCAAGCAGCATTTTTGCAGGCAAACCCTACTGCAGCATACAATCCAGCTACTCGCAACTTTGAAACAGCTGATGCCATTTACGATTCTAATGCCGAACAGATCCAATCAAAAAAAGTGCCTGCTGCTGGAACTATTCCTATTATCGTAATACCATCTCCCACAGCACCCCCTGCTTACATATCAGATGTTGTGGCTATCGATCAGGACATTGCCGCTTTGGAAAATGAAATAGTAGGAACTGAGCAAGATCTTCAAGCAGGAAGAATAGACGACGACTTAGAAGACTATTATGAAGAGCGCCTTGACGGTTTATATGATGACTTAAAGGCTGCTCGCGCGGAGCGCCAACAACAATACAATCAGTTGGATTCTGCGCAGCAAGTAACCTATTGGAGCCAGCGGGAAGCAGATGCACAGGCTAATTTAAATGCAGTCAATGCTCAATTAGACAACCCTGCCGCTTCCTTAACTCCTGCGGAAAGGACTGACCTTCAAAGGCAAAGCGCCCGGCATGCTTCGCAAGTGGCTGAAGCGCGCAACCAGCGCAGGTATGCTGAACGAAATGCTTTCCAGCGAGTTGGCATTATTTTCCAAAACTTTATGCAAGGCTATAACGAGTACAGTGGTTGGCAGGCATGGGGCTCATTAGCCTTTGGCCAGGACTGGGTTGCAGAGCGCAGAGCAGAAATTGAGCAAATCTTTTGCGATACTATCATCTTAGGCGGCACAGGCTGCTGGTCATCGCGCTTGTGCGCAGAGCTTGCCTTTGAAGACCATCATGGTGATACGGTCTTAGTGTCAAACACGCCGCAAGGTGGTGCGCGCAATGCAGCAACCATCCAAGCAGAAAAAGGGCTGCCTGTTGATTACCCAGGCCCAGGCGGGCAAATCTATACCAAGCGCTTGTATAAAGTAACGTACTTTATCCAAAATCCCTTGCAGGAACGGCTTAGGTACAATATCCAATTGTTTGGCCCGCAACGAAACTTCGTTGCATTCCCTGTCTGGCACGTGCTTGAGCCAGGCCAAGGCGAGGGCGCAACCGGCACTGCTCCTGTGTTATTCTGGAGCAATCATGATTATGAACGCATTTGTTTGAAATTTGATCCGCGCATCCTGGACAGCAATTGGCAGAGCGTGAATGATTTATGCACGCACATTCCCAGCTATGCAGGTGCGGCAACAGCACCGTACGCACCGCCGCCAACAGATCCTGATGCAACACCGACTACCACAACAACAACTACTGGCAATGGCGGCACTACACCGCCACCATCAGGACCAGTAGACTGGCAAGGAACATGAAACTAAGCATAACAAAACTCATTGGCGCAGCAACCATAGCAATAGCTGTGCTGGTCATGAAATACCAGCCATTTGCAGCAAGCCTTGCCTTTATTGCAGGACTGGTCTTAGCAGTCATTCCAAAAAAAGCAGCTGATGAACAATGGGATATGCTCGTGCAGAGCATTGACAAGCATGTCTTGCTCATCTCATTATTTGATGCGCTGTTCTTTTCAGTGACTGCAGCAGTCAGCTGGCTGTTTGGGTTTTTATTTGCACAAGTTATTGAGATTCTACAAAAAATCTCACTCGACAAAGAGCTGCTGTTTACTGCTCCTGAGATTGCGCAGCAAAGCCTGTACTACAGCAAAGAGTTTTATGCAAGTTTAGGCACAACTGCAGTGCTCTACATTGCATCCATCCTTATCTTGTATGCAGTTTCGCGCAGCTTAATCTGGGGAGCGCTCACCAACACAAAAGTCACTGTCAAGCTGGTCAGACAGTTTTTCCTGTTCACCATAGCATGGTTTGCGCTGTTCCTGATTCCTGCCTGGCTGTTCTTTGGCGGGCTGAAAAGCAATTATTATGCTGGCGGCACCTTGCTCTTGTTTGCACTGTACGGCCACCTGACCGCGCTTGCGCACTACACGTTTGTTCGCACGCCAAAAGTCAAAGAAGCAATCATCACTGCCTTTAGCAAGGGCATTCTTGACATCAAGCACTTCATTGTACCGTATGCCTATTTGCTTATCATCATATTAGTTACCAGCAGAGTAGTTATGTTTTTACCACGCGCATTCCAGCAAGCTGGTGTTGCGCTGTACTTCATACTGTACCTTGGCTGGTATCGGCACTATATGAAACAGGTATTTAGAAGAAACATTTTTAAATCAAAACGTTGAAAATGAGTAAATATATGCAAAAAAGGGGTCAGGTTACGCTATTCATAATCATAGGGCTCATTCTCTTACTCAGCATAGGCATTGTCATCTACTTAACAACCACCAGAGTTGTGCGGCCGATTGAAGAAAAAATCGAAGTGCCTGCTGATGTCAAGCCAGTGCATGACTTCATAACCCAATGCCTGTACAACACAGCAAAAACAGGCGTGAACCTCTTAGGCATGCAGGGAGGCTATATTTTCATACCTAAAAAAATAGCAAACACGCCTGCTGCGCATATCAGGCTTGATACCTTAGGGGTGTTCAAGATCCCTCATTGGTATTATGAAGGTGAAGACCGCACGCCAAGCATCAAGTTCATGCAGTCAGAGCTTTCCCGGTATGTCAAGGACCAGCTGGACTTGTGCATTTCTGAGTTTGATGCCTTTGGTGATCAGTTCATTATTGAACCACAAGGCGAGCATGTGCCTGTTGCATTGATTACCGATGCTGATGTGCTGGTGAAACTGAAATGGCCTTTGCAGATTACTGCAGGCGGCAAAACAACCAGCATCCAAGACTATGTTGCTCAGCTTGATGTGCGCTTAAAAGAAGCATGGGAGCTTGCTGACCGGACCATGAAAGCAGAAAATGAGCACATGCTGTTTGAAAACCTCACCATGAACTTGCTTACGGGCAATGACAACACACCAACAGATGGCTTTGTGCTTGACTGCGGCACCAAACGCTGGCACCTTGATGATGTTACTGCCACTTTCCAGAATGTATTATACTATAATATCCCTAATGTGCGCATTGAAAACACTGCCTATCCTGGCTTTGAAGAAAGTGATCGAGCATACAAGCGCGCACAGCAAGCGCACGAAGATATTGTTGAAGCATTGACTGCAGGCGAAGATCCTGAAATACCAACAGACCTGCCTGCTGATACCTACCAGCGCTTCAGGCAGACCTTTGATGTGAACAACCCGCCAACTGACTTAACAGCAGGCTTTGACTACTTGCCGCAATGGGGCATACAGCTGAATGCCAACCCTAATGACGGCGGCAGATTAAAAAGCAATACTGGCAGAGGCGCACGCAAATACCTTGGCTTTATCTGCATCAACCAATGGCATTTCAATTATGATATTATTTATCCAGTACGCATGACCGTCAAGGACTCGTCTGCATTTGGCGGCGAAGGCTTTGTGTTCCAGTTTGGCTTCCCTGTTCTCATCAATGACAATACCCCCGAGCGCATTTACTTTGGCATCACTAAATTTGAAAGCGCAGAATATGCATCAGAATTCTGCGAAACCTTTGGCAGCCAGTCCCTTGATGTGCGCGCAGTTGGTCTGTTGCCAGGCTATCCGATCGCAACAGAGCTGCCTGATGTCAAGATTAGCTATCAGTGTGTTGAGCAGTTCTGCATCTTAGGAACAACACAGGCAGATGCTGGCCATTACCGCTTACGAACCCTGCTGCCGCAAGGCTGCGGCGGTGCTTTCATCACTGCAGAAAAAGAAGGCTATCTTGCACAAACAGAACAAATAACCGCAGACACTATGCACATCCTCCTGCCTAAACTCAAAAAGCTCACCATGGACGTTGTTGTGCACCAATACAACAGTCTCAGCGGAACCTACAGCACCACACGCGCCCTGAACAGAAATGAAAAAGTCTACATCAGCCTGAGCTTAGTCAATGGCACGTTTTACCAATACAAAGTCATTCCAAGCAATGAGACCGTCATTGAATTAGTTGAAGGCAACAACAAGTACGATATTGACCTGCAATACACGCTCCTGGACGAACCAATTGGCGGCTATAGCGCAGCAGGCTTGCATATTGATTATGTTGAGTTCGCTGATGCAGACAAGATCATCTTCCATGTCTTTGAGTGGGTGCCGCATCCTGGCAAAGATAAAACACCGCTGCTCACCTACCTCTATGAAGGCGGATATCAACAAGACTTGAGGCCAGCATTCGAATGAAAACACTCAAACTAACTGCACTGTTCATGGCATTGCTTATGGTAGTTACACCCATAACGCTTGCGCAGCAAATCACCGGAGGTGCAGTGGCAAGCCAAGGCTTCCAGCTAGATGTTCAAGCTCCACGCTATGTGCGCCAGCCAAAAGTCACTATTACCGGCACAACAGCGCCCAATGCAGACCTTGAAGTGTTTATGGGCACAACCAAAGTCAGAATTTCACAAGCAGATGCAGATGGCAACATCAACATCCAAAATATTCCCTTGAGTGCCATTAACAATGCCATCACTGTAAAAGCATTTGATGACTTAGGCAATGCGCAGGAAGCAAGCCTGCAAGTCACGCTTGACAGAACACCTCCGCAAATAACCCTGACTGATGCGCCAAGCACCGTAACCTCGCCCTCAGTCACCATTAATGGCGAAACAGACGAGCCAGTCACGCTTTATTATATAGCGCAATCAATGGAAGACCTGACACCACCAACAACCCTTGTTGGCTTGACCACCACAACCATAGAAGAAAACAAAGTTGAGCTTTCCTGGGGGCCCAGCGCAGCAGATGACCTGCTGGAATATGCTATTTATCGAGATGGTGAGCGCATTGCCATCTCAAACAACCCAAGCTATAGCGATGACACCGCAAGCAGCGGCAACACCTATGTCTATTCAGTAAGTGGTGTTGACAATAACTGCAATGAAGGTCCTAAAAGCCTTGGCGTGACTGTAACCACACTTTCTGGCGGCAACGAAAAAGAAACACCAGATGAAGCACAGCTCAGCTGCGAAGCAGAAGCAGCATCCATCCAAGTCAGCAGTCCGTTCACTATCAGCGTTCCTGTAAGCCCTGGCCAAAACAGGATTAGATTAACTGCAGTTGACACTGCAGGCAACCAAGCAGTGCTCACCCATAACGTATTCCTTGATGTTGGCCCGCCAACCTTTATTGATACCAACCTAGAAGAAATTGGCACAACCTACATACCCTTGGTTACTGTGCGCGGCCAGACCTCTGAGCCAGCAGCAGTGCATATTTATGTCAATGATCATGTGGAAGAAATAGTCACCACTGATGATCAAGGCTTTTTTGAAAAAGATATTGAGCTAAAAACAGATGTTGCTATCAGCACTGCGCAAGGCGCAAGCCTTGACACAGGCCAAGGCTGGAAAAATGAAATTAAATTAGTTGCTATTGATGGAGCAGGCTTTGAAAGCCAACCCTACGGGCCAGTAGAAGTCATCTATGCACTCTGCGGCTTTGGCAACTGGTACGATGTTGATTTATTAGATGCCATGCCCTCCAATTTATTGCCGCGCATGATACTGCAAGGCACGCAGCAAATCAATATTCCGTTCACGCTGAAATATATTGGCGGCAACCAGCCAGAGCTGAATGTCTATGATGTCAAAGCCATCCGCGTAGCCATGAGCCCAGAACTTGAGCGGTATTATGACAATAGCATGGTTGTGACATCAACCTTTGCAACTGCACAGAGCGAAACAGAAGCAGTTGGCATGATACAAATCAAGTTCAATCCTTTTGATCCTGCACCAGACACGCAAAGCACCTGGGAAAAAGAACATGCTATCAGCGAATACCGCAAAGGTGATGCAGAAGCTCCTGCAATAGGCGCCACAACAGGAGGAACCTATTACCGGCCGCCAGAAACCTGCACAATACCAGGACTTGGCTGCTTCAGATTCTACTTAGAACTAGAAATCCCCTTCAAAGAAAAAATAGCTCAAACCTACCGAGATCCTCAAACCAATCAAGTGCTGGGCACGCGCACCGAAGACCGCAGCCAGCGAACCTGCCTCGCCAACCTAGAATTCACTGTTGACCCAGTCCTGCCGCCAGAGTATGCTCCCAGCGGCACCCTCATGGACGTAGCAGAATTCCTCACCGAAGCCATTGACTTTATTGACGGCATCCTAGAACCAGTCACCACTATCGGCACCTACCTCTTATACGCCTGCTTAGCAAACAGCGCAGTCATCTTTGTCATGGAAATTGCAGAAAAATGGAACTGCGATGTCAGCAGCGAGTTGAGCGCCTTTGATACTGCAGGCGGCAAATGGCACAAAGACATAGCAGAAGCAGGACTGTGCGAAGAAGTCTATGACTTTAACAATCTCAAAAATCCTGACGAGAATAAAGAAGACGTAGAGAAATTGCAAAACTACTGCATGGACTGCCAAACCGCCATCAAAAACAGAGTTAATGTCATGCTTGATTACTTCCAACCCATTTGCGATCGCGTCACCTGCCCAAAAGCACCAAGCCTGCAAATGAACATCAGGCAGCAAGCAGGCAAAGCAAAAAAAATAACTGACAAAGTTGACGCTGAACTTAAACGGCACGGTGTTGACAAAACAGTTGCAGATATCATTAAAGACCTCAAACTCGGCACTGCCCCTGACATCTACAAAGGCAACAGCTGCGGCTTAGGCAAAGACTTTGTCACAGACAGCTTTACAGGCATTCCTCCTGCAACAAGCACGAGCAGCTCAAGCACTGGCGTGTGGGGCATCAAAAAGATGTACGATGAGTACAAAACCTACAAGGGCAAATCAGATGAAGAAGAAGTATGCAAGCGCACTGTGCATCCTGCATCACCGCGCTGCTGTCCGCAAGAATACTACTGGGAATGGAACAGTGCCTGTGGTGTTGGCGACCTTGTTGGCGTAACAGATCCCATTGACATGTTTGATGAGCTCAAAAACAGCTATTGCTTAGGAGCGCAAAAAGCAGGCCAAGCACAAGCATCAGAATGCTCCATAGGCATCTGGAATGCTGTAGCAGGCTTCTGCGAGCCAGACTCAGGCAATCCACGCCCAGATGCTATCTATACTGACATCAGGTTCGAAGCAAACCAAGTGCCTGGCTCACGCGACCAAACACTGTACTTATTTGTCAAGCCCTTAACCGGCACTAACAGAAGAGGCTCACAAACTGCTCCGGACTATTCAGTGCATCTCGGTTATGTAGCTGACACTGCTCGCTATCAAGCACTGCCAGCAGGCCAGCAAGCGCCAGCAGGTCAAACACACCAGCTTACTTCAACCATATCTGAAATACACTTGTCCACTGAAGACTTATCAGAACTGTTCTGGAAAGAAACAGAAAACGAAAAAGTAACTAATTCCAGAACACTGGCAAACAAAATACGTGAGCTTCCAGTCATAAAAACTCAAGCGAATGATGATGCTGTCAGAAGTGCGTACAACCGCGTTGATGCAGTGATTGGCATCAAAGATATTGAATACGTTGTTGACCCCAGCGATTCATTGCTGCGCAGCTTCCAATGCATCTGCTTCCCTGGATTCATATCACACTTAGAAATGTGGCGCGGCATCATGATCGCAGCACGCGGCTGCTTTGCAGACGCAGCAACAACAGGAGAAATGGAATCAGGCGTGTGCAGGAACTTCCTCAGCACCACCATCTGCGAAGTCCTATGGGAAGTCATCAGCTGCGCCATTAACAAACTCAGCTCACCGCCAAGCAAAGGCGGCACGCGAGCAACAGGCATCGAAGGACTCCTCTCAACAATCACCTCAGCAGCAGACAACACTGCAAGCTCAGTCAGAGGACGCTATGGCGAAACCAGCATGTGGAATGCCTTATTCAATGAGAAAAAACTAGTGCATGGCCTGTGCATGTGGGCCTTTACAGGCGACTGGGATCTTGACGTATCAGCAGCCTTCAGCCAAGGCGTGCAAAACCAGCAAGTGGAAAGCATTGTGCAAGTTGGTCCCTTGTGCCAGCGCAGATTCTTGGGCTACAACCCCGCAAGCTCGCCAATCAAAGGACTGACCAACTGGGAATATCGCATACCAATCTTCATGATGCCCGGCTCTGATGTCAGATACAATCTCAAACTCAAGTGCAGCACCGGCTTTGGCTGCAGCACAGCAGACGGCTATCCAGGCGGCGAGTGCGACTGCAACCAGCCAGGTGAAGAAAAAATCATCACAGTCAGCTCACCAGAACTGGGCACAGGAACACGACAACGCCTAGAAACACTTGACGCAGATGTGCAAGCACTTGTCCAGTCAACAGAAGGCAGGCGCGCAGAGCGGCGCTATGACAAAGCAATCTTTGAGTACTCCTGGCAGGACGAACAAACCAACAGCCAGCAAACCCGAACTGTTGAATGCACCATTGTACAAATGGGCGATGCACCGCCAGCATTCTGCAGCTTTGACCTCTTCAGAGCATCATACCGATGCAGCTGGGGCGAACAAGAAGGCGCCATCAGAATCTTAAGCGCTGCGCCAATAAGCCCGCGCTACAAAGGCACCACACCAGCATTTGGAACAGACCACACCTTGCAGTTTGACCTCACGGTCAGGCAAGAAATGCCAGACGACCCAACCCTCACAGCAGAATCAAAGAAATTTGTGCTGTACGAACTTAGAAACCAAAATGGACGAGTCATCATGTCAAAAACAGCCCAGCCAGGCGAACGCCTTACCTCAGCACACACCTTAGAAACAAACGGCGACCATAACAAACTCATACCAATGCCCCGCGCCATAACAAACGCAGACTTTGGCACTGCTACAGGAACAACAGCAGCAGGCGGCTATCAAATCCAGCCAATAACCTGGGCAAGCAGCAATCTTGGCATTGTCGGTCAACGAAAAGCTATCAGTGCTTGGACTGCGCAAGGAACAACCAAGAATTTTGTGGTTGTTATCAAAAAGAGCGGCAACAATAATGTATACACCTTGCACGAAGCAGCAACAACAGGCACCTATGGCGCGCAAGGATATGGAGAAGGTGCTGCAATCAGCAATGTAGATAAATCATATACACAAGGACAACTTATAACTGAAACAATCCCTCCTAACTTTGGCGGAGGCCAAGTCACATTCAAAATAGATGAAACAATACGCTCTCCGCTGGCAGCCACTGACCGAATAGAAGTAGCAATATACCGGCAAACTGCACCAACAGGCAGCACTAACCCTTGCACTAGCAAAAACCCTGTGCCGTGGGAAATCACCTTCCAAGTCTATGATGCGAATGAGTATGGACAGTTAGGCATTAAGAGCGTTGACCCAGCAACAGGTAGGACTGTAGAATACAAAGAAACCTTTAATGCAGTTTGTGATGCACATGCAAACCTTCTGCCATCAGCACAGCAACCAGCTGCTGCTACCCCGCCAACACAGCAAACACCGCCTGCACAAACAGGCGCGCTCTGCCGCGATCCTTTAGGTTCAGGCGGCAACTGCAAACAAGCATGCGCAGCTGGCGAAAGCGATCAAGGCCCAGTAGATTGTCCACAGAACCAAGTGTGTTGCATTCCAACTACAATCATATGAAATCTCAACTGTTTTGGAAACAGCTAGAACCAAGCTGGAAGCTTTTTGTAAAGCACAAGCGTTTTGTAGCCTTGGCTGTTATCTTTGATCTTATCTTCTATTATTACCTGATTCTGCTGCACGGCAATATCTTCAAAGTGATTGCCGTCAAGCTCAAACCCTTGAATGCACAAATGCAGCAAGCCTATGCTGCAGGCGGTGCGCAAAGCATGGAAGCATTTCTTGCAACTAATGCTGAAATGATTGCAACCTTTCAAGGCGTTGTGCAGGACCTTGCATTGTTCCTGCTGGGCTTTTTTGGCCTCTGGCTGGTATTCAAAGGAGCAAACTGGTACCTTGCAAACCACACCATCAAGAAAACAAACCTGCTGCCATTTGCTAAACGCTTTATTGGCTTAAGCATTATCTGGCTGCTGTTCTTTGTCCTATTGGTCATCATCAGCTTAGCACTGATTAAGCACGCAACAGGGCCGTTGCCGGTATTCAGCGAGCCTGTAGCAAGGTATATGGGCATGGGCCTTATCTGGCTCATGGGCTATTTCATGTACCTCAGCTATGTGCAAAAAGGACTGCAGTGCTTTGCCTTTGGCTGGAAGCACCTGAAAAAAATCTTCCCCGCATATGTAGTTGCATCACTTATCTTTTTTGTTGCAAGCTCGACGACAATATCACTAGCGCAACTGCACCGCATAGGCGCTTTAGCATTTATCGCATTTGTTTCGCTTCCTGCGCTTGCGTTCAGCAGAATGTATATAGCTAAGGTGGTGCAAGCAACAAAATGAAATAACGCTGAGGAGCACTCAGCGAATTTCCTTGCGTAAACACAATGAAACATCGAGAACTCTGGATTTTTGGCATTTTAGCATTAGTTACTGCCTTGTTATTTGTGCGGACCATGTACAATCCGCCAAAAACCATTGTGGTCATGCCCATGCCTGAACCTGAACAGGCAATCTATCAGGAACCAATCTATGACCTGCCTGCAGCAGTGCCTGAGCAAACCATCCAGCCTGCAGAACCTGTTCCAACCAGAGAAGAGCTCACGCCTGAGTATATTGAATTTTCTGTTAACCGCATCTTTATTCCTCCTGCAGGATCATACCCGTTCCTGCCCATCAGTCTTGACCGTCCGCGCACCTTTGCTGGCAAGTTCGGGCCGTATGCAGAAGACGTGCGCAATGAATTTACTGTGCAGCTCTGCAGTTATGCGTACCAATATGATAATCAAATACTTTCCTGCGATACCCCTCGCTTAAGCTATCAAGATGGCTATATTGTCTGGGCACTGGGCTATGCTGAAGATGAATATATTGGCGCGCAAGCCATCAGGAACTTTGGCGCAGCATTCATCATCAAGAGCAAAACACACGGCGTGCTCGCGCAAAGCAATGAAGCCATCATTAATCTGATTAAGGACTGAGTATTTCCGAAACCAGAGCTTTTTTTCGAAAATCTTCCGGATTCTCCTGTAGTATTTCCGGTTTCTCAGGCGCAACACATTTTAAAACAAAAGACTCATAGTAGCGTATGGGGCTTGAAACCATCTGCGATGAAGAGCTGACTGCACAGCATATCTATGACTGGATGCAGGAAAACATCAGCTATGATTATGAAAAAGCCAGAAACGGGCCGTATGATGTACGCACACCCTATGAAACACTGAGAGACAGAAAAGGCATTTGTTCAGACCAGGCGCTGCTGTATATTGACATGCTTGCAAGAGAAGGCATCAATGCGCGCTATGTGGGGGTAGACATTGATGTGAAAGGCGAGCAAGTACAGCATGGCTGTGCAGAAGTATACCTGCCGAACAAAACCATTCTTGTAGACACGTGCTATCCGTGCGGTTTTGACATCAAGCACCAAAAGACCGTGTACCGCGAGCCCAATGCAGCAGCTGCACATTCTGGTGACACACCAGTCTCGCTTGCCGTAGGTGCTGTATTTTTAGGCGTTGCTGTTTACTTAGCGGGCTTGTTTGGGGGTGTGTATGAAAAATGGCCGTTTGTGCAGCCAGCCAGAACAGAGCACTGCGCAAGCACGTGCACAAAAGAAATCAGGACCAAAAACGGTTCAGTACAGTTCAAAATGCCGCACAAAGCACATGCGTTGATGGAAGAATGTGTGCTCATCAAGGAATTAACTGAGGGTGAACTGGGCACGTATGAAGAATATGCATTGTACAAGTCAGCAGACACGCACGAGCCCTTTAACTTCATTGATGTGCACGAAGCGCGCTACAAGCGCGACAGCCTGCGCTAGTCCTTCAGGGCAAAAGCCAAGCCCGCAAGACTATCATCAACTGATGCGTTCTGCGGCTCACTGAATTCAACAACTGGTTCTTCAGTTATGTTTACTGGCGCCACTATCGGAACAGCTGCCAAACCCAGTGGCTCAGGCATATGCGGTTCAGTCGGCACCCCTGCAGGCTTCATGAAAAAAAACACTGCAGCAGCAAGAATCAGCGCAACACACACCAGCACGCCCCAGCGCGGCTTTTTTGGCTTGATAAAGGCAGCAAACTCCTTATTATTTTTCTCAAAGCTCTCATCAACCATCTCAGTAACATCTGCTTCGCCCTCATCAAGCGGCTGTTGCACATCTTTGAGCAATTCTGCTTTTTCAAAACTAATTGATTTGACTTTAAGATCTTCTTTTTTCTCTTCTGATGGCTTTTCTTCAGGTTCTTGCTTTTGTGATTGCTCTTCTTTTTTCTCAGGTTCTATTGGCTGTTCCTCAGTTTTCTCTGGCTTTTCAGGAGTTTTTTCTTTTGGCTCTTCTTTTTCAGGCTCAGAATGCGTAATAGGGGTTGGCGTATCCTTTATGGGCTTGATAATCAGCTTAGGGTTTTCACTGGGTTTAGCTTCTTTTTTAGGTTCTTGAGGCTCATCTTGCTGTTCCTGCAGCTCTTTCTCAAGCTTTTCAGCACTTAGTTTTTCGCCTGATTTCTGCTCTTCTTCAGTTTCCAAACTTTTGCCAACATCTACACTATAATCAAATCGTACCATTCTCCCCCACGCTGATAAGGACCACAGTATTATATAAAACTTACTTTGGGTTTCAAAGCATTTAAATAGCCTGTACAGCACAACAGACCTATGAACTTTCAGAACCTCTCAGTTATTGAAAAACCGCAGTTTTACTTAGATATAGCGTTCAGCAGGGCAACCAAACGGGCCAATCAGATACGCTCAGAGCTGAAAGGGCTTACGCAGCTCACCAAATCACGCCGCATTGAATCAGAAAAGCTCACTACAGTCAGAAAATCCCTTGAAAAAAAGTTCAATCAAATACTGACCTCCTATCCGTCACTTGATCAATTGCCGCCTTTTTACAATGAATTAGTCAGATGCACCCTTGACTATGGCCAAATCAAGAAAAGCCTGGGTGCCGTGCAATGGGCTCTCAAACGAATCGGTATTTTGTACGTGCAGTACCATACCAAGATCAAGAAAACAAAAGACATGCCCAGTGTCAACAAGTACCGCACTGAGTTCTATGGCAGGGTCAGCAGTGTTGTCAAGCAAATCAAAGCAGAGCTGGCTTATCTTGAAGAGGCGCGCAGAGTCATGAAAGACTATCCGCGCATAAAGACCAACATGCCCACTGTTATCATTGCAGGCTACCCTAATGTTGGCAAGACCACCTTGCTCAAAGCCTTGACAGGCAGCGCACCAGACATTGCCAGCTATCCGTTCACGACTCAAAAACTCATGCTTGGCTATGCTAAAGGTGTCCAATTTATTGACACCCCTGGTTTATTAGACCGGCCGTTAGCAAAACGAAACAAGATTGAACGCCAGGCAATACTTGCGCTTAAACACCTGACCTCGCTCATTATTTTTGTCTTTGATCCCAGCGAAAGCTGTGGTTACACTATGGCAGAACAAAAAAAACTGCTCAAGCAAGTGCGAGAAATGCTCAAATCAAAAATAATCATAGTCTCAAGCAAAACAGACCTTGCCCAAGGCAAACCGCAAGGCCTTGCTATCAGCGGTTCCACTAAAAAAGGCCTTAAAGAACTCTGGGAGTCTATACGCGAATCTTTGCCCGAGGACCAAACTGCCGCCTAATATCTGCAACAAGATTCTTTCTTCTGGTAATTTTGCTGCCCCAATAGCACAAGAGCGCGCCAACAACAATATATCCAACCATAATAAACCAAATAGTCGGTACGTTTTGCTGAATATAGTCGCGCGCAATAGCTTCTGCATCAGGACCAAGACGCGCAAGATACTGTAAAAACAATTCTGAACCAAAAACACGGAACAGCATGCCTAAAATACCAGGAATCACTGTTGCATACCCTAAAGAAATCAAAGCAAGGCCGAAATCTTTTTTCAGCCAGAACATAACTAGTGCGCACAGCACCATTACCCCAATACAGACTTTAACAACAAGCGGCACTTGCACAATCAGCACTTCTGGAACCAATAATAAGGGGATAAGAAAGGTTAATGCTGTAATATATGCAATACTCACTAAATAGCCAATAATCAAATTGCCCAGCGCTGCATGAACCTCTTTTTTCTGCATACCCTCTTGAAATAAGTTCCCCTATAAAAACATTATCTAAGCAAAAAATAACTCGAACACCGTGCTCGTACTTTTTGCTTTTTTCAAAGCAAAAACTATATATACTAACACTCGTGCAGATTTACTGGTGTAAAAAAGTGGTCTGGGTTAATATTGCATTATTCATCTTTTCATGCCTTGTTCTTGTTGCAGCAGGCAGCTTCTTAGTCAGATCATTATCACGCATTGCAGCATTCTTGCGCATGAGCGAATTCCTTGCAGCATTTGTTATCATGTCCATCAGCACCAGCCTGCCTGAATTATTTGTGGGCATTCAAAGCGCACGCGCAGGCAATCCTGCCCTTGCTTTAGGTACCGTCATCGGCAGCAACATAGCCAACCTCACTTTTGTGGCAGGCATTAGCATTATTCTTGCACGAAAAATCATTATCAAAAGCAAAGCAATCAGGAAAGACGTCTGGTACATGCTTGGGTTCTCAGCACTGCCCATGCTGCTCATGTTCCTTGGCCACGAGCTCAGCAGGCTTGACGCAGTCATACTCCTCGCAGCAGTCGTCGTCTACAGCTACCATCTGGCAAAACACCGGAGACAGTACACTCACGAACTGTCTGACCACGTTGGCAAATGGGAAATACTTGCTCAAATGCTGGTCTTCATCACCGCCATAGTCGTACTCATAATTTCAGCAGACTATGTTGTCTTTTACGCATCACAAATAGCCCTTGACCTCTACTTGCCACCCATCTTCATTGGATTAGTCTTTTTAGCGCTTGGCACGTCACTTCCCGAACTAGTCTTTGAAGCAAAATCTATGATGAACGAAAAATCAGACATGGCGCTCGGCAACCTCATTGGCTCGAACATCATCAATGCAACACTCATCCTTGGCGTGACTGCGCTGATTATGCCCATCACTGCAAACTTCTTTTTATTTCTTACCAGTGCCTTTTTCATGATTGTCGTTACGTTTATTTTCGCAACCTTTGTAAGAACAGGAAGAAAGTTAACCTATATTGAAGGAATAGCGCTTCTCTTGCTCTACATTTTCTTCATCATGGGAGAACTGAACATACAACAGTACTTCATGTGACCATGGACATCATAGCAGACCTGCACATACACTCACGGTACGCTCGCGCGTGCAGCAAACAAATCACTGTCAAGAATCTAGAAAAGTATGCACGTGAAAAAGGCATTACCGTCATGGGCACTGGCGACTTTCAGCACCCTGAATGGCAGCCAGAGCTGAAAAAAGAACTAACTGAACGCTCAGAAGGCATTTATGAAACTGCAACAGGATACCCGTTTATTTTGCAGACTGAGATAAGCTTGATGTACAGTCAAGGCGGCAAAGGCAGGCGTGTTCATCATGTGGTGCTTGCTCCGAGCATGGACGTTGTTGACCAAGTAACTGAAGCACTGAAGAAAAAAGGCCGCATTGATTATGACGGCAGACCTATCTTTGGCATGAGCTCTATTGATTTTACTGAAATGCTCATGGGCATCAGCAAGGATATAGAGATAATTCCAGCGCACGCCTGGACGCCTTGGTTTGGCGTGTTTGGAAGTAAAAGTGGCTTTGATTCCCTGAAAGAATGCTTTGGAGATCAATCCAAATACATTCATGCTATTGAGACAGGCATTAGCTCAGACCCTGCAATGAACTGGCGCTTATCACAGCTTGACAATATTCAATTAGTGAGCTTTAGTGACATGCACAGCTTTTGGCCCTGGCGCATAGGTAGAGAAGCGACAGTGTTTGAAGCAAAAGAGTTAACGTACAAGAACATCTTGCACTCTATAAGAACAGGCGAAGGCTTGAAAGAAACAATTGAGTTTTTCCCAGAAGAAGGAAAGTATCACTTAGACGGGCATCGCAAGTGCGGAGTATGTTTTACGCCGCAAGAAAGCAAGAAGGCAAACAATACCTGTCCTGAATGCAAAAGGCCGTTGACTCTTGGAGTATTACACAGAGTTGAACAACTGGCTGATAGACCAGAAGGAGAAAAGCCAAAAAACGCAAAGCCCTTTAGGAACTTGGTTCCTATAAGCGAATTAATTGCAAAAGCAATAGGCAGTCCAGTAGCGAGCAAGAAAACGTGGGCTATCTATTATGATCTTTTGAAGAAATTTGGCTCAGAGTACGGCATAGTATTGCACGCAAGCGACGAAGACATCAAAAAAACAGTGCCAGAAAAAGTAGCAGAATTAATTCTCAAAGTAAAAAACCAGCAATTAAGCTTTAATCCAGGCTATGACGGAGAATACGGAGAGCTTAAAGTGTAGGTTTTTTCGCCTTTCTATACCATTGCGCAATTAAGTATCGTGAGCTGAACTGCATTGCAGGCAAGGTAACAACCAAGGTCACAATAGGAAGACTGCAGATAATCAGGATGATGGTTACTGCAATCATGCGCAAAGCAGTTACAATCAATGATTTCACATTATTCTTGATGATAGTCCAGGCCCGCTTGACCTTGAAGAAATTATTGAACTTTTCTTTTTCAACATACTGCAAAAACATGACTGTTGCCAGAGCGCCAATCAGCATCGAAGCAATAACATTCAACACTCCCCCCACCGCAGGAACAAGAACTAAAAATTCTGCAACCATAGAGACAAGGGTCATAATGATAATAAACAAGACCACATAGATACCGCGCTTAAGCTGTTTTTGAAATCTGCCGAATTTTGGCAGTGCTTTGTCTTTGCCTTTCAGGATTTGGCCAAGAAACTCCAGCTCATAGCCGAGGAACGCAATCATGGTAATAATACCAACAATAACCAGCACCATGCCTATAGGAAAGAGCGTTGGGTTATGTATATAGGCCAGTTCCTCAACCATTTCACCAGCCTGCATGGCAAGCACTAAGGCTTTGTAAGAATCAAAGTAAATAGTAAAATAGCCAATGAACGGCAATAAGCCAAGATAATAATAGAACATTCGCTGCCACTTAGCAAATGGATACTTCAGCGCTCTTTTTATGTGTTCCATAGCGCAAAAGAACTAGCAATAGTATTTAAGCGTAATGGAAAAAGAAAAATTAACTACTGTTTTTCTAAGTTCAATTCTAGTCCGCATGTTTGCTTTTTGCGGAAAGCTTCCTGAACCACAACAACACCCTGTTTTGGTGTTACTAACATACCTTCAGGAACAACCACAACTTCGATGCCTGATGGTTTTTGACCTGTTAGGGCTTCTAAAAAGCCTGCTTGTTCTTCAGCTTTTTTTTGAAGTTCAGCAAGGTGCGCATCGAGATCTTCGCGATGACCGTACCATCGCTTTAACGAGCCTCCTACGTAATCTACATTAATAGGAAGTCCTGATGCAGTGCGACCCCATGCCTGAGCTGGTTGCCCTGGCTTATCATGCAGTACAAAGCCTCGATTCTCTTTAGCATACCAGGATTGCAGGTTCAAAGTCTTTTTTGGGTTCATAGTTATTCCTTCTTCTCTTTAGAGCCAAGTCGAATTGATAGGCCGAGCCCGCCATAATAATCATCCAGAGGCCTCATTCCAGCATAACCTTCAAGGGTCATGTTGTCAGTTAGGTCAACAGCCAATCGCATTTCGAGAGGCGGTAATGTATCCATTAAGTGGCCAAATATTTCACGTTGGCGCTCAGTGATCGAATGGCCGTTTTGAATGTCATCAGCTATTTCTCTCAGCTGCCGGTAGCCTAATTGAATAAGCTTTTTTTCGTAATCACTTCTTTCTAAGTAAGGTTGGTTCATGGTTATTCACCCTTTAACTGTCGTATATCCTTCTAAGCACTTGCACTATTTAAATCTTTCTATCTGTACTCACTGCATAGTGACTATATAGCCCACTAGCAAACCTCATCTTTTCCATATAGAAGAATATTATGACCAAAATGCCCCTCTGGGTTTTAATACCTGGAAAACATATTAGTACCTATTGTGACAAAAAAGTCATACTAGGAGGACCTATCAAAATGGCTAAAAAAGCAACTAAAAAAGCAAAATCACCAGATAGCGAACAAGTAGGATTCCATAAAGGAGCCCTAACAACTCTAGCTAAAGAACGCCAGGAACTAGGAAGAATTCTGCAGATTGTAGAACAACTCATGCAGATGCACTTGAAAGCACTCAAAGACCTGGGCGTTGACCTAGAAACAGAAGCTAAAAAACAAGCAAAACTAGAATCAAAACTCAAGTAAAATGTACGGACAAGCAGGCAACGGAACAAGCAACTATGGATTCAGTGAGTTTGGCGGCTATAAATTCGGCGGTCAAGCCTACGAGTCAGCACCGCACCCAACAGGCATTGAGCAGATCGTACTCTCAGATGCAAGCTTCAAAAGCGAAGAAGCACCAACAGTTGCAACCTATGTTCCCAAAACCTATGCAGGCCTGTACCTGAACGCAAAGCACACTGATCCTGAGCTGTTCCTTGCAGGAACCAGAACGCCAACACCCATCATTGGCTCAGAAGCAAAAATCATGCCGTTCATCGAAGAAGCATTTGAAAAACAAACAGGCATGCCCTTCCCGCACGAAACCATCTCCTTAGTCATCCTTGATGATGCTGAATTCAAACAAGAGCATCTCAAGCGCGAAGGCAGCTGGAGCGAAGGCATCCAAGGCTTTTCATTGAACAGGCACAGCCACAGCACCAGTGAAATATTTGTCAGAAAAAACCATTTAGACAGCATGATGCTTACTATTGGCCACGAACTCGGCCATTGTATGAGCACAACCCTGCGCGATGCACGCGATGAAGAAGCAAAAGCATTTGCCTTCTCCTTAGCATGGATGCAGACCATTAAGAAACACAATATTGCAGGCATTGCAGGCAATATCAACCCTAACCCAGCACACAATGGCCTGCACGACATAGCCTATCATTTCGTACTGGAACTCATGCACCAAGGCAAAAAAGCCCTGCAGATATTCAATGAGCTGGCACAAGGCATTGTCAGCATCACCAAAAAACTAGAAACAATCACCATGGAGGCCTAACAATGGCAAAGAAAAAAACAGCAAAAAAATCACCAGATCCAATGCAAGAAATGACCGAACGATTACCGCCTGAAGTAGCTGAAAAGCTCAAAGCAACCAAAGCCAAGCTTGAAAAATTCAAAAAAGCAGCACTTGAGAAATTTGACAAATACATCACAGGCATTGCACTCCTCCCACCACCAAAAGATCCCAAGCCAGAAGAAAAAGACCTCTATGATGTGCTGATCTTAGTTGATGATTCTGAACCAACCAAGATGAGCAAAGCAGAGCTCAGAGATAAGCTCGCAACCATCATGGAAGCAACAGCAAAAGACATTGATAAAAACATCAGAACACAGACGTTGCTCTTAAGCGAAGTCTGGCAGAACTGCTATGATGCAAAATATGACTTGCTCAGCTTAATACAATTCAGCGCACCAATCCACGACACAGGCATGCTGGGAGCAATCAAGATTGCAGAAGTGCACAAGCAGATGGTGCTTAAGAAATTTGAAAAATACATTGTTACCTACGTGCTTGCCGGCAGTTTAGTGCAAGGCAGAGCAACAGCAGAATCAGATATTGATGTCTGGATTGTCATTGACGACACTGATGTCAAAAAAATGAGCCGTGCAGAACTTAAAGACAAGCTCAGAGCCATCATTTTAGGCATGGGCTATGATGCAGGCAATATAACCGGCATCAAGAACAAGATCAACATCCAGACGTACATCTTAACAGACTTCTGGGACAGTGTCAAAGAAGCAAACCCAGTCATCTTCACATTGCTAAGAGACGGCGTTCCGTTCTATGACCGCGGCATCTTCATGCCCTGGAAGCAATTATTGAAAATGGGCAAGATCAAGCCAAGCACTGAAGCTATTGACATCTTCATGCGCTCAGGAGAGCAAACCCTTGAACGAAGCAAGTTCAAGCTCAGAGACATGGGCTCAGAAGACTTTTTCTGGGCACTGTCAACACCAGCACAAGCAGCACTGATGCTGTATGGCATTCCGCCACCAGCTCCGAAAGAGCTCGGCGAAGTCATGCGCGACATCTTTGTGAAAAAAGAAAAACTGCTTGAAGAAGAATATGTCAAGATATGGGAAAACGTGCTTAAAGTGCGCAAAGACATTGAGCACGGCGTCAAAAAAGAAGTCTCAGGCAAAGAAATTGACAAACTCCTGGCAGACAGCCAGAAATTCATCAAGCGCCTCCACAAACTGTTCACGCAAATGGAGAAAATCAAGCAAGAAGAAGCCGTTGTACACTTGTACGACACCGTGCAGACTGTTGTACGCGATGTGCTTAAGCTTGAAGGTGTTGAAAAAGTCAATGAAAAAGACCTGGTCAGCACCTTTGAAGACAAATTGGTCAGCACTGCAGTCATACCGGCAAAATACGTGCGCAGCCTGAAAAACCTCATCAAAGCCAAAAAAGACTATGATGCAGGCAAGCTCACCAAAACAGAAGTTGAGCAAACACGAAAAGATGCAAGCGACCTCATCAAAGTCCTAGTAGAGCACATGCAGCGGAAAAGAGGCAGAGCGCTTGAGCAGACCAAAATCAAAGTCAAGTACGGCGAAAAATACGGCGAAGTGACCCTCTTGGGCAACACTGCATTTATCATCAAAGATATGGACGCTCCTGAGAAACAGCTCACTGCAGCACCCATCAGAAACGATGGCAGCATTGACCTTGGCCAAGAGAAAAAATCAAGCTGGGATGAGTTTGAGAAAGCACTGGCCCGCATTGAGATTCCAAAACAAGTCTTTGTCAAAGAACCAGTATTTGAAAGCCTCAAAAACATCTTTGGCAAAGATGTTGAAATACTGGTGTATGCATAATGACCTTGCATTGGCAATATCGAATGGGTAATCGGGACCTTGCCCTCTATGACGGAGAAAAGCAAGTTGGCAGAGTGAGTGTTGAACGCGACCACGAAGGCCACATCCGTGCAGGCAAAGTGCTTACCTATGATCCGCGCAAGACCAACTTAATTGATTTTTTTGACAAGACAACCGCAGTCGTAGGTTTGGACCTTGATGACATTCTTGACTTGCAACAAATCAAAGAAGGATTTTTCATCATCGAAGGATATACGCCCGGCACACCGCAAACAGTCATGTGCGGCTACGAACCTGACCCTGAAAAAAGGGCTGAAATGAAAAAGAAGTTCGAGCACGTTAAAAAAAACATATTGGGCCAGCGCGCAGAAGACTTCCTCAAGCAATCCATCGATAAACTGCTTGGCGGGTCTTAGCTCCACAACATTTATAAGGCCCTAGTTCCCAATACTATTTAGAGGGGTGATGGTATGAAAACTGGCATAAAAGTGTGTGACGCTATGACTGAACAGCCTGTTACAGTCAGTCCCAAGACTTCTTTAAAAGAATGCGCCCAAGTCATGAACAAAAATCATGTAGGTGCATTGCTGGTGAAAGATACAGAGGTTGTCGGCATCATCACTGAACAAGATATTGTCAGAAAAGCAGTTGCCATGAGCAAGCCCGTAAGCACTGCAGTCGGCCAGGTCATGGAAGAAAAACTCATCACTATCAGCCCAGAAAAAGACATTTTTGAAGCGCTCAGAGTCATGCGCGACTACAACATCAGGCACCTGCCCGTCATAGACGGTGACAATTTTCTCGGCCTTATCACGGTCAAAGACATTCTGAAAATAGAGCCAGACCTTTTTGATGTGCTGGTGGACAAGTTTGAGCTCAGAGAAGAAGAGCGCAAGCCAGTCTATACCCAGCCAGAAAAAGAAGGCGTCTGTGAGCTGTGCGCAAAATACAGCACAGAACTAACCTACGAAGATGGCTCATTAGTCTGCGCAGACTGCAAATGAAAAGAGTGCATGCTGTAGTTCACGGTAATGTTCACGGCGTATTCTTCAGAGCCTTTGCAGAAGAACAAGCAAACGCACTGCAGTTAACTGGCTGGGTCAAGAACATCACTGATGGTGTTGAAGTTATTGCAGAAGGCCCAGAAGACAAACTCAAAACATTCTTGGAAAAACTGAAGCAAGGACCGCCAGCAGCCAAAGTAACCAAAATAGAACATTCTTTTGACAAAGCAACAGGAGAATTCAAGGATTTTGCGATTCAGCACTAAGTTGCATCCATTAATAACAAGTCAGGGTCTTCTAAGTGTTTCTTAATGGCATTTGCAAAGCGTGCAGCATACGCGCCATCAATAACGCGGTGGTCAAAGCTCAGGCTGATTGGCAGTGTTTTCCTGACACTGAGCTTGCCATTAGTAACAAACGGCTTGTCATAGATTCTGCCCAGTCCAAGAATGCCAACTTCAGGATAATTAATGATGGGTGTTGCGTACGTGCCGCCAAGACTGCCAATATTAGTAATCGTGAAGGTTCCGCCTTTCAAATCATCAAGCTTAATGCTTCTATCGCGTGCTTCTTCTGCTAATTTGTAGATTTCTTTGGCAATATCCATAATGCTGCGCTTTTCAGCACCCTTAACAACCGGCACCATCAAGCCTTGCTGGGTGTCAACTGCAATGCCAATGTTATAATATTGCTTAACCACTATTGCACTGCCTTCTTCATCCAAGCTTGAATTCATATACGGAAATTCTTTCAAGCCAATGCACACTGCTTTGGTGATAAATGGCAAAAACGTCAAAGGATACCCTTTGTTTTCTGCAAGTGCTTTTTTTTCCTTGCGAATATCCCATAATGCAGTCACATCAAACTCATCCATGTGCGTGACATGCGCTGCTGTGTGCTTGCTCAAAGCCATATTTTCAGCGATTTTCTTGCGCATGCCTTTGAAAGGAATCTTCAAGACGCGGCCATAGGTCTCAAACGTGACTTTAGGTGCTGCAACTGCTTTGCCAGCAACAACTGGCTTGCCAACAGGGCCTTTGACATCTGCTACGGTTATGATGCCATCAGGACCTGTTCCTTTGACTGTGCTTAAGTCAACCTTCAGCTCTTTTGCCAAGGCTCGTGCTGCAGGAACTGCCTGCACTGCTGCGCGTGCTTTTTCGCGCTTGATTTCAACATGCTTTTCAACACCTTTGGCTTCTTCAATAACGCCAATAACTGTTGGTGCTGTTTTTTCCCCAACAACTGCCTTTTTTGTTGTTGGCGCAGGCTGAGGAGCTTTTGGAGCTGCTTTCACGGGAGCGGCTTTAGACGGCGCTGCTTTTTCTCCTTTTTCACCAATGGTTGCCATAACTTCGCCCACTTTGATAGTATCGCCTTCTTTGAAGTGCAATTTGAGAATCGTGCCTGATTT
>JBFHWZ010000003.1:0-41630 GCA_041599235.1 Candidatus Woesearchaeota archaeon | reverse complement strand
ATTGTTGATGGCGGAAAAATTCAATTATATGACGGCGTTGTCCGAAACCCCGCGCTAGAAGGGAAAGCGCTCATTTGTGATTTGGAATGTGCTACGCGCGAAGAAGATCATGGGGCCTCTAGAAAAGAGTATGCGGGCTGTTCCACAGGCGGGTTTCCGTTTATATGGCGATTTGAAAGAAATGCTTAAAATGAAAAACACTATAACAAAACTAAACAATCTGAAGCCAAACAATCGAATACTGATTAATAACGTGCACCTGACTGTCCTTAGCAACTCATCTGACGAGGATATACGCTGGAAAGAAGGAGCTCTTGAAATACTTGAAGAATGGAGAGAAATAGAGCTGTCTGATAAACAAAACAACCAATACCGTTTGATTGTTCACCCAAAGAAAGACTTGCTGTTTTATAAAATTACGATGAACAACAGGTGCGGATGTTGTGAAGACCGCTTGGAAAAAATTGAAATTAAAGATGTGCAGCTCTTAAAACCTTAATACACTTTCATCAGTTTTCTTAATACCAGTGAGAATACCAATGCAAATATGATGTAGGTGCCGAGCCAGCCAAGCTTCCAGCCAAGTAAATTCATCACAATTGTTTTTTCATGCATCGTATTAATGCTTTTGACTGTCTTATCCTTGACGACTTTAAGCGGTGTTTCATAGTTTCTGTCAGTGCCAATGATGATTTCTTTTGTATAGGTTTTATCATTGACAGTAAAATCAAGTCCTGGCGCACGATACGTTCCAGCATCACCTTTAAACGTAAACACTGCTTTGCCATTGTCAATCACTTTGGTGTGTTCACCAGTTACTCTAATGCCGTCAGGAACAGCAGCAGTAATGTTTCCGGTGATGCCTTTTTCAAACATGACTTCTACTGAGAATTCATGGCCGGGCATGATGGGCTCAACAGCTAAATGGCCTTGCAGCCAGCCAAAGATAAGAATGATTGGGATGAACGTAATCAGGGTTGGCCGCATAGAATGCGTCATGTATTTCATATTGGTCTGCATGGCCTTTTTTTGCACTTTCATCATTTCTTCAGGGTGTGCCTTGAGCTCTTTCATCTGTTTTTGAAATGCTTTGGTCTCATCTTTCAAGTCTTTCATCAATTTTTGGTCAGTGGTCCATTTGTAAATCACTACAATAACCAAAGAAATCAAGAAACTCATAATCAGCAGTGCCCAGAAGGGAGTTAATAGCAGCGTCCAGCCAAACATAAAGTCTAATGCAGGGTCTAAGAAACTTAAGAAACCCATTTAGCTGCCACCCATGAATTTTCGCATCATTGGATTCATATCCATCATGTGCTGGCGGGCAATGTCTTCATACAAGCGATAGATAATCATGACTGCAAGCAACAAACCAGTTCCATTAGTCAAAGCACCGCTGACATCAGCGACTGCTGCAAGAATGCCAACAAGAATAGCGCCCATGACAGTCAATGGACCAATGTAGCGGGTCAATAAGCGTTCAAGCACGCGTTCGTCTTTTCTAAAGCCAGGGATTTGCAAGCCAGAAGCCATGATCTGCTTAGCCTGGCTGCGCGCATCCATACCACTGGTCTGGACCCAGAACCAGCTGAATAAGACACAGCCTGCAATAAGAATAAGGATGTATGCTAATCCTTGGAATAAGTCAGCGCTAGTCAAGCTGCCACGAATAATCTTGCCAACAATGTCAGGAGGGAAAATCCAGGTAACAAAGCCTGTTGCTGGCTGATTGCCCACAAAGGTGCCAAGCCAAGGATGCCCCCAGTTTTGCAATAATTGCGCCCAGAGCTGGATGTTAGCAAGCAATGCTGCAATAAGAATGACTGGAATGTTCGATGTATACATAAAACTCAAAGGCCAGCGAATACCATGGCCTCTGATGCGCCCAAAGCTGAGCGGAATCTCGACTTTCATAGCTTGGCCATAGACTGCAATCACAAACACAACAATAGTAGATGCTAACCCTGCAATCATCAGCAGTGCTGTTTGCGGATCACCTGCTGCAAGGCTTTGAAATAAGGCAGGAATAGCTCCTGTTGCGATAGAGGGATTGGTTGGAGAAGGTAAAGGACTGAAGGCCCGAATAAACAGGCTTTGCGAAACACCTGCTGCGATAAATAAACTGACTCCTGAACCAAAGCCCCATTTGCTACATACTTCATCCATGTATAAGATAAGCATGCCGCCTAAAAATAATTGAAATACCAATAAAAATTCAAGCTGCAAGTATGCAGCAGTACCGACCAGCTCTGCAGGCGGCGCAAGCCCGCCCATGAAGACATAAATAAATGCCTCAAACAAGATAAAGAACACGCTCAGGAGCTTTTGAATGCCCTGAAAGGTCTTTTTTCCATCTTGTGTTGTCAAGTCAAATTTGACAATGCCTGAACCATTCAATAACTGCAGCACGATACTGGCAGTCACGATTGGTCCAATACCTAAGCTGATAATAGAACCAAAGCTGGCTCCGAGAATGATAGATAATAACTCAAATCGCTGCAAGGCGTTCTGGCCAAGCCCGAATAAGGGAATGAAGCCAAGGACGAAGAACAGCACCAGAATAATCAAGGTCCATTTCAGCTTTGCCTTAAACCCTAATTTTCGCTGCGTTGGCGCTGCAACTTCTGGCAGATTGTAAATAAAATTTTTCCAAAAACTCATTGTTTGACACCAATCACGTCACCGCCAGCAGCTTTCACTTTTTCAATACCTGCTTTTGATGCTCGTGGAACAGTGATCTTGTACTTATGGCTGACTTTGCCTGTGCTGAGCAGTTTGGTGTAGCCAAGTTTTGGCAAGTCAACCACAAACACGTCACCTTCTTTGGTTATTGCTTTGGTGTTGACCCAGCGTTCAAGCCGTGCCTCTAGTTCGCGCACATTGATTGGTGTATCGATAACCAGTTGGCCCTTTGACTTAAAGCCATGCTTGCCAAAGCGCTGAATGCTCCACTGGCCCTTGCCTGGCATCTTTGCTTTTGCTTTTTTGCCGCTGCCTGCATTACCTGAGCCGCCTTTGTTGCCCTTGCCTCGATGGGTCAGGCCCCAACCGCACTCTCGTGAGCCGCGCTGTTTTCTGTTTTTCTTATTTCGTTTGACTGTCATGCTGCCATCCTCTCAAGCAAGGCATTGATTTTATCTCCCCGATAGCCCAAGGCGCCACCCACGTTAAAAGCAACTTTGGTGCCCTTGCGCTCAAAGCCGCCGCGTGGCGGATGCAGGGTGTAGCAAACTGGCGTTTTTCGTTTTTCAAGCAGCTTCAGAGCATCATCAGATATTTCGCCCCAGGTGATGTAACCACTGACCACCTGAAGCATGCCTTTATTTGCGGGTGTGTCTTCAAGAATAACGCAATTGAATTTTTTGCGGAGCTTGAGTTGCTCGAACGTGCGCCGTACAGCAGGGCTGACGCGCAATGGTCCACGAATCCGTATGATTGCTAGTTTTGCCATGTTCATTCACTTACTGGTATTTTTCCTTCAATCATGCCGACAGTAGCGGCCTGATCATGCTTGACTTTCATTTCCATTAATTGCTTCAGTGCTTTGACGGTTGCCTTCACCAGGTTTGCCTTGACTTTGGTTTGTCCTGAGGTCTTGCTCCAGACATCTTTGATGCCTACCAGGTGCAAGATCTTTGCAATTTCTGGCTCAGCAATCAAGCCCTTACCTTTTGGCGCAGGCATGAGCGTGATTGAAACACTGCCCATTTTGCCTGATACCTTGAATGGAATGCTGTGCGGTGTCTTGCAGCCGCATTCCCAGCTGCCGCAGCCGCATCGAATCTTGATCATGTTGAGCTTTGCCTTGCGCAATGCTTTTTCACGTGCGGGTACTGTGTCTTTGCTCTTGCCTGAGCCAACACCCACATAGCCGTTCTTATTGCCAAATACGGCAAAGGTCATGAAGCTGGGCTTGTTACCTTCAGGGGTTTTCTTTTGCGTCTGCTTAAAGACGCGCTTGGCGCCGCCCCCGAATTTTCCTTTGCTTTGGCCAACCAAGAGCAGCTCGCTTTCTGCATCAGGCACGAGCACTTCAACAATCTCTGGCTCTAAAATCTTGTAGCCATTATCAATAATCTGGTCAATGTCAGTTATTTTTCGTTCTTTTACTTGCTGTCCAAGACTGGTTCGCGGCTTCCACCCTTCCAAAACCGGCGGCTCTTTCTTTTCAACCACATCTTCCCGAGGGAGATCAGTAATGACTTCTTTTTCAACTTCAACCTTTTCTTCTGGCGTTAGGTCATCGCTTGTTTCTGGTGTGGTTGGTTGTTCTTCTTCTGCCATTTTATCCTCCCTTCACTTTGGTCATAACATCATCAAATTGCTTTGGAACAGTCTCAGGATCACAACCGCTTTTGACGTAGTGCGCAAACTGGCGCTCATAGCGCTCCTTGTTTTCTTTGAGTTTTTTTGCAAACGCTGCAATGTGCGTGCCGCGAATGCGTTCGTCCTGCGGGAATACTTCTGGTGAATGCGGGATGTTCAGGCCGCCATCAACCAGGCCTTTCAGGACAGCATAGACTGAGCAGCCTTTGATGCTGGTCTGTTGTCCGACATCCAATACGCAGTCCTTGATTTTTTTCTGCGCAGCTTTTTTAGCAAGGAGATACCCTGTCAAGTAGCCTGCGGGCAGGTTGTTCAGTGCACCTTTCCAGCCAAGCTTGTTCAGCTCTTTGGATGTGGTGCCCACCAGCACTGTATCGCCTGCTGGCTTGTAGGCAACAACTTGCGCAATGACTTGCTTTTGCGAGCGTCTGATAACAACGCGCGGCTTGCTGCCTTTGAGCAAGGCAAGACGCTTCTTGTAATCGGTTTTTCCTTCTCGCTTCCGTCTGAATGCTACTGTTTTCATTTTTTCAACATGCCTTGTTCTTTGATATAGAGTTTAATGTGCCGTGCACTTCTGAAAAAGCCGCCTTTGGCTTTTCGGTAGAGTGCAGTAAAGGTTTGATTGTCAATGTGGTTGCCCTCACGCAAGCGCTTAAGTACTGTGCGTTGGGCCCTGATAGTGTTCATCCAGTCGCGCTTGGGCTTGAGGCGTGCGGTTGCTTTTCCTTTGCGGCTGCCCGGACCTTTCTGCCTGCCCTTGCTTTTCTGCACTTTTTTCTTGCGTACCCTGAACTGCGCAACGCCTTGTATTGGCTTTTTAGTAATAGCGCCTTTCTTGATCAGGTTGCGCATATCAAACTTGGTCACTGCTTCCTTGATCTCAGTTAATCGTGCTGGGTCAAAGCGCACCCTGCGCGGACTACACTTGAGTATCTTTGCTGCCAAATCTGTTTTTTTGTGCAGTTTCATTGCGTCCTCTTGGTCAAGACCTTGTCAAGCTCTTTCTTTTGCTCTTCTTTTGCTGATTCTTCGCTGACTTTCTCAGTCAGCTCTTTTTTCTCTGGTGTTTTCTCTGCTTTTTTGGTTTCTTTTTTCTTCACTGCTGCGGTCTTAGCAGACTTGCGCGCAGCCAGAGCGTCAGTTACTTTTTTGATATATGCGTCAGTATCCTTGATGTTCAGAGCGCGGATGCCCTGTTCTTTAAGCTTGGTTAGGAGCATGATTCTTTTTTTGTTGCCCACTCGTGCGGAAACAACTGCACCATGCGTGCCTTTTTTCAAGGCGTTTAGGTCAGTCATGCTGTGCACCAGCACTGGAATGAGCCCTGATTTGTGCAGTGCGCGGACGCTTGCCGGACTGCCATAGCCGGGCTTCACTGAAGCAGGCTTGCCATGGCGGCCTCTGCGCATCTTGCTGTGCAGACCTTTTGGCTTGCGCCAGTTATCGCCAATGCGTTTTATTTTATGAGACGACTCTCTAGCAAAATCAGGTTTTTTGTTCTTGATCTGTTTTCGTAATTTCAGTGCGTCTTTCATTCTATATCCTTTCCTGCTTTATGGATGAGGTACAAGCCATCCTGGAAAATGCGCAAATCGCGGTTAGAGACTTTGGTCAGCAACTCCAGTTCTGAGGCAGTGTTGCCTGCAAGCTCTTTGTCAGAGCTCTCCACAGTGACTTCAGTGCCCTCGACTTTGACAGTCACACCCTGCTTGAGCTTTGCCTCGCGCGGATGCTTTTCTCCAAGGAAATTTTTGATACTTACTTTGGTGCTGCTCACGCTCACATTCATAGGGAAGTGGCCTGAACAAATCTTAAGTTTGTACACCCACGGCTCTTGCACACCTTTCATCATGTTGGCCAAGTGCGCTTTGAAGCTGTACAATACTTTTGCTTCACGCTTGGTAGCTTTTTGTGCAGTGAACAGCGCTTTATTGTCTTTAACCACTATCTTGATGCCTGGATGGAACAGTGACCTACTAAGCTCGCCTTTTGGCCCTTTCACGTGAATGTCTTTATTGACCGTCACCTGAACGCCCTGCGGTATTTCCAGTTCCTCTTCAATGCTTACTTTCATCAGTAACAGTAGGCGATGAGCCGACCTCCAATACCTTTTTCTCGCGCTTGTTCCAAGGTCATCAGACCCTTGTTAGTTGAGATAATGATAATGCCAACACCTTTACCTGGCAAATGCCGCTTTTCAAATTTCTCAAACTCGCCCAGATTAACTGAAAAGCGCGGCTTAATCACGCCGCATTTGTTGATCGCGCCCAGCAAATGCACATTGGCATACCCGCCTTTTGCATCAGTGATTGGCTCTGCTTTACCCACATAGCCATGCTGGTTCATGATGTCCAGTACTTTCAAGATTACTTTTGAGGTTGGATTGATGACAAAACTCTTCTTGCCAACCTTCTCATAATTCATGATGCCGGACAATGTGTTTGCTAATGGATCGTTTAACATCTGTTCCCCCTAACTATACTTCTTGAATCCGATTTTCGGTGCCATTTCTCTGAAACAATGCCTGCACATATTCAGGCCATATTTGCTGATATGCCCATCATAGCGCCCGCAGTTTTCACAGGCAGTGGTGCGCATACCAGTCTTGCGTTCCTTAGGTGCATTATGCTTAATGTACTTCTTGAGCTTCTGCGGTTTGTTCTTTAACTGCTTGAACATTTTTCTCCAGTCGCTTATGGTCATTCAGCTTCACCTACTGCGATTTTGAATTGAGTTTTCATGAAGGTAATAGCTTCATCGCGATTCACTGCGTGCTTGCGCGGCAATTTTTTCTGCTTAAGCTTGCGTCGCTTGATGCGATAGCCAGGCTTTTCCAAACTGACACAGACCTGCAAGCCCATGATGCCGATTTTTGGATCATACTCAACACCAGGAATGTCAATATATTCTTGAATGCCAAAGCTGATGTTGCCATAGGCATCAAATTGCGTTGGCTTGAGCTTGTTTTCTTTAGCTTGCAACAATCGCTTGAGCACTTCCAGTGCCGGTTGCTTGCGCAAGGTAAGCTTGCAGCCAATCGGCAGGCCTGGCCTGAGGCCCCAGCTGGGAATACGTGCCTGCGTGATGGTTTTCACTGGTTCAATGCCCGTGATTGCCTTGATGAGCACTATGCCTTTCTCAAGTTTAGTCTGATCTTTGCCAGCGCCTATGTTCAAGGTGACTTTCTCAATCCGCAGCTGCTGCATTTTATTCATGTGAGTGTAACTTCCTCGTTGCCCTTGCCAACAACAAAGGCGTATGCTTTCAAGGTCTCTTTTGGTCCTTGTTTTGTTTCATAGGTAATGGTAGTGCCCTGAATGTCCTTGATAATCCCGTATTCTCCTTTGTTCTTGCCGCCAAACAACAGCACTTTCATGCCTGCTTCAAAGGCAAGACGTTTCTTGATCTTCTGTGATGGCACTTCAAGCAATACGCTATCGCCAGTCTTATACTCGTCTTTGTCAACCAGCATGGTTCTGCTGTCATTGGTGCCTAACTGGAGCTTGCCTTTGGTCACCATGGTTTTTCTGTTAATTCTGCACAATTTAACCTGCGCTTCTTCAGGTTTGATAGGGATCATTTTGAGATACCCTTTTGCATCCAAGACAACACGATATGCTGTGTTGGTTGCTTTGACTGTGATAGTATCCATTAAGCCAACGGGAAGTTTGTGCTCGGTGACTCTGCGTCCGTCAACCAGTACTTCTTTGGTATTGAGCAGCTTTTTCACTTCCTGGGTTGTGGCTGCAAGGTTAAGCTGCTTCAGTGCTCGGTTCAAGGGCATGCTCAGTTCCTGCGTATGCGGTCCTGGATGTGGTCGGACAACAAACTTTTGCTCTTTCTTCAGTATTCGCCAGGTTACTGGTGTTACGTGGCGCTTCAAGTGTCGCTTCATTTCTGTCCTCCGAGCCGTTTCTTATCTCCGGTGTTTAAGTCTTGAATAAGCACATTTGATGTGTGAATAGGATACAATGCTTTGCTGCCATCACGCTTGACAAATTCAATGCCGGTGATGTATGCTTTTGATTTTCCAAGGTCAACGCGCTCAACCTTGCCTGTTTTTCCTTTGAAGGTTCCTCTGAGCACTTTGACTTTGTCTCCTTTGATGAGCCTGATGCTGCGCAGTTTGTGTTTTTCCTTGAGTTCTTTTGAAACATGACTGCCGAGGAGCTTGCTTTTACGGTGTAGTGGCGCTTGCGCTGTATAGGTGCGCTGCTTGCGCGGTTGCTTGCTGCTTTTCCAGGATCTGCTCCAGCTCATACGATCACGCTCGATATTTTTGCAATAGCAGGCCAGCGGTCACATGCTTCTTTGGCAACAGGGCCCTTTACCATGGTGCCTTTTGGATTGCCCAGCTCATCTTTCAGGATGACTGCAGCATTATCTTCAAACTTGACGCGCGTGCCGTCACGGCGATGTATTTCTTTGCGCTGCCTGACAATCACTGCTGTCACGACCTGCTTGCGCATGTCTGGTTTGCCCTCGACAACTGAGGCCATAATCTTATCGCCAATACCAGCTGCTGAATAGCGGCCTTTTTTTGTTTTGAGATTAAAGACGCTGATAAGCTTCAAAATGCGCGCTCCGCTATTATCGCACGCCAAAATACGTGCTCCGTGCGGAAGAGGCCTTCCGATATTTGCCTTAAGTCCTTTCATCTTCTTTGGCCTCCTCGACTTTCTTTGGCTTTTTCTTCACTTTTGCCTGCTCCATGCTAGCTTCGCGTTCAGCAAATAATGCCTCTTCGCCCACTTTGCTTACAATGACAAAGTTTTTGGTTTTGCTCAGTGGCTTACATTCAGTGATTTTGACAATATCCCCTTTCTTGGCATTAATGCATGCAGGGTTGTGCACTTTGACTTTTGTCTTTAACTTCAAGTATCGCTCGTATTTAGGGATGTATCTACGCCGTTCCCACTCGATTGTTGCGGTGTTTTGCATTCGAGTGCCTACTATGGTGCCGGTAAAATTGCGGCCCCGTGTTCGCAACCCGCCATGATGCGGGCATTTTTTGTCAGTGCATGTTGCCATTTTCTATGTTCCCTGTGTTATTGGATGATGATTGTTTCAGGCGCAAAGCCCATGCCAATCAAATGCTCCTTGACTTTTGCCTTATGGTCGCCTTGCAGTTCGACGCGGTTTTCCTTTGCGGTACCGCCGCAGGCCAGCTTGGCCTTCAAGGTCTTGGCAACCTGATCAAGGTTGATTTCTTTGGTGTCAATACCCTCAATTATCGTGTACACCTTGCCGAATTTCCGCTTTATGGTGCTGACGATGATTTTTTGGGTTTCCTTTGCGATGCTTTCGCACACGCAAAGGTCAGTGGGCAAGCCACACCGTACACAAACGGTCATGTATTTACTGCGCCTCCTTCTGAGCAAGAATCATCTTGATCCTTGCTATTGTTTTTTTGGTTTGACTGATCTTGCTTGGATTTTTTGGAATCGTGCCGGTTGCAACCTGCGCGCGCTCCTTGATCAGTTCAGTATGTAGTTCTGCCAGCTTACCTTTGAGCTCAGGAACGGGCATGTTTTGCAATTCTTTGAACTTCATGGTGCTTCCTCAACAGGTTGTTCTTCTGGAGCGTCAGTGATCTTGATGTCGTCAGGCAATTCCAAGTCAGGTGGCATGATTTTGACTCTGATACCAACAGCACCGGTCTTGAGGTTTGCTGTTGAGAATGCTGTCCGCACGCCGGTCAACGCAATATCGCCGCATTTTTTCAGGTAGCCATTGTAAAACCGCCAGCTTTTTGCGCGCGAGCTTGGTATTTTCCCTGACATGACGATTTCAATGCCTAATGCGCCTGAATTCATCACATCATTCATGGTCTTGTGGCCAACGCCTTTGAACCGTTGCAGACCAAATCGTTCCAAGGTGGACGCGATTCGTTCAGCAATGATTTGCGCATCCAGATTAGGATTGTCAACTTCTGCAATTTCTATTTGCGGCTTCTCGAACTTGAAGCGTTTTTTCAGCATGATGGTGAGTTTCTTGATGTTCTCGCCTTTGCGGCCAACAATCAGGCCTGGGCGTGAAGCAAAAATGATGATTTTTTCTCCCAAGGGAGTCCTGACCAGCTTGGTATGGCTGTGACTAACATTCTTCAGCGTATCAGTAATGAACTTCTGTACCTGATACTCGCGTACCCGTTCCTTGACTAATTTTCGTTCAATCATTTTTTCGCTTCAGTTTTTTTCTCAGGAGCTTTTGCTTCCTTTTGGGGCGCAGGTTTTGGCTCAGCCTTCGGAGCTGCTTTTTTTGGCTCGGTTTTTACCTCTGCTTTTTGGGCAGGGGCTTTTTTCACTGTCTTCTTTGGCTGTTCTGCTGCTTTTACTTCTTTGAGGACCACTTCAACATGGGTTCGCTTTGCGCGGCGTCGACGGTGCCTGCCAAAGCGCCAGATGTGCGGGCCTTCTTGTGCGCTGATGTGCGCAATAACTAAGTTGCTTGAGCTTAAGCCTTTGAACTGCGCATTTGCTTCAGCGCTTTTGATTATGTCCAGTATGTTCTGGCAAGCTTTTTGCGGGAATCTGCCGCCTGCAATGCCCACTTTGTGGCCAGTATCGCGGTTAAAGCGGGTGAAGGGCACTGCTTTTTTGCCCTGCATAACCTGCTCAAGCTCGTTCTTAGCAGTTTGCACGTTCTTGCCGCGCACCATATTGCAAATCATCACTGATTGCTTGGTGCTGATAGGCAATGAAACACCAACTGCCTTGGCAGTGTCTCCTTCGAGCTGTGATGAATATTTGTAAGCCATGGTTTTATCTCACTGAAAGTGCTGCACTTGATCGGGTAGCGCCAATACCAGGGGCGCTGTGACCAACGCGTTTTCTGGTCAGAGCAAACTCGCCCAAGCGGTGACCTATCATGTCTTCTGCTATGATGAGCATGACATACTCCTTGCCATTGTGCACTTTGATTTTTTTGCCAATCATTTCTGGTAGTATGATAAGATCTCTGCAATGTGTTTTTGGATCCCTTTTACCTTTGCGCAGGTGCTCAAGTAAAATCTTCTGCTGCTCGGTAAGACCGCGCTTCAGTGATCTGCGCTGCCGAGCAGGCAACAGGTTTGCGAACTCATTGATGCTGAGCTTCTTGATGTCTTCCAGTGTTTTTCCTCGCCACAAAAATTCTTTTGCCATTATTTCTTCTTACCGGTCTTCTTTGATGCAAACTTACCTGCCTTTCTACCAGGCGGCGCAAATCTGCTCATAACTTTTTGCTTTGCTTTTCGTGAACTTCGCTTGTTACCAAATGGATGATCAACTGCATTCATCTTAGCAGCGCTGGTGCGTGGATAGAGCTTGTTCTTTGCCCGCTTCTTGTGATACACCGTACCTGCTTTGAGGAAAGGCTTCTCTGGCCTGCCGCCGCCTGCAATGATGCCGACTGTTGCACGACAGTTGAGGTTAAAGCTGCGCTGCTTTTTTGATGGCAGCAGCACAACAGCAACAGTTTCAGTTTTGCTGACAATGCGGGCGCTCAGTCCTGAGCTTCTGCAAAACTTGCCGCCATCGCCTGGCTGGCTTTCGATGTTGAAAATGGTTGTTCCTTCAGGAACATCGCGCAAGGAAACAATGCTGCCCGGGGTGATGTCTGCGCCCGGACCTGCCTGCACTTTATCGCCTACCTTGACCCCTTCTGGAGCAGGCATGAGGCACAACTCGCCATCAGCATACTCAACTTCTGCCAAGGGGGCAGTATGGCCTGCGCATTTGACAAAATTTATGATGGTGCCTTCAACTACTTCGGGTTTGAGCCGCTTGAGTTTGGCATCTGTCTTAAACCTGAAGCTCGGACTGCGGTAGGTGACGCTTCCTTTTCCCCGTTTCTGTTGAATCAGTGGCTTTCCCATTTACATCAATCCTAAGTTGGTTGCAATATCAATTGCAGGTGTTTCTTTGGTGAACGTGACATAGGCGCGCTTTTGGCCTTTGGTGCGGTGCACATTGACTTTTGACACTTTAGCTTTGAAGGCTTCTTCAACAGCCTGTTTGACTGCAGCTTTGTTAGCATCATTTGCAATCACAAATAGGAGTTTGTTATCTGACTCCATGAGCCTGATTGCTTTTTCTGTTGATAGTGGATATTTGATTATGTCTTTCATAGGAATAATTTCTCCTTGCTTAAGCGCTCAACTGCGCTGTCAGTAAGTAAGGTCAGGCGTCCTGGTTCGCTTCCAGGGGCCAAGAGCTGTGCGTTCAGCTTGTTGACTTCAATCACATCAACACCAGGCAGGTTTGTTCCTGCAGCGAGCAGTTTGCATTTGCCTGATACGACGATAAGCGGACCAATACGGCGCTTGTATTTTCTGCCGCGCAGCTTGCCTTTGCCTGCGCGCACTTTCTTTTGGCTGCTTCTTGTGAGCTCGTCAGTTAAGCCCAGTTTTGTAAGCGCTTGCTGGATGAGTTTGGTTTTATCAAAACCTTCAAAGTCATTTGATAGCAGGAATGGGTATCCTTCAGGCAGCTTATGGCCTCGTTCAGCAACAATTTTTTTATCAACACTTGCTGCCAAGGCGCTTCTGATGGCTTTTTTGCGCTCTTTGTCATTTATTTTGCTGCTCCAGATCTTGCTTGCTTTAGCTGGATGCGCGCGTCGTCCGCCAACCATGCCTGGTGCTTGCGCACCAACCCAATTGAACTGCGTGCCGCTTCTGCTCAGCACTTTTCGTGGAACGCGACTGATGCCTCGGCCATAGGAGCCGCGGTATTCCCTTCTTCGTCTGGAAACATCAGCAGAGACGTGCAGGCCTGCGCGTGGATGCGCACCATAGGGCTGCCGGTTATGGCTGTCAATGGCTTCTACTGCGCGCTTGATTACATCAGAGCGCACTGGCTCACTGAATTGCGCAGGAAGCTTTTTTGTCCCCACTTCTGCCTTGTCCGCTGAATAAATTTTTACTTGCATGTTATTGTTGCGAGGTTGTGCTGGTGTAGCTTATTTCCAGCCCCTCTTTTGCTATTTTTTTGCTTGGCCGCAAAGGATTAACCAGCTTGATTAACCGTTTTTTAGGGCCGCCTAATGAGCCTTTCACCAATATATAGGGTGCTTTGACATTGCCATATTTCAAAAAGCCGCCTTTTGGGTTTATTTCTTTAGGATCATTGCTTACTTTCAGGATTATTTTGTTGTATTCAACGCGCTGATGGAAGCCTGTCTGGCCTGCTTTACCAACACGCCAGTATCCAGTGCCTAGCCACGGGCCAATACTTCCTGGACCACGCCGTGTTTTTTCGCTTTTGTGTGATCGTAATGAAACGCCAAATCGCTTGACTGGTCCTTGGAAGCCGCGTCCGGTAGTTATTGCATGTGAGTCCATTTGCTGACCAGCAGCAAGCACGTCTTCAACCTTGATTTCAGTGCCTAATGCTTTTTTTGCATACTCAAGCTTGTCTTTTACTTCACCGCCAATACCAAGCTCAAACACTTCTGGCTTTTTCTTGCCCAAAGCAGTTCCTCGTGGCTGCGTGTGCACCAGCAAGCGCACATCAACAACAGCATCATGTTTGATATCATCGAATTTTTTTGTTTTTTTGGGAAGAATCAGAGAACGAGCAACATCCTTGTCGATTTTGTCAGCAAGAATTTGAGAAAACGCGTTACGGCCAAGGTAGGTATTGTGGTAGAAGATGGCACCAATGACTTTCATTGGCGGACACTCAACCACGGTAACTGGCCAGCGAATCTCTTCATTTTTAGTAACGCTGGTTTGCCGGGTGTCCTTAACCAACACGTGGGTCATGCCTGCTTTGTAGCCAGCAAAGCCAAGCGGTTTTGCTTCTTTTGCAGGCGTCCATGATCTGATGCGTGCATGCATTCGGTTAGCCCTTCGTCTAGGCCAATTCTGCATACTTCCCCTTCGTGGACTTCGTATTGTTGGCATAAGCTACCCCTATCTATGAGTCTGATTTTTTAGAATACTGTACCTAGTACAGCATCCACCCAACACGACCTTGTGAAGTTTTCGAGAATGTCCGAAAGGTTTAGGCGCACCTCCCCTTTCTTGACGTGTACTGAAAAACTTCATTTCAGGCTAGTCAGCTATGTACTGAGAACACTGGTTTCTTTATAAACCTTATTGTTGAGCAGACGAGTCCTTTTTCGTAGCCTTCTTAACGGGTTTCTTTGTTAACCTACTTAACCTGTGGTTTTTGATGGCTGCATTTACTGGATTTTTGCAGCGTGAACAAACAGCTTCATCACACTTGATGCCCAAGTCAGCATAATAGGCCTTATTGCCGCAATTCGGCGGTAAAATCTTTTTCTGAGAAGTCTTATGATAGCGCAACTGGCCCTGTATATATACTTCCCTGAGCGGCTCAGCATTTTTTTCATTCCAGGCATGCAACAAGTCCTCTATGGCATCATACTCCCAGCCAACACTGCTGAGAAAATTAATCAAGACAAACACTGCGCGCTTTTTACCGTCAGGCAAGCCCTGCAGTATCTTCTTAATGCAGGCAGGGAAAAACTCAGTGCCAATGGCTTGCTCAGGAATTTCAAACTCTTTTTTCTCGCGTATGTTCTGCGACTGCTCTTGCGGAATCTTAAAATCAAGCGCTTGCACCAAGAGCTTGGTTGCTTCGCCAGGAACAGGCTGCTGGTCAAGATACCCCAAGGTGACTTTCACTTTCTGCGGCTGCGCCTTGCTTTTATCAAAGGTCCGTATTGCTTCTGGCTCAAGAGGGATGCTTGCCAAGCCAGATTTTTCATTCAAGGAATATGCCATGCGGTATAAATGGCGCGAATTAATGAGAACAGTATCAATATCGACGATTTCAAACGGATTAAATTCATTGTTTTTGACCACATCGCTGTACTTTTTGCCTGTGCGCTCAAGCAGCTTGGTCATTTTTTCCATACTGAGCAATTGCTGTGCCAGATATGGCTTGATCATGTGCTGCAAGTACATGGCAATGCGCTTTGGCCCATCAGGAAACAAGTCCTTGATATTCTCCCCAGCAACAGTGTCAGGAAACGCAGCAGCAGGAACAGCAATATGAAACCCATTATTGCCGCTGAACTTTACGCTCACTGTCTTAACCCCATGATGCTGCAGTGCTTTAACCACCAAATCAGCAGCAAGGCGCGAGTACTCAAAGACCTTGCAGTCAATGTCAAGCACTAAATCCCAGCTCTTCCGCAGCTCGTCCATTTCCTTTTTTTTCATGCCCGGCACCAGCTGCAAGGGATTATGCCAGAGCTCTTCACTGCAATGGAAGCTGGTTGCTCCTTTTTTTGCAAACTCAAGAACATCTTTGGGGTATTTGAGCACATCAGGACGCTTGCCAAACTGATCATTAAACCTGACCGCAATCTCTTTATCCTCGGCAGTAGCCACCAGAGCCTTGCAAATATCTTCGCGTTTATAATACAACAATGACGTGCTTAGACTAATCATGGTCCCCCAAGAAAGCAAAGCCTTAAGAGTATAAAAAATCTTTCTCTGGCCATGGACTTGCATGATTGGATAGCCAAACTTGTTGAAGAACAACCCTATATTATTGTCGAAGGCTTAAAAGATAAACAGGCCCTCGAAGCGCTCGGGCTCAAGAAGATCATAACCCTCAAAAAGCCCTTGTATGCAACAGTAGAAGAAGTGGCTGCCATAACAAAAACAGTTGTTATTCTCACTGACCTGGATAGAAAAGGCAAAGAACTGTTTGCACGGCTCAGGCAAGACCTGCAAAAGCACGGCGTTACGATTGACAACCAGTTCAGGGAATTTTTGTTCAAAGAAACGCAGCTACGACAGATAGAGGGCATGACAAAGTATATAAGCAAGTTCAACCAAGAATAAGCGTTATGGTTTGGAATCACATTAAAACAGTATTGTTGCTGGGAGTGCTGACAGGATTATTGCTTTGGGCAGGCTCAGTTTTTGGCGGCAGAACAGGATTAGCAATAGCACTGGCCTTTTCATTACTCATGAACCTCGGCACGTATTTTTTTTCAGACAAAATAGTGCTTGCAATGTATCGTGCACGGCCAGCACATAAGAAAGACTATCCAAAACTGCACAAGATAGTTGCAGATATTAGCAAAAAAGCAGGCATACCAAAACCAAAACTCTACATAGTGCCCACCCAAACACCTAATGCGTTTGCAACAGGCAGAAACCCAAAAAACGCAGTCGTAGCCTGCACTGAAGGCATTCTTGACTTGTTGAATGAAGATGAATTAACCGGCGTGCTTGCTCATGAAGTCAGCCATGTCAAAAACAGAGACATTCTGGTAACAACCATAGCAGCAACCATAGCTGCAGTAATCAGTTATTTAGCCATGATGGCACGCTGGGCAGCAATCTTTGGCGGCATGCGCGGCGATAATGACAATAACAACAACCTGCTTGGTCTTCTTGCCTTAGCAATCCTAGCACCCCTTATTGCAATTATATTACAATTAGCAATCAGCAGAAGCAGAGAATACTTAGCAGACTCAACAGGCGCAAAAACAATTGGCAATCCCAAAGCATTAGCAAGCGCATTAGAGAAACTACATCATGGCGTCAAAGCAAAACCAATGCGCGGCAACTCAGTCACCAGCTCATTGTTTATTGTCAACCCCTTCTCAGCAGCAGGCATTGCAGGATTATTTAGCACGCACCCGCCAATGAAAGAACGAGTGAAACGATTGCGGGAAATGAAAGTTTAAGCGTATTCTTTTTCAACTAATTCCCTGATTGCTTTTGCAATCTTGTCTCCAACACCAGACACTTGCTTAAGCTCTTCTTCTGATGCATTTACTAATGCTTTGATTGACTTGAATTGTTTTAATAATTCTTTAGCTAAGCTTGGGCCGACACTGGGCAAGGAACTGACCAGATATTCCTGTTGTTCTTTTACTGAAAACACGCGCTTTTCTGAGTGTGGCGTAAAATCAGTGCTGCCATATTCTTGTTCGCGCTTGGAAATAGATACTAACAACGCAGCTGTTTCTTTGCTGTCAGCAGTTCTGAGCACTGGAATGCCGTAGCTTACCGCAATGGTGGCTAACATGCCACGAATAGCATTTGGATGCACTTTGCGAACAGAATACATATCTTCTGTGCCTTCAATAATAACCACTGGCCGTTCAAATTTTCGTGACAAAGCCCTGAGCTGCTCTAACAATCTGCCGTCGATAATACTGCCCACAAAGTCAGGGACTGTCTTAACCTCAACACCGACCCTTGGAGACAGCATATAATCAGCACTATCAAGCATTTCCAAACGCATTTGCACGCCTAAATCAGCTAATTCTTTGATAATGCCTGAGCCTTTTTCACGATAATCAGCAAAAATCAAAAACCCTTGCTCAAACTTGTTCAGCTTTTGCTGCGGCTGCTTGATATCAAAGTTCTGCTTAAGCTTGTTGAGCACGCGATTCATGCGCTTTTCCTTATGATGCGCACTCCACCGATAGCCTTCGTCGCGCGTGCCTTGCGTCATGAGCACAGTAACCCTGCCTTTATCCTGCCTGCCTGTTCTGCCTCTGCGCTGAATGGTCCTGATAGCAGACGGCACAGGCTCATAGAACATAACCACATCCACTTTTGGAATATCTAATCCTTCTTCAGCAACACTGGTTGCAATTAGTACATTATACAGGCCGTCCCTGAACTGCTCAAGAATGGCAGCCTGCTCTTTTTGACTCAATCCGGTGCCGCTTTTTTTTGCTTGCCCGACAAAAATCACTGGCACCACGTCTTTGATGTTTTCCAGCTTTTCCTTGATTTGCACAGCAGAATCCCTGAATTGAGTAAACAAGATAATCTTTGCTTTGTTGTTGGCACTGATTTCTTTTTCAACAAGCTCGTGCAGTTTCGTTAGCTTGGGATGTTCAATATTTTTTTCAATCAATGCTGCTGTTTTCACCAAAGCGCTTCTGAAGTTCACATTACTTGTTAGGTTCTTGACTGCTTTTACTTTGCTGGTTTTAGCTTCTTCAAACATTTTAGTCAAGTATGCGTGCAGGGGAGCGAGTCCTTGCGTTTCTAACAGCTCCAGCGCATGTTGCGCTTTCATCAGTTCAGCAACCAGACTCAAGGATTTCATAACAGAAAAATCCCGCTGTCCAGAGGACAGTTTTGCCTGTAATTGCCTTTGTAAGCTCAGTAAATCTGTTTTTGATAAAAACGGCTTTCTCACGCCGTATTTTTTCAGCTCACTTGTTCTTTCCTGTAAGCAGTCTTTCAAAAACTTCTGAACTTTCTTAAGCTCTTCAGGCAGTTCAACTTTTATCCACTCAAAATCCATTTCCTGCACATACTCCTTTACATCAGGATCATCAATGCTCCTGATTTCAACAGCTTCAATGAACAAGTTTTTGCATACATCCTGGATTTTTTCCTGATCACTGCCTGGACTAGCAGTCAAACCAAGAATTCGTGGAAAGCCTGCTTTTTTCATGTATTGTTTTGCTAAAAAAACATAGTCATAATTACCAACTGCCTTGTGCGCTTCATCCAAGACCAACAAGGAAACATCTTTGAGCTGGACTTTTTGGTTAATCACATCATTGCCCATGCCTTGCGGTGTGCTGAATATGATTTTAGCATCAGTCCATTGCGCTGCACGCTTTGCTGGCGCAACTTCGCCAGTAAACACAGCCATGGGAACATCTAAGTGTTCCTGAAAACTGCGCAAGTGCTGCTCAACCAACGGCTTAGTTGGCGCAAGAAACAAGATTTTGCTTTTGGGAAATAATTTCAGGCGGTGCGCTGCAAGCATCATGGCAATGGCAGTCTTGCCCATGCCGGTCGGCAGTACAACTAAGGTATTCTTACCAGACACTGTTGAGAAAATGGTTTCCTGATATAACCGCGGCTCAAACCCCTGAATCATACCAGAAACCAAGGCACGGAGCTTTATAAGTTTTGTGCGCCTAGAGATGGCGTTCAAATGCAATCCAGATGACCAGCCAGATGATAGTGCCAGTAACAAGTGCTACCAGGATCGCGGGCACAATAGCAAGTCCTAAGGCCCAAACAGCACCTATAAAACCAAGCACTGCGCCTGCCCACCATGAATAGATCAAGCGTGATGCATAGAACATCTTGCCGCCATCAAGCGGCGGAATAGGTAAGGCATTCCACAAGCCCAAGACCAAGCTGAACATTGCCAGGTCCATTAAGAACCGCCCAGGAATAGCATAGGAAAGCACATACGCAACTGCAGCAAAGAGCACGTTAGCTAACGGCCCGAACATGCACACACTACCATAGGCTCTCAGATTAGGTCCATAGCGGTACTTGCCTAACCGATGCACTGGCAGCACATGGATAAAGGTCCTGGTCGCAGTAAACAGCATCACATTACCATTACTAAGAAAAACCAATACTAACCCCAATGCCAGGCCGGGCAGCCAGATTTTTTGCTGAGCACGAAATCCCCAATAGAGCGCAATCAAGCGCTGCGCAGCATGATGCACAAACAAACCAAGCGCGACAATGAAGCACGCAATGAGCCAGCTTTTGAAGCCTGCTGCAGCATCAAAAGCAACCGTGCCCCACTGGGTGAAGCTCAGAATAAAACCAAAGAGAATGACTAAGCAAATAAAATCACGGTACTCCTCTTTGGTAAAGCGAAAAAACCGCTTTACTTTATCACCATAATTTTCAATCATGTCGCCTTTTGTATGGTTGTTCTTTATATATTTAGCTCTTTCTTGACAAGTGCTAACAACTCTTTCTCATGGCCTGCACCAATAATGGCTACAATCAGCTTGTCAGGATAGGCGCGCATAATGCCTGCCAGGTTAGCAGCCATGATGCTGTTGCGTTCAACAACCAAGACCTTGTAAATGCTCGGATACCGCTTTTTTACTTTTTTGATCAGCTTAGTGATAACTGCCTGGCTGGGAACAGTGCGCAAATCAAACGGAATTTCTTTTTTCCGCAAGACCGCTCCCTTGAAAAGGTCAACAACAAAGTTCCATTTTTCTTTCCAGGTAAGCTCTTGAGAGAACCGCCTGAGCGTGATTTCAATATCCTGATCAATCAAGGCAAGCAGCGCTCCCTGCTTTTTTGCAGTTTTCACTGCAACCAGCATTTCACTGCCGGGCTTAGTACCTACTTGCTCTCCAAGCTTGCGCTCAACCCAGGCACCAATCAACGAAAACAGGTAACCCTTGAAACCAATGCGCCTGATGTCCTTGAGCCGGATCTTTGACTTTTTCTTCTGCAACAAGGCAACCAAGCGTTTTTTGTCAAGCTCAATTGCCACAATACCTGGCTCATACTTTTCTATGGCTGACTGCACCTCCTGCAGGCTTTTAGGAGAAATATGCGAGGTGCCAATCAGGATGAGGTTCTTATATTTCATGCATTGCCAGTCTCGCTCAGCTTATAAATACCTTTTGTTAACAACCTCTATTCTAGCCTTCCACAAAATTTATATACCAACTTCTCTCTGGAAACCTAAAGGAGGCAAACACTATGCTCAAGATGAAAAAAATTACTGACACTTTTGACATGAAGGTCTTTACTGATACAGGTGAATATTTCGGTGATGTTGAAGAAATCATGCTGACGCAGACAAAAGTATATGGGTGGCGCGTCAAAGCAAGCAAAAACTCATTTCTGAGCAAAGTGCTCGGCAGTGCCAAAGGCGTTATTGTACCACATTCTCTTGTTAAGGCCATTGGCGATATTGTGCTTATCAGCAGAGCAGCAGTGCCAAGCTACAAAGAAGGCGAAGAAGAAGCAGCTTAAAACGCTTCATCAACTGTTGCAAACAAGGCTTCCAGCCCTTTTTTGAGAGCTGATTTCTCAGTTATAGCATTATGTGTGTGCGGATAGATAATCCAGCGTTTTTCTGTTATGCTTTTTGGATTGACAAAAAACAAGCACAATCGCTTATGGGTTGCTAAACGCAGCCAGTTTTTCAGTACAAAGGTGAGGTTCTTGCGTGAGTTGGCTACAACCACTAACAAGTGTTTGTCATTGCACTTTTTCTCAACAGCAGCTAAATCAGTGAGCTCAGGCAGAATGAGCACATGCTGGTCATTGTCTGAGCGCTTGACCAGTAAGTCATAGCCATCCTGGTCTTCTTGAATGCCCTGAATCGCTTTCTGAAAAACATCCTTGCTTTTCAGATAATGCAGTATCCAGTCTTTAAGGTCCTCTTTGCGCATGGCGGGATTTTGAAGCTAGGGATATATAAAACTTCAGTATACGAAATAGTAACATTTATATACTAGCTTTTTACAAAACACACCATGAAATGTCGATTTCATAAACGGGATTTAATCAAAGACTGCAACTGGTGCGGCAACCGTATGTGCAAACACTGTGTTGCCAAAAAAGAGGGCATTAAGGAATACTGCGCAAAATGCGTGAACCTCTTAGGCAGCATGAAACGAGCACGCATACCAGCAGCACCCACGGCACCAGTCAAGAAAACAGAAGAAGTGCCTGTTGAGAAAAAACGAAGCTTTGTTATCAATCAAGATGGATACTTAGTGATTGAGTAAAAGAGGAGGATTACCATGGATGTTGAAAAACTACGCAAAGTCAATCAGCTGAGCGCTGAATTACGCAGGCATAATATGGCTGACAGCTCTGATGCTGCCTTTGAACAAGCAGAACAAATGGTGCGCCAAGATGAAGTGCGTGAATTCTTGCATCGAGCAAAAGAATCAACTAAAACTGTTGAGAACCCATCATCAGACCAGCTCTATCAAGTACATCTTGAACGCGAAAACAGGCGCTTAGGAGAGTATATTCAGAAAATCGCAGCAGAGCTCCAGCAACTCAAAGCTGACGTGGATCAGCTCAGGCAAGCTCCCCGAGCTCCGCAACAAGCACAGCAAACGATAGCCCCACCAAAAGCAGAACAGCAAGCAACCCTTGCAGCTAAGAAAGAAGAACCGCACCCAAAACAAGGCGAGTTCAACTCCGAAGACGTTTCTATTGAGAAAATGTTCTACTTTGGGAACAAATAATTTTTTATTTTTTCTAACCCAACGTTTATAAATCAGACAGCATTGGCTTCTTGTATGTACGACCCTTCAGTATTCCTGAGAGCAGAAGACATCACGCTTAGTGAGGGCACTAAAGACCTTCTTACTAAGGCAGAAAAAACCTATTTTGAAAACTTCAATGGCAGTACGTGGTATGGGCGGTGTATTTTTGTCAGCTGGCACTGCGCACTTGACTGCAAGTTCTGCTATCGGTCAACAATACAACACCAGAAAAGGCATGCAGAAACATCACGGCGCTCAATGGGAACCATGCTGCTTGAAGCACTGTTCTGCAAAGTCTTCAACTGGCGAATAGAATTTTTAACTGGCGGCTATGGCATCATGCCCTTTGAAGACATACTCGAGATCGTTAAGAATGTAAGCCTGGTGTATGGAGAAAAAATGTGGCTCAACCTGGGCGTGCTGCCCAACTCATTTTTGGAACAATGCAGGCCGTATGTGAAAGGCATTGTGGCATCAATGGAAACACTGCATCCAGACATCCACAAGGAAGTCTGTCCTAACAAGCCAATAGAGCCCTACGATAGAATGTTCTCAACTCTTGAAGGCTTTAAGAAAAGCATCTGCATCATTGTAGGCCTGGGCGACAAGCTTGAAGACATGCACTACCTGTATGATTTCATTGAGAAACACAAAATCGATCGCGTCACTATGTATGCGCTCAAGCCAGTGCGGGGAACTGGCTATACCAAAGGTCCAAGCTCAGATGAGTACCTTGCCTGGATGGCCAGCCTGCGCATCAGATTCCCAAAACTGGAGATTATTGCAGGAACTAACCTCAGACGATGCGAAGAAGCAGGCCATTACATGAAAGCAGGAGCAAATGCGCTCACCAAATTCCCTGCAACCCAGCAGTTTGGCACAGAAAAAGCAAAAAAAATAGATGCTATGATCAGAAAAGAAAACAGAACCTTTACCAGCAACTTTGTAGCGTATACGGATATTGACTGGGAAGCAGAAATAAATGCTCTGCCCATCAAAGAAGCATACAAAAAAGAAATGAAAGAAAAACTAGGGGATTATCTGAAGAAATTCAAAAACCCAAAAGATAAAGATCCTGCACTGAAAATTATTCAATCAGTTTAGTCATTTTCTACGCGCGGAGCTAGAATAAAGCTCAAGAGCAGTTTGTCAATTACTTTGTATTCTACTTTCAATGGATAATCCTGATTAAAGTACACACTTGCCTGGTCAGCGAGCTTTGAGCCCTGGATTATTTTCTTGAGGTATTCAATGCTGTATTTTGCCTTGACTTTTGCGCTGGTCTCTGCGGTTATCTTGGTTACATCATCTGCTTTAATCTCAATATTTGCCTTGCTCAGGTCGCCTTCTGCCTGGATGGTGAACAGGTCAGGCTCTGCAGCAAAGGTAACGCTTTCTGCAACAATATCAGCATCATCGATTGCTTCATTGAGCTTCTTAGAATGTGTGTGCACTGATACGGGGAAGCTTAAATTCGGAACGCGCTGCTCTTTTTCTTCTAAATCAATGATGGGCATGCTAAAGGTTCTGACACTGTCGCCTTTGAACTGGATTTTTAATTTGTTTTCCTGCAGTTCTAGGGTAACAATGTCATTTGCTTTTGCCCGCTTGAGAATTTGCTTAAAACTAGTCAGGTTAATGCCAAGCTCTGTGTCTTGCTTGAGCTCGTATTCTGCAAAAGCGCTGCTCAAAAGCTTGTACACCACCATGGCCACGTTAGCAGGGTCCATGGCAACCAGCTCAAGGCCGTCCTTGGTGACCTTAAAGCGTGCTTCATGCACGAGCTCAGAGATAACTGTGATGGAATCTTTTAATAGCGTTGAATCTGCAAGTACGAGTTTCATTAGTCGAACCCCCTGTGCTGAATAGTGGCGCACTTGTATTTAAAGATTATTAGTCCCCACTAGTAGTGTTATTCCAAAACAAGCCTGTGCCCGTTCAATAGGTTATGCACAGTCTTGCCTTCCTGATAGCCCAGCTCAACAGCTAAATCACAGAATGCCTCAATACTGGGGCCTTCAGCGTGCGTTGGGATAACATGCTGGGGCTTGACAAAATTGATAAAATCCCTGATATCTTCTCTTGAACCGTGCCCTGAAACGTGAATATCTTTGAACATGCGCACGCCTTTTTCTCTGAGGTTGGCTTCAAGCACTTCTCTATGTGCGCGGTTAATGGCTGTTGGAATCACTGTGCATGAGAACACCACATGATCTTCTGACTGGAACCTGAATGGCAATACGTTGGTTGCAATCTTGGTGAGCGTACTTTGTGGCTCACCCTGATGGCCGGTCACGACCATTAAGAATTTTTGCGGGCCGCGCTTTTCAATCTCGCGCAGTTTTTTCCTAATCTCCCTGCCAAACTTACAGAAGATGATATCCTTGCCGAACTTGATGAGCTTGGCATCCTGCGCAGCCATACAATATTTGGTCAAGCTCCTGCCCATAAATACAATCTTGCGATTCATCTGCTTGCCAAACTCAACAATGCTCTTTATGCGCGCAATATGCGAACTAAAGGTTGTGACAAACACTGCTTTGCCTTTGCTGTCAACACCGAGCATGACATCACGCAGCATTTCCCGCGCAACTTGTTCACTCGGTGTTTTCTTAGCATCTTTTGCATACAAGGCATCAATAATTGAAACCAAAATGCCTTTTTTACTTAGGGCTTTGAGCCGGTCATAATCAGGTTTTTTGCCCATCACAGGAGAATTATCAAGCTTGAAATCAGTTGCGTACAATACCACGCCATACTTAGTATGCAAAGCAACCATGACGCTGTGCGGAATAGAGTGTGTGATATGCACAAACTCTACTTTCAGGTTATCGGACACCTTGAACACCGAACCAGGATTCAAAGAAATGATCTTGTTTTTTATGCGGATTTTCTCATCACGTAAAATAGCTTTAATCACTTCAGCAGTCATGGGTGTTGCAATAACCGGACAAGCATACTCGTTTGCCAAAAACGGCACTGCGCCAATATGATCCAAATGCCCGTGGCCAGGAACAATCGCAACAACCTTATCTTTCCATTCATCAATCACGCGATCATCAGGAACAGCACGAACGCGCTTGAGTTCATCAGAATCATAGGCAACAACTTCTTCATGCTCCTGCTCAGTGAATTTAATCCAGTTCGGCAAGTGCAAGCCCATGTCAAACACAACCACTTCATCATCGACGCGGACTGCAGTCATGTTTTTACCGCATTCTCCATAACCGCCGATAGCACAAATTTCAACTGGCATACAGCCTCCAGAATGAAAGGGGTATAAAAAGGTTATTTCTTTTTTGCGTGGATAACAAGCAAGGTATCAGCAATAAGCGCTGCAGCAATAACAACCAACACGGGCCAGAAACTCTGGTTTCCTGCACTTATTTGATATGCAGAATAGAGTATGAGGATGATCCAAAATGGTATTGCCACCATATCTGCCAGTATTGCAAGATCTTTTTTCATGCTACACGTAATCAGGCACAACTACATCAGCGCCAGGCTTTTTCCGTAACTTCTCTTCAGCAGTTCTGACAATAACATCTGCAACTTTGCTTGGGTGCACACCTTGATAGTCGGTCATGTGCGTTGCTGTCAAGCCAGGACAGACAGTAAATACTTTTATTCTCTTGGGTAATTCCAAAGCAAGGCCTTGGGTGAAGCCCCTAACGCCAAATTTAGTAGCGCAATACACTGCCGCGTTAGGAAACGCAGCAATGCCGCCAACACTAGAGATGTTGATGATCATAGCTTCTTTTTGCTTTTGCAAATAGGGCAAGGCATGATGGGTCATTTTCATCAAGCCCGTGAGATTGACGTCAACCTGCCACTCAATATCTTTTGAAGAATGCTTTTTGAACGGTTTCCATGCAAGCACACCTGCATTGTTCACCAAGATGTCGAGCCTGCCGTATTGTTCAATGATTTTAGTAACAGCTTTTTTGATAGAGCTTTCATTGCTCACATCAAGCTGTACCAGTAATGCATCTGCACAGGCCTGAGCTGTTTTTTCAGCACCTTTTTTGGTTTTGTTATACGTGATAATAACAGTTGCTCCTTTTTCGGCAAATGCCTTGGCTGTTTCGCAGCCAATGCCCCTGCTGGAGCCAGTTACTAACACCACTTTATCTTTGAGTTTCATGATGCGGAGGGCAGGATTTGAACCTGCGAAGACACTAAGTCAATGGCTTTCACCACAACAACTGTGGCAAGTGTGCGCTTGAGGCCATCCCCTTTGGCCACTCGGGAACCTCCGCGAATGACGTTGGGAGTCTTTGCTGATTTATAAAACTTGCAGCAGTTCAGGCGCTCCGCGCAGTTACAGGGGTTCTTATAGAATCATTCCAGTGCTTGCAGCCGAGACTCGACTCGTGACAATTCTCTTTCGAGCACGTCCAGTTGATCTCTTGGAGACTTGGGCTTTTTAGGGGGTTCAACCTTGCGCACTACACGTGGCCCTTTCAAAGGAGTCTTTGGCAAGTGCGTTCGCAAGCGTTTGTTCAGAACAAGCAATTCATCCATGACTATTTTGAGCTCTTCTATGTACTTTTGCTTAGCTTCGCGCAAGTGTACAAACTCATCATACTTTTTCAAGCTTGTGATGAGGTCCTTTGAGCCGAGCAGGAGTTCTTTGCGCACTTCCATGGGGTCTTTGATGCCCACAAAAAACGCTTCTTTTACAGCTCGGGCTCGAACAGGGCTCGGTCGACTTCGCTTACTCTTTTTTCGACGTCTTGTAGTTCTCTTTGCCAACTTTCCAGTTCAGCCTCTTCTTGGTTTTTCAATTCCGTTATTTTATCCAGTAAGAAACGTGATTGCCTGAGCTTGTCCTTAATTAAGGAAATCAAATCAATAATGTCCCGGTAATCTTCAATTTTGACAAATACTGGTGCTTTTTGATCCATGCGGTTCACCCTTGTGCTTTAGTTATGACTGCGTCAACATACGTTAATTTCTTTTCAACTGACTCTAATTGTTTTTTCCAGCGCGCAAATGCTTTCTCTTCCTCGATTTTCAAGTCAGCAAGGCGCTGGATATATTCCTCTGCTTCTAATAATTTAGCGCGGATGACATTGGTATTGCTCATGACGTTTTTATAGTCATCGACAGCGACGAACAAGGGCTTGACTTCTGGCTTTTCAATGACTGTCTCGCGGGACAGTTCTTCAGTTATTGTTTTATCAAATACTTTTGGTTTTGGTAGCTCAGGTGTTTTGAGCTCTGGCGGGATGATGCTGGGCTTTTTGTCAAGCGCTTTAACAGGCGCTTCAGGAAGCTCTTCTTCTGGCAGTTCAGCCTCTTCTGGCTCTTCCTGATCAAGCTTGAACTCTGGAAAAGCAGGTTGTTCAGCGTCATCATCGTCTGCACGTATCGGGGGTATTTCTGAATCAAACGTCATTGCCTCTGGCGGTTTTGGCGGCGGAGGGAGCTCTAGCTCTTCTTCCACGGCCTTTTTCTTTTTTAAGAATCCAAATGCCATTCCTACCACCCGTAGTGTCTGGTCTAAAAATACTATTAAAAACTTTTAGCACTATTGGATAATGGTGAATTGCTGAAGTGCAGCTCCATAAGCATTATATACCTCTTGCACTGCTATAGTTTTCCTTAATGGCGACGCTTGAAGAGGATATTAAGACCTTTGTTCCTAAAATCAGGGGGCTTATTAAGACAGGCCAGCTTGAAGATGCGGCCTACGAACTGTACAAAGCATTGTTTTTTCAGGCAGTTACTGCTGATTTTTCTGTAATCTACAAAGACAATGGAGGGCAAGAGTACCCAGCATCACCTGATTTTTTCACTCCACTGCTTAAAATGGCGCGCAGGTGCGGTGTGCGAAAAACAACAACAGGCATAGAGCTCCAAAAAGTATGCAAGCCAACCTTCTGGTTTTTTGCAGAGCACCTCTATGACTCATGCACCAATAAGGATGGTGCCCCTGTTTGGGTTGTGCGCAACGAATTTGAAAGCCCGACTGCGCTCTACCGCCAGTACCTCAGAGCCTTCAGAGACAGCAGAAAATACAAAGATGCAGTTATTGAGGTCGACGGGGTGATGAAGCCCGATATTCGAGGCGGCCTCTACCGATACATGCTTGTCAACCTCCAAAAGGCCATGCAGTAACAAAACATTTAAAACCATTTTGCCTTCTTTATTATCGATATGCAGCCAATACAAGTACGAGCCATACTGGAGATGCTGGGAGCACCCAAAGACTACATAGAGGAAACCCTCAAAAACTATGTTGCAAAACTCAAAAAAGACGGCCTGAAGATAACCTCAGAGCACTTTGAAGAAGCCCAACAACAAGAACAGCTGTTCAGCGCCTTTGTTGAGCTTGAAATCACGTTTGAAAAACCAAAAGAACTGCTTGACTTCTGCTTTGACTCAATGCCCAGCAGCATTGAAATCCTTGCACCAGAGCAGCTTAATTTTGTAACCAATGAACTTTCGCACTTCCTCAATGACCTGCAAGGCAGACTGCATGAAGCAGACATGGTCGTGAAGACCGTCAGAGCACAAAAATCAGTGCTTGACAAGAACGTCACTGCGGTGTTTAACAACTTTATTCTCTACGCCTGCAAAGAACCAAAATCACTCACTGACCTTTCTGAGCTGTGCGGCGTCAAAAAGCACGAACTTCTTGCGTTCCTGAAAAATCTTGTTAAAGACAACAGGCTGATAAAAGAGGACGATACGTACAAACTACCATGAGCGAACTGAAAAAACGCCTTGAAAGCGTGCTGTTTGCCTCAGGCAAAAAGCTCACTCTCGAAGAGCTAGGCAAGCTTGTCAGAGAGCGCGACCTTGAACGCATAAAGCAAGCACTCTATGAGCTCAAGGCAGAGCTTGAAGAGAAAAAAAGCAGCATCATGCTTATCGAAGAGGGCCCTGCCTGGAAACTGCAAGTGCGCGAAAGCTACCTGCCGTTTGTGAGCAAGATCGTGACCCAAACAGAGCTTTCCAAAACAATCCTTGAAACACTTGCTGTGGTTGCCTTCAAAGCACCGGTGCTGCAAAGCTTGGTTATCAAGATCAGAACCAACAAAGCCTACGCGCATCTTGAGCAGCTCGAAGAACTTGGGTATATCACCCGAGAGAAAAAAGGCAGAACAAAACTCATCAAGCTCACCCAGAAATTCTTTGAATACTTTGACATCCCCCCAGAAGCGCTCAAAGCCAAGTTCAAAGGCTACAAAGACCTTGAAAAAGTCATTGAGAAAAAAGAAGAAGAAATGGAAGAAAAACAAGCTGCTGCACAGCCACCTGAAAAGGTTGAAACAGCATCAGGCGAGCTTGACACCTACGGTGTTATTGAGAAATACGATGAAACTATTACGCCGCCCTTAGAGGAAGCAAAAACAACTGTTGGCGAGCTTGAAGTGTATGGCGAACCAGAGCATCTGCATGGCAAACCGCACAAGAAAAAGAAGAAAAAACACAGGAAAAAAGCAAAAAAACCTGAACTCGAAGAAGCTGCAGAAAAAACAGCAGAAGAAACCGCAGAAGAAGTAACTGAAGAAGCTCCAGAAGAGAAACCTGAAGAAAAAGCAGACGTTCCTGAGAAGACAGAAGCTCCTGAAGAGAAACCTGCTGAAGAAGAAAAGCCAGCAGAAACTCCAGCAGTCAAAACAGCCGTGTCTGTTGCTGAAAAAGCAGAAAAGCCAGCAGAAACGCCCGAGGATGCAGAAACGCCAAAAGAGGAAGCGCCTGCTCCAGCTGAAGAGCCTGAAAAACGTATGACTCCTGAAAGCATCAAAAAAGCTGCTGCAGAAGCGCAACCCAAAGGACCACCAAAAGAAGGCAAGCCCTTGAAAATTCCTAAAACCTTTGAAGAACAAATTGAGCAGCGTGCAGAAGAAATTGTGTATCCAAAAGGCAAGCCAGAAGAAATCAGGCCCATAGAAGAATTACGGCCAGCTCCTGAAAAGCCTCCTGAGAAGAAGCCTAAGAAAAGCAAAAAAGCGCAATCTGCAGCTTCTGCTGAAGAAGAAAAGCCAGCTCCTGACGAGGCATCAGAATGATGTTTGTGCTTAAATGCCCTAAGTGCAAGCACAATCAAAAATATCAGTCCAGAGACACTATTCTGACAACCAAAAGCAAAAGCTGCGTGTACTGTGGCAGAAACTTCCGGGTCAAAAACCACATCATAAGCAGAATCCACTAAAGGCTGAAACCCTCAAATTAAGCCTTTAGAAGCCTTCTAGAGCCCAAATTCAAACACAACATTTATAAAGAACAGCGTCTTTCAGTATAGAGGAGAAAAGGCTATTTTCTCGTCGAAAAAATACTATGCCAGACGAAACAAAAGCAGTACAACCTACAGAAAAAATCATTCCTCGCGTGATTGAGGATGAGATGAAAAGCTCATACTTAGCCTACAGTATGAGCGTCATTGTAGGCCGCGCACTGCCTGATGTCAGAGATGGCCTTAAACCTGTTCACAGGAGAGTTCTCTATGCCATGTATGATATGGGTATGCTTCACAACAAACCCTTCAAGAAAAGCGCCAGAATTGTTGGAGAAGTACTTGGTAAATACCACCCGCATGGCGATACGGCAGTATATGACAGCTTAGTGCGTATGGCACAAGATTTCTCATTACGCTATCCCTTAATCAATGGCCAAGGAAACTTTGGCAGCATCGACGGTGACAATGCAGCAGCAATGCGTTACACAGAAGCTAAGCTCAACAAGCTCGCTGAAGAGCTCCTGCAGGATATTGACAAAGAAACAGTGGCTTTTGTGCCTAACTTTGACGGCTCGCTTGAAGAACCATCAGTATTGCCCTCCAAAGCGCCGCAGCTCTTAATCAACGGCAGCTCAGGCATTGCCGTCGGCATGGCAACCAATATTCCGCCGCATAACATCAAAGAAGTATGCAATGCAGTTATGCACCTTATTGACAAGCCAGACATAAGCACTGAAGAACTTATGAAAGCAGTTCCTGCACCTGACTTTCCCACTGGCGGCATTATCTGCGGCACCAAAGGCGTTCAGGATGCATTCAAAACAGGACGGGGAAAGATAACGCTCAGAGGAACAGCAGCTGTTGAAGAAACAAAGAAGAAAACGCGCATCATCATAACTGAAATTCCCTATCAAGTCAACAAGTCCCAGCTGATTGAAGAAATAGCAGGACTGGTCAGAAACAAAAAGATCACCGGCATTTCTGATTTACGCGACGAATCAAACAAAGACGGCATCCGCATTGTCATGGAACTCAGAGGCGGCGCCAACACTGACGTGCTCTTGAACCAATTATACTCACACACCCGACTGCAGACAACCTTTGGCGTCATTCAACTGGCCTTAGTGGACAATGAGCCAAAAGTGCTTGCGCTCAAAGACTTGCTGCAAGAATTTATCACGCACCGACAAGTTATTGTCAGAAAACGAACAGCATATGACCTCAGGCAATCAGAAGCTAAAGCACATCTCTTAGAAGGACTGATTATTGCGCTTGATAATATAGACCCTATTGTGGCCTTGATTAAGAAGAGCAAAAGCGCGCAAGAAGCAAAACAAGGACTTATCCAAGACTATAAGCTCACTGACAAACAAGCGCAAGCAATTCTTGAAATGCGCTTGCAAAAACTTACTGGTTTAGAGCAGGATAAAATACGCGCAGACCATGCAGACTTGCTCAAGCTCATAGCAGAACTTAAAACCATTCTTGCTTCAGAACAAAAAATACTGGGCATTATCAAAGACGAAATGGCTGAATTAGTGTCTCAGTATGGCGATGAGCGAAAAACACAGATACTTGAAATAGAAACAACGCGTTTTGAAGCAGAAGAGCTGATCAAACCAGAACAAATGGTCGTGACCATAACCCACGCAGGCTATGTGAAACGCCTGCCCCTTGACACGTACAAAGCACAGCGCAGAGGCGGCAAAGGCATCAAAGCAACAGAAACCAAAGGAGAAGACTTTGTTGAGCATGTCTTCTCAGCAAACACGCACGACTACATACTTTTCTTCAGCAACAAAGGCAAGATCCACTGGCTCAAAGTCTATCAACTGCCCGAAGCAAGCAGATATGCGCGCGGAACAGCAGCAGTCAACCTCCTGCAGCTTGAACAAGACGAAACAGTCAACACCTTTATTCCTGTCAGCACCTTTGACCCGCATGCATACCTCATGATGGTCACCAAAAAAGGCATTATCAAAAAAACAAGCCTTGCAGAGTTTGCCAATCCCCGACGGGGCGGCATCAAAGCCATTGGCAATCCTGAAGATGACGAATTAGTGACAGTCGTGCACACTGACGGCAATCAAGATGTGATTATTGCAACAGAACAAGGCATGGCAGTGCGCTTTAATGAAAAAGATGTCAGGCCCATGGGCAGGACAGCGTATGGGGTGCGCGGCATTAAGCTTAAAGGCAAAGACGCAGTGGTGGGTATGGTCGTTGCAGAAGCAGACAAGACCCTGCTTACGGTAACAGAAAAAGGCTATGGCAAACGCACAGCCATTGACGAATACCGACTCATCAGCAGGGGCGGTGTTGGGGTCACGAACATCAAAATCACAGAGAAAAATGGTACGGTGGTTACTGTGCGGGCTGTTACTGACAAAGAAGACCTTATGCTGATCAGCCAAAACGGCATTATTATCAGGATTCCAGCGCGAAGCATCAGCGTTATTGGCAGGGCAACCCAAGGTGTACGCGTCATGAAGCTTGAAACAGGCGACAAGCTTGTTGCAGCAGCAAAAATAGTAACAGAGAATGGCGAAGAATGAAAGCCATAGCAGTTACTAACACCGGCATAGAAGATGTTGCTGCCCATGAAATCACTTCTTTAATCGACGTTAAAACCACAACGGGCGAAGGGCAGGTTTTTTTTGAGTTCAAAAAATTTGAAGATTTGTTTTTGGTTTGCTATCAAGCACGCTCAGTCAACACCATACTTTTTGTCATTGCAGAAATAACAAAGCCCGAAGAACTAAAAAAAGTAGATTTTAGTGAATGGATTGACAAAACGTTTACGGTCAAAAGCAAAAACAAAGAACTTGAAGCAGCGCTAGGCGAACATATTCCTGGCAAAGTGGAGTTTAAGAACCCTGATGTGCAGTTTGTTGCCTTCGAAGACAAGAATATCGTGCTCTGCATTGACTTTTCAGGGGATCTCAGCAAACGCGACTACAGAATATTCCTTGGCAAAGAGGCACTTAAGGGCACCACTGCATTTGCAGCACTACACCTAGCACAGTTTACAGACGATAAACTGCTTATTGATCCTGTCTGCAGATCGGGCGTGATTCCTATTGAAGCAGCGCTTTTTGCTAGTGCCCAATCACCACAATACTACAACAAAGACAAATTCTTGTTTAGAAAACTGAAAAAATTCAATGCTTTTGACTTTGATGCATATTTTGCAAAGCTTGATGAAGCAATCACAACCCCCCAAGCTAAGATTAATGCTATCGACAACAACTTCAAAAGCCTGCAAAGCTCACAAAAAAACGCCAAAATAGCAGGCATGCACAAAAACATTCAGTTTAGTCGGCAAGACTTGCAATGGCTGGACACTAAATTCAAAAAACAAAGCGTTGACTGCATAGTCACTATGCCCTTAGAGCTGACTAAACAAATCAGTGAGAAGAAAATCGAACAACACTATGATGAACTGTGCAATCAAGCAGCATTTATTCTCAAAAAAAAGGGCAATCTAACGGTTGTATTCAGAGCTGGAAAAGAACTGTTTATCAAAGCAGCTGAAAAATATAAGCTGAAACAAACCCATGAACGAACGGTACTGCAAGGAAAAGAAGCATGGTCAATACTCCAGTTTACTCCTTCTGTCCATAATCCTTAGGCTTAACAATATCATTAAACGATGTATCGATTGAACCGCCACCCAACAAAGTCCACATCTCTTCTTGACTTGTTGCGTGATAACCCTTTTGTCCTGTTGAGTCTAACTGCGTTCTATAGTTATTCACTGTTGCTTCTGCTTCTTCTGGAGTAACACCAAGTATGTCAGCATAGTGCTTGGCAAAGCCAACATAAAATCCTGCTGCGCGGTCAAAGAACTTCTGATTCTTGGTTTCAATAATCTTCGGCAGGAGCTGTCCAACCATAGTATGGGTTGCTTTGATAATGGCGCTCAGTTTTTGTTCAACTTTTTCTTTGCGTTCGCCCTCAAAACCTGCTTTGGCAGCATAGTCCCGAACTGACTGCACTGCCTGGTCAAATTCAGCAACGCCCTCTGCATGAACTCTTGGCGCAAACAATTGCCTGATCAGCACGTCAGCAGCAAGTGCATACGTGCCTTGCTTGATTTCCAAATTGCCATCAGGAACATACGTGTTTGCCTGCTCAACGCACTGCTCAACTGCAGGCATCAGGTCAGGACCTGCTTTGCCTGATTTGTGCAATTGCACCATTTCATTCATAAGCAGTCCAGCCTTGTTAGCATACACTTGGCCTTTAGCGAGCATAAGTTCCTGGGTTAAGCCTGCAAGACGCGCTTCTGGAGCCTTGCTTTTCCGTGCATAATGCAATATTCGCTCTTCTAAGTCTTCAAAATTGTTAACATTGCCGTTGTTAACGTGCGTTTCAATAATGCCAAACAATGGCTTCATAATGGTGCGATAGAGGCGATGGCGCACTGCTTGCTCATCACAGTCCTTACCAGCATCAGCATATGCTTGGCTGACTGTTTCAACAGCCTGCTCAATGCTTGACTCATCAAAACTATAGCTCAATAAACGAGAAGGTGTGGCTTTTCTCTTGATTTCATTGAGCTGCTCATGCTCAATGCTTTTGGGCACAATGCCTTTGTACAGGTCTTGCGTGTAGTCATCAGAAAAATTAGAGCGCTTGACTGTGCGCAAAACAGTGTCAAGATGCGTTTGGGTTTCTTTTACATTCCCTGCTCGGGCATATCCGCGAGCAGTGCGCAATCCTTGTGCTATTCTGAGCCGTTCTTCTGAACGTTTTTGCTCTTTGGATTTAAAAAAACCCATTTTATTCACCGTTATCGTAAAAACCGTCCATGTCCCAATCAGGCCGTTCTAAGTGAACACTGCCGCTGGGGTCGATGAAATACGGTCTGTCTGTTTCAATAATTTCTGTTGGCCGATAGCTGTTTCGTGCTTCATGAGCATCTAATTGGCCAGCTGCAACACGTTTTCGTAAGCGTAAATCACCACGTCGATCAGTGCCATCCCAGGCACGTTCGCGTGCTAGAAGGTCATCAAAATCTTCCAGGGTGCCGTCAATTGCTGCATCTCGTAACTTGGTCCAGTGCGGACGGGTTTCTTCAGTTGCAGTCTGCTCGCGCATGCTGTATTCTAGTTTTTTAAGGAATTCTGCGTTTTGGTCATCTCTGTTCATGGTGTCATCACCCTCGTTTGTGTTGGAATCTCTAGAGCATTTCTAGTATTTAAACCTTTCTATTTTTAATCACTGAGGGGTGGTAAAAAGGCAGGAGACCTGTCCTGGAGGCCAAAAACAACCCTCTCAAACCCCTAAAAATAAGCGCTAGAAGGGCTCTCAAGCCAGCACTCTTACGATACTTTTAAATAATCTGCTGCACTCATAAATACGTAAGTTGGGAGGGTACTTGGCTACCGGACCTTGGTCTGAGGAAAGTCTGCCCACCTCACGGAAACGTGAAATGAGCCACTCTCGAAAGGGAGCTCCAGTAATGGAGGGCACCATCACAGACACGACACGTCCTTGTGATCGCTATGAGGCTTGCGACACTGCTGGCAACAGCAGCAAGATAACCAGCCGAGCATGGCACAAGGGAGCGCTGAAACGGATAGGACTGGCAGGTGCAAGCACAGTATGTGCGCTTAGTAGAATGCCAAGACAGCCCGTCCAAAACAGGTAAAACTGTTTGCACTGACACGAGTGTTTCGGGGGCTGACAGAAGGCAGCTTACGCCCACCCAACTTCCTTTTTACCATGGCAGACAGACAAGTATCAATGCCGCAGAGCACAGCTGGCTTAACGCGCTATTTTAACGAATACAAAAGCAAGATAGAGTTCAGGCCTGTGCACGTCATTATCTTTTCAGTCATAGTCATCATAGTAACCATACTGCTCCATATGTTTGGAGGAGCACTTATTGGGTGAGTTCTCTTGTTACCAGGAATGAATGCACGGGATATGGCAAAAGCCATGAAACGCTTAGGCATCCAGCAGGTAGAGCTTGATGCAACAGAAGTTATTATCAAAACAAAAGACAAACAATATGTCTTTAGCCAGCCGCAAGTCAGCAAAGTGAACATGGGCGGGCAAGAAAGCTACCAGATTATTGGCACCCCGCAAGTGCAGGAACTGAGCACTGAACCAGACATTTCAGACGATGATGTGAAGACAGTCGTGAGTCAGACAGGCAAGAGTGAAGACGACGCTCGAGCTGCCATCAAAAAGCACAAAGGCGACCTGGCAGCAGCTATTTTGGAATTATCAGAATGATTGAAGCATTGGACCGAGCGAAAAAAGAACTTAATAGGGCAGACCATCTCTATCACGTTAGTCTGAAGTACACGCGAACCGTAGACGTACTGAAATCACTTATTGCGCGATTGATGAATGTTATAGACTCAGCCAATGAAGCACTGCTCATCAAGGCAAAGCAAGAAGGAACGATTCCTGACGTACCTAAACTTCCGCGCCTGCGTATTGAAGCAATCAATAAAGCTTATGCTGACGATGAAACAGTCAAAAACTATGCAGACTTCTTTTTGATGCTTAGGAAAATCAACAAAGCAGAATTTACCCGAGCACAGGAATTCCGTCGGCACGTCACCATGACTGCCGACGTAGACAGCAAAAAAATAGAAGTAACCATCGATATTATCGGTGATTATTACAAGCGCACGCAGGAATATGTGCAGCATGTTACTGACCTTATTGAAGGCAAAAAAGAAGACTAATGGAAAACCTCAAGAAACTGCTTATCAAAAAAGGGTGGTCCCAGCGGGAGGTTGAAAAAACAATCCGCATTCTAGGCAGAGCACATCATAAAAAAACAGATACTGTGCGCGTTCTTGACTCAGCAGCGCTCTGGATAGGATTGCTTCTCATTATCCTCGGCAACTTCATTGTTTCAGTAGTCATTGTTCCGTTTTTGCTGATTTTATCAGGCTTCTGGCTGTACCTCAGCCTGTTCTTTATAGCAGTATCCTTTGGCTTTCTCGTGAGCGTCATAGCAGGCTACATCCAGAAAATGCAGCACGAACACATGCTCATCATGAGCGTATTCTTGCCAGCACTAGCACTGATTAATGTCTACATCATGGCATATTTTGCCAATCGCTTAGAAGTGCTTATGCAACTGGGCACGCCCTTACACAACCCGCTGCTGGTTGCGCTCGTGTACACAGGCGGCTTTATGATACCATATATGGTATCGCGATTAAAGCAATAAGAGGGTGGCCGCCGGGAATCGAACCCGGGCCAGAAGAGCCACAGTCTTCTACGCTACCATTACGCCACGGCCACCATGGCGTTTTTAAAGTCTTGGTTCCTATATAAAACTGTTTCCTTTGTGCTCGAAACCTTTATAAATGATGCACCACTTCTCTACTATACCAGCCCGAGTCCTTTGGGGGCGAACTGAGGGTTAAACGGTTACGTTTAATTCTATCGGGCTCTAACACTATGGCAGATCTTAAGTATATAGTACGCATAGCAAACACTGATCTTGATGGCAAGAAGCCAATAGGCTATACCTTGACAAAAATCAAGGGCATTGGCTTCATGTGCGCACGTGCAGTCTGCACACTTGCTGCAGTTGATCCTGCAACCAAAACAGGCGCTTTAAGTGATGAGCAAACCAAGAAGCTTAATGATATCAGCACGTCTTTGCACACCGCAGGCTTGCCTGCCTGGATGCTCAACAGGCGACGCGATCCAGTAACAGGTGAAAACACGCACTTGCTCACTTCTAATCTCAAACTGACTCAAGAAAATGACATCAAAATGATGAAAAAAATAAAATCATATTGCGGCATGCGTCATGCAGCAGGCTTGCCTGTACGCGGTCAGCGCACCAAAAGCAATTTCCGTAAGAACAAAGGAAAAGTGATGGGCGTCAAACGTGCAAAAACAGGCAAGAAAGCAGGGAAATAAGTAAACAAGGTAACCGAACATGGGAGATCCACGAAAACTACGGGCGAAATTCAGAGGACCAGGACATCCTTGGAACAAGGCACGTATTGAGGAAGAAAAAGCACTTGTGTACGAGTATGGCCTGAAGAACAAGCAAGAGCTCTGGCGCGCATCAAGCAAGCTCAAAAGCGCACAAGCACAAGCAAAAAAACTGATTGCAGCTCGTGGTGCACAAGCAGACAAAGAACGCGACCAGCTCATGCAGCGCCTGCAGCGCCTGGGCATGATTAAAGCAGGAGCGCACCTCGATGATGTTCTTGGATTGACGGTTAAAGACATACTCAATAGACGATTACAGACTGTTGTGCACAAAAAAGGGCTTGCGCGAAACATAGCACAAGCACGACAGTTCATCACCCACCGGCACATTACTTGCTCGGGCAAAAAAATAACTGCACCCAGCTATTTGGTGAGCCTGCAAGAAGAAGCAGGTGTTGACTTTGTTGCACATTCCAGCTTAGCAGATGCTGAGCATCCAGAACGAAAACTGCCAGAACCTCCTGAGCAAAAAACAGAAGCACCTGCAGAGAAAAAATGAAGAAAAGCGATATACGATGGGGCGTGGTACACATTTACGCCAGCTATAATGACACGATCATTCATGTTACTGATGTTTCTGGAACAGAAACACTTGCGGTCAGCTCTGGTGGCCAAGTGGTTAAATCACACCGCATGGAAAGCTCACCAACAGCAGCCATGATGGCAGCAAAGCGCGTGGCTGAAATTGCCCGCGATAAAGGCATCAATGGCCTGCACGTGAAAGTGCGCGCTCCGGGCGGACACAACGGACCTAACAATCCAGGTCCAGGCGCACAAGCAGCTATCAGAGCCCTGAGCAGAATGGGGCTGAAAATAGGCATTATCGAAGATGTTACTCCCTTGCCGCATGGCGGGTGCAGAAAGAAAGGCGGTCGCAGAGGCCGGAGGGTATAACTATGGATCTGACAGTCATACACAAGGACAAAAAGACAGGACGCGTAACGTTTCTCCTGAAAGGCATTACGCCTGCATTAGCTAATTCGCTCAGGCGGTCTATGCTTGACTCAGTACCAACCATGGCAGTTGATACTGTTGAGTTTGCCAAAAACACCTCGGTGCTCTATGATGAAATTGTTGCGCACCGACTGGGCCTTATTCCGCTCAATACAGACCTCAAAAGTTACTCACTACCTGACCAGTGCAAGTGCAAAGGCGAAGGCTGCGCACGCTGCCAGTGCAAAATAACACTTAAAGCAAAAGGTGCAGGCATTGTGCATGCTTCAGACCTGAAACCTAAAGATCCTAAAATCAAGCCAGTGTATCCTGAAACGCCGATAGTGAAATTGCTCAAAGGCCAGGAACTGGAATTTGAAGCAACTGCAGTCTTAGGAACAGGCAAGCAACATGCCAAATGGATTCCGGGCTTAGTACATTATGCCTACGAACCAATCATCACCGTTAACAATAACAGTTCAAAGTTTGAAGAGTTCAAAAACAAATACCCACGCCAGGCATTTGACAAGAACGGCAAACTGGACAAAAACCTCATACTTGACCACAACCTTGTTGATGCCTGCGATGGTGTCTGCGATGACGTCGTCAAAGTAGAGTACAACAAGAACAATATGGTATTCACTATAGAACCATGGGGACAGCTCACTGCCTCAGAAATTGCAACCACTGCTGCTGATGCATTATCAGAATCATTGCAAGAGTTGCAAACACTCCTCAAATAAAACGCGGAGGTGGCAGAGCCTGGTCAAATGCGCAAGGTTGAGGGCCTTGTCCCTTAGTGGGTGCGAGGGTTCAAATCCCTTCCTCCGCATTATACTCAAAGGTAACGCACAATGAAATTACGTTGAAATTCAACGAATTTCATTTTAGCAAGCTAACATGAAACGAACCGGACCATCAAACCAACATTTGCAAGCGCTTATACAGACATTGCGCAAAGAAGCAAGTAGCCAAAAGGCTGGCCTGTGGAGACGCATTGCAGATGACCTGGAACGATCAACCAGACAACGCAGAGTGGTTAATATTTCCAGAATCAACAGGTTCACCAAGGCAAATGAGACAGTCATTGTGCCAGGCAAAGTGCTGGGCACAGGCACACTCAACCATGCACTGATTATTGCAGCCTGGTCATTCAGTGATGGCGCAAAAAAACGCATTGAAGACGCAAAAGGCACCTGCCTTACCATTTCAGACTTACTTAAGAAAAATCCAAAAGCATCAGAAGTGAGGATATTAGGATGAGCGAAGTAATTATTGACGCAACAGATACCGTAGCAGGACGCTTAGCAAGCCATGTTGCCAAACAAGCACTGCAAGGCAATACCGTCAGCGTGCTGAACAGCGAAAAAGCAATCATAACAGGCAACAAAGAAGTAGCTTTTGAACGATACCGCTACCGACGCTCAGAACAAGGCAGGCCGCAAAAAGGACCCTTTATTTTCAGAAGCCCTGACCGATTCCTGAAAAGAATCATCAGAGGCATGCTGCCGTACAAAAAAGGCAGAGGCGCCGCAGCATTCAAAAACATCAAATGCTACAAAGGCGTGCCTGATGCATTCAAAAACAAAAAAGCACAAACACTGAAGCCAGCAAACATCACCAAGCTCAGTGTTGTCAAATACACCACAGTCGAGGCAATCTGCAAATCACTTGGAGGAAAAGTATGAATGTCATTCATGTTTCAGGAACACGCAAAAAAGCAATAGCCCGCGCAACGCTGAGAGCAGGAGCAGGCATTGTACGTATCAACTCACACTTGCTTGACTACGTACAGCCAGAACTGTACCGTATGAAAATCCAAGAACCACTTATCATAGCAGGCGAAGCAGTCAAAGGAGTCAACATTGATGTCCGCGTGCACGGCGGCGGCATGAGCGCACAAGCAGATGCGGCCAGAACAGCTATTGCCCGCGCACTGAGCATCTATGACAAAAACCTGCACAAAGAATTCAGCGACTACGACCGAACCTTATTGGTTGCCGACGTACGCCAAAAAGAAACACACAAGCCAAACTGTCACGGCAAAGCACGATCAAAACGACAAAAATCATACAGGTGAGAAAAAAATGATTATACCAATACGATGCTGGAGCTGCGGAAAGCCAATTGCTCACTTATGGGAGCAGTTTAAGCAACGCGCAGAAAAAGAAAACGCCAAAGATGTCATGGACGACCTTGGCCTTGAACGATTTTGCTGCAGAGCAATGATGTTAGGACAAGT
>JBFHWZ010000002.1:0-42730 GCA_041599235.1 Candidatus Woesearchaeota archaeon | reverse complement strand
GGAAACACTTTTCTCAAGTCTAAAAGACACTTTCCTTCTCCAAAGCCAAACTCAAGAACACGCACCGTTTTTTCTGTTTTTAGCCGCTTTCGGATAAAGCTCTGAATAGGTGCAGTTCCAACAAAGCGAGCTTCCATCTTATGGAGCCCGCGGCTTCTGTACCACAATCGAGGCTGCTTTTCTTTCATTAATCTGGCTCAAAGTATTGGTTAAACACCCATAAGACTCCTGCTGGTATGAGGCTTACAACAAAGATCCAAGTGATGATCCAGGCTAACCATGGCGCAGTACCAACAGGGTTGACAAAAAATTCATAGATGAATCCCAGCACGCCAAAAGCGACCGTTGTGTAAATAGGATTTTTCTTGGTATAGTAAAAGAGCGCATAGCTGATGCCTGCAATAACAAACCAGGCAATGATGAGGCCGATGCTAATTGCTTCTGCTTGGCCAAAAGAGCGGTATTCATAATATTCTATGGGCAAGGCAAATACCAAAATGGCAATGGTGTACAGAACGTATTCAAATAACGTGTATTTGGGTGGTTGTCTCATACGGCAAAGTATATCCTCCTGTTGTGTTTTCCTTTATTTTCAGTCTTGACAAGGCTCAAAGGGCCTATTTCTTTAATGTCGCTTACATGGGTTCCGCCGCACGCTTGAGCGTCAATGTTTTCAATTTCAACAATGCGCAGCTCTGCAACCTCTGGCGGCATTTTATCTGCGAGCTTAACCACGCCTGGAATCTCCAGTGCTTTTTCCCGTGGCAGGGTATAGGTTTTGACTGGTGCGCCAGTAGCAATGGTCTTGTTTGCTTCCTCAAGGAACTGTTCTGCAATGCACTTGTCAAAGTTGTCAAGATTGAAATCAATTCTGCTTCGCTCAATGTCCAGTTGCTTGCCTGTAACGAGCGAGCCCGTGAGTTTATTAATAGTTGCGCTCAGTACGTGCGCTGCTGTGTGCGCTCGCATCAGTTTGTATCTGCGCTCCCAGTCAAGTTTGCACATGACTGTGTCGCCTTGCTGCAAGCCCGGCATGCCTATTTCATGGCTGATTTTGCCTTCTACTTTGCGAACATAGACAACGGGAAATTCTTTTCCATCACTTTCGCGAACGAGGCTGCCAGTGTCGCAGGGCTGGCCGCCGCTGGTTGGATAAAAGATAGTATTGTCAAGCACAACATACGTGTCATCTTGTACTGAGGCAACAATTGCCGTGCATTCTTTAGCATAGCTATCTTCTTGATACAATGGCTCCATCAGTAGACTCCGGGTATGAATTTTTTAGTTTGGTTCATATAGGTAAGATATTCATCTTTGAATTCTTCTATGAGTGCTTTTTCTTCCTGGCTCGTGTAATAGATTGATGCTGGGATAAACGCAACAACCAGCAGCAACGAGCCATAGGTGCTTTGCGCCATGACTGCCAGCCCTGCGATCATTAGTATAACGCCTGCCATAAGAGGGTGCCGCAGGGTTCTATATACCCCTTTTTTTACTATTTTGTGATCTTTTTGTATCAGCACGTGAAATGAATAAAATCGGTGCAATTGTTTTTTTGCTTTAATGCGCAGGATGCCGCCAAAAAGAACTAAGCCTGCTCCAACAAAGGTCCAGAATGACAGTTCAGGCTTATTTTTGACAAACTCACCTATAAGCAACACTATGGTTATGAGCCATGCGCTGAAGAGAATGTAAAAAGGCTCTTTGCGCCTCACTTTTTCTTTTCTGACTTTCAATACACCTGTGAGAAAGATATCTTTGGATAAGTAAAAAAACGTTATGAAAAACAAGAGCACAAAGGTTCCTGCTAAAACCATTATAATATCAATCATTTTACACCAACTTTTTTACAGTATTTCTCTATTGCACACTTGTGGCACAGCGGCGTTATGGGCTTGCAGACCGTCTTGCCATGATGCACCAGCAAGTCATTGACATCCTGCCAGTATTTTCGTGGCGTCAGTATGCGCAGTGCCTGCTCTGTTTTTTCAGGCGTTTTGGTTTTCACCAAGCCAAGCCTGTTGCTGATTCTGTGCACGTGCGTGTCAACAGGGATAGCATCTTTCTTAAATGCATATACCAGCACGCAGCCAGCCACTTTCCTGCCAACACCAGGCAGTGCCATCAGGCCTGCTTCAGTGTCAGGCACACTGCCGTGCTTGACCACTGCTTGTGCAGCACCTATGACATGCTTTGCTTTGTTGCGGTAAAACCCTATTTGTTTAATAATCTTTTCAACATCGCGCTGCTTGGCAGCTGCTAATTGCTTGGCGTTCTTGTATTTCTTGAACAGTTGTTCAGTGATGACCTCAGTGACTTCATCGCGTGCGCGAGCGCTCAAGATGGTGCCAATGAGAATTTTAAAGGGATCATATCTCTTGTTTTGGAAATTGCCCAGCATAGTGTAGCTTGGCTGTTTTTTGAGTGTTTTCAGTATTGGTACAATTGGTTTTTTTTGAGCCCCCATTTTCACTATTGAAAATAATTAAAGATTATATAAATCTATTTCTTATTGTTACAAACAAAGGATTCTATTGAGTAATGGTAACCCAATGAAAAAACTATGTTGCGGACTATAGCTTTTCACCTAATAATGTTTAAATAGCTCCCACCCCTTCTAGTACTTTAGAAGCCAGCAAACCACAATATGTGGTGTTTTTTGACTATAAAATAACAAAAAGGTGATTGTATGCGTTGCCCGTATTGTCTTCATATGAATACTCGAGTCCTAGATTCGCGCATGACATCCCGCTTGGACAGCATCCGCAGAAGGCGGTCCTGTGAGAAGTGCAGCAAACGCTTCACTACCTATGAACGCACTGAAGTGCTGGGCATCTCAGTACTCAAGAAGGATGGCAAGAAAGTGCCGTTTGAGAAGCAGAAGCTGATGGCAGGCATTCTCAAAGCCTGTGAAAAGCGCCCAGTCAGCATGAGCAAAATACACAAGACAGTTGATCATCTTGAAGCGCAGATTCGCCTCATGAACACCACTGATGTTCCGAGCAAGAAAATCGGCAGCATGGTTGTTGAAGCACTGAAAGAGCTTGATCATGTTGCGTACGTGCGCTTTGCCTCAGTCTATAAGGGCTTTAAGAGCGCAGCTGAGTTTGCTAAAGAAGTTGAAAAGCTCAAGACCAACAAGAAGAAGAAAAAATGGACCTTAACAGCCCAACATTAACAAAAGTCAGAAAGCGTAATGGCAGCGTTGTGCCATTTGACCCCACCAAAGTAGCGTATGCGCTTGAGCGGGCATTTTCAGCAACAGGTGAAGGCGGGCCTGATGAAGTGATCACTGTAGCTGAGCTGGTTGTCAAAAAAGTTGAGCAGAAGTTCAAAAATAAAATACCTGCAGTTGAAGATGTGCAGGACAGTGTTGAAGAAGCGCTGATTGAGCATGGGCACAGCCAGACTGCCAAGTCATATATCTTGTACCGGCAAAAGCGCCAGGAACTGCGCGAAACCAAATCAGCGCTCGGCGTGGAAGATGATCTCAAGCTTTCCTTTGATGCGCTGAAGATTCTCAGGCAGTATGGCTTGCTGCAAACCAAGAACAACAAGCAAGAGACGCCACGGCAGATGTTTGAGCGCGTTGCAGCAGCACTGGCGCAGGCAGAAAAAAAATACAGCGGCGACCAGCAGAAAACAGAGCACTTGTTTGCTAACCTCATGACTAATCGCGATATGATTCCCAGCATAAGCATACTGCGCCATGCAGGCACTGATCAGCCCCTGCTGAGCGATGGGTTTGTGCTGCCAGTACACGATGACATTGCAGGACTGTTTGATACGCTCAAGCAAGCATCATTGCTGCACAAAAACCAGCAGCGCGGCTTTGGCCTGGGCCTTTCCTTTTCACCAGTACGGGCAAAAGGCAGCTCAATCACGCAAGGCGCTGGCGCCTCAGGTCCTGTTGCCTTCTTGCGGTTGTATGATCGGGCTTTGCACCAGATAAACCCGCACGGTACCAACTTGGCATTTTTGAGCGTGCACCATCCTGATATTATCAGCTTCATCACTGCAAAAGAAAGTGAAAACCTGCAAAGCTTTGGGCTTTCAGTGCTGCTCACCAAAGAGTTCATGAAAGCAGTTGCTGAAGACCGGGACTATCCGTTGATTGACCCCAACACCAAGCAGGAAGTGAATAAGCTTCGTGCCAGGAGCGTGCTGGACATGCTGGCAACACTTGCCTGGCGAACAGGCGATCCAGCAGCGGTTTTTCTGAATAACATGAACAAGGCACCGACCAATCCTTTCGATGACTCATTGATCGAAGCAACCATCCCTACGGGCGAGCATCCGCTCTTGCCCTATGAGGGCTGCTTTACTGCAAGCATCAATCTCGCAAATCATGTTGCGCAAGATGATTTCAATTGGGAAAAGCTGCGGCACTCAGTGCATACCACTGTCCACCTGCTTGACAATGCTATTGATGTCTGCCTGTATCCATTGCCGAAGATGAAAGAAGCCATGGAGGGCTCGCGGCGTATTGGCGTTGGCGTCATTGGCTGGGCAGATGCGCTGATAAAAATAAGCATACCCTATAATCATCCTGAAGCGCTGAAGCTTGCTGAAAAAGTGATGCGCTATGTGAGCACTGAAGCAAAAAACGCAAGCATGGAGCTTGCCAAAAAAAGGGGCACGTTCGCGCATTACCGAAAAAGCACCTATGTGCGTAAAAACGAGAAAGTGCGCAATGCAAGCAGGACCACCATTTGCGCAAGCGGCATCACCAGCATCATTGCTGGCTGCAGCCAGGGCATTGAACCCCATTTTGCTATCAGCTACTTGAAGCGCGGGCCAACAGCAGAAACCTTTGAACTGATTCCGCTCTTTGATACTGTTTCGCGCAAAGAAGGATTTTATTCAACAGATCTTATGAAAAAAATTGCGCTTGCCGGCAGCGTGCGCAGCAACAAGGAAATTCCTGAAAAATGGCGCAGTCTGTTTGTAACTGCTCAAGACTGCAGTGTTGGCGAGCATCTGGCCATGCAAGCAGCATTCCAAAAGCATACTGATAATGGCGTGAGTAAAACCATCAACCTGCCAGCCACAGCCACCATACATGAAATAGAGGACGTGTACAAAAGAGCCTATGCCCTGGGCTGCAAGAGTGTGCACGTGTATCGCGATGGCAGCAGCCAGCAGCAGTTGATTCATTCGCGTTCACAACAGTCGAAAAAAAAGCTAAAAATAGAGGTGTAGAGAATGACAGACGAGAAAAATAGAGGACTAGCAATACCGCGGTATTTCACCAAAGATGGCACTGACCCGTACGAAAGCGTGACCTATGAGAAGCGCAGCTCTATTATTCGCAATCCTAATGGCAGCATTGTGTTTGAGATGACTGATGTTGAAGTGCCAACGTTCTGGTCGCAAGTGGCAACTGACATTCTTGCACAAAAATATTTCCGCAAAGCAGGCGTTCCCTATACTGATGAAAAAGGCACCACCACCTATGGCGCTGAGCAAAGCGTAAAGCAGGTTGTGCATCGCTTGGCAGGCTGCTGGGCAAGTTGGGGCTATCAGTACAAGTACTTTGCTTCTGATGCTGATGCAAAAGCATTTTATGATGAAGTGGTGTATATGCTCTTGCACCAAATGGCTGCACCTAATTCACCGCAATGGTTCAATACTGGCCTGCAGTATGCCTATGACATCACCGGTCCATCGCAAGGCCATTATTATGTTGATCCTGATACCAAAGAGCTCACGCGCTCAAAGGATGCATACACCAGACCGCAGCCGCACGCGTGTTTTATTCAGAAGATCAGGGATGACTTGCTGAACGAAGGCAGCATCTTTGATGTCTTAACACGCGAAGCACGCATTTTCAAGTACGGCTCAGGAACAGGCACAAACTTCTCAACCTTGCGCGGCGCAGGAGAACGGCTCTCAGGCGGCGGCGTTTCATCAGGGCTTATGTCATTCCTGAAAGTGTTTGACCGCTCAGCAGGCTCCATCAAGTCAGGCGGCACAACACGACGAGCTGCCAAAATGGTCTGTTTGGATATGGACCATCCGGAAATCCAGACCTTTATCTGGTGGAAAGTCAAGGAAGAAGAAAAAGTGGCAAGCTTGGTCACTGGCGCAGCGACCATGAAGGCGCATCTTGACAAAGTAACTGCATTGGCGCAGGAAAATGCAGATATCACCAATAACAGGGCGCTTGCGCATGCAGTGCGCGCTGCTGCACATGACCATGTACCGCTCAATTACATTGTGCGAGCCATGGATCTTGGTAAACAAAACAAAAAACTGTTGCTGGAAACATTTGACACTGACTACAACAATGAGGCATACCTCACGGTCAGCGGCCAGAACAGCAACAACAGCATACGCATTCCCAACGCATTCTTTGCTGCTGTGGAAGATGGCACCATGTGGCAGCTCAAAGCGCGGACAACAGGCGAGGTCATGAGAGAAATCCCTGCTCGGCAGCTCTGGGAAGAAGTTGGCTACTGCGCCTGGGCATCAGCTGATCCAGGTGTGCAGTATGACACCACCATCAATGAATGGCATACCTGCCCAGAAGATGGCAAAATCAATGCAAGCAATCCGTGCAGCGAATACATGTTCTTAGACGATACTGCCTGCAACCTTGCCAGTATTAATCTCGGCACCTTATTCAATGACGAAACAGGCGAGTTTGACATCGAGGGCTTTAAGCACGCAACGCGCTTGTGGACACTTATTTTGGAGATTTCCGTTCTTATGGCGCAACTGCCAAGCAAAGAAGTTGCGCTCAAGACCTTCAAGTACAGGACACTTGGCTTGGGCTATGCGAACATTGGCAGTGTGCTGATGCGCATGGGCATTCCATACGATAGTGACAAGGGCCGTGCAATTGCTGGCGCCATCACTGCAATCATGTGCGGAGAATCATATGCAACCAGTGCAGAAATGGCGCGCGAACTGGGCACCTTTGATGGCTATGAGCCAAACAAGCAGCATATGCTGCGCGTTATCAAAAACCATCGCCGCGCTGCCTACAATGACGACTCCTATGAGGGTCTGACCATCAAGCCAGATGCATTAGATCAAAACACGTGCCCGTCAGCATTGCTGGAGGCAGCGCATCATGCATGGGACAAAGCGCTTGAGCTGGGTGAACAGCATGGCTACCGAAATGCGCAAGTGACCGTCATTGCGCCAACAGGAACCATTGCGCTGGTCATGGACTGTGATACCACCGGTGTTGAGCCTGATTATGCCTTGGTTAAGTTCAAGAAACTTGCAGGGGGCGGGTATCTGAAGATCGTTAACCAGTCAGTGCCTAATGCCTTGAAGCGATTGGATTATACCACTGAACAAATCAATGATGTCATTACCTATTGCTTAGGACGCGGCACGCTTGCAGGCTGCGAAACCATTAACCCCGATATTTTGAAAGCAAAAGGCTTTGGCGATGAGCAGCTTGCAGCATTAGAAAAGCAATTGCCAACAGTGTCTGAAATCAAGTACGCCTTTACGCAATGGGTGCTTGGCACTGACTTCTGTAGGCAGTTAGGCTTTAGCGACGAACAATTAAACAATCCTGAGTTTGACATGCTCAAGGAACTGGGCTTTTCTGAAGAACACATCAGCATAGCAAATGATTATGTCTGCGGCACCATGACTGTTGAAGGCGCACCGCACCTTAAAGCAGAGCACTTGCCCGTGTTCGATTGCGCAAACAAGTGCGGTGCTCACGGCCAGCGCTACATTAGCCCGTACGGCCACCTGAAGATGGTCACTGCAGTACAGCCCTTTATCTCAGGCGCAATCAGCAAAACAATCAACATGTCGCGGGATTCTTCTGTTGAAGATATCAAAGAAGCATATTCTTTTGCCTGGAAGCACATGAGCAAAGCAGTGGCGCTTTACAGGGACAGCAGCAAGTTGTCACAGCCATTGAATACTACGTTCCAGGATCATCCTGAGCTCAAGCGCTTGCTGGAAAGCAACGAACAGATAGACGAGTCAATGGTTGTTGAACAGGCTGAACCATCCCTGGTCGTGGAAGAAGCTGAAGAAGACATACGGCCTATGGTCGCTGTTGCCAGCAATGGTTCTGAAGCAGAAATTGGCGATGTGAAAGCAGCAGGCTATAAAGGCGATGAGTCCTGCCACAGCTGCGGCGCTAAAATGGTTCGCCAGAACGGCGTGTGCACCATCTGCGATGTATGCGGTGCTACCGGAGGGTGCAGTTGAGTTTATACACCCGAACAGGTGATGCTGGAGAAACCAGTTTTGTTGGTGGCGAGCGTGTTAGAAAGGATGATATTCGCATTGAAGCCTATGGCACGCTTGATGAGCTCAATGCAGTCATTGGCGTCACCTTGGCATTTATCGAGGATGAGCACGCTCGGCAAACGCTGAGCACTGTGCAGAATGATCTCTTTACCTTAGGTGCAGAGCTGGCGAGCGTGTGCCAAAAAGCGCAATCCATGAGCAAGCCCTTGCCCGTGGTCACCACAGACCATGTTGATGAGCTTGAGCAGCTTATTGATGATTTAGAAAAAAACCTGCCCATACAAAAAGCATTTATCTTGCCGGGCGGCACAACTTCAGCAAGCTTTTTGCACTTATGCAGGACCACGTGCAGGCGCGCAGAGCGTTTGATTGTACGCTTGACCAAATATTACAACATCAATCCTGACATTCTACGCTATATTAATAGGCTCAGTTCCTTATTCCATGTCCTCAGCAGGCATGCCAACAAAGAACTGGTCAAAGAACAGCAGCCAATCTACAAGTATTTCGGAAATAAAAAAGAATAAAAAATTTATTTCTTTTTCTTTACTGTGCACGCTCCTGGACCGTGCAAGGCAAGCACCAGTGTTCCTGCTAATATGAGCAAGTCTCGTTCAAGTCCTGCAGGGAGCAGTTTGCCTGCGCTGATTGCTCCTGGTATTTGGACTCCTGCAATGGCAACAACAATGATGACCGCCAGAGCATAGTTTGCCCATGCATGCCATATGCCAAGCAAGATAAGCACTGCTGCAATCACTTCTACGATGCCAACGACGGGACCGAGAAATCCGGGGAATCCCATGCCGACAAATTTCTCCATAGCCATGGTAAAGTCAGTTGCTTTTGGCCACCCATGATAGAGAAAAATAGCAGCAACAACTATGCGGAGAAAGAATAAGCTCCAATTGTTCCAGTCTTTTTTCATAAAACCACCTCCGATTTTACACTTTTTGTAAAGCTTACTTATAAATCTTGCGTTGGTATGTTTCCGAAAAAGGAGGGAATACTTTTATATAGAAGCCAGTCTTTGTATTATTGGGTGGTAGGTTGGAAGCTTCTAAAGAAGTGCTCATAACATATGAAACATTGTTTGAGATTCTGCGTAGAGAGAAGAGCAATGAAGAGCTCCAACGGCTTGACCCGAATTTCTTTAATGATGTGTTCACTTACTTAGCGCAAAAGCAGCGCATTTATGATAATGCTGCTGGCAAAACTGACCTGTTCTCAGTTGATGAGCGCGAAAAAACCCAGATGCAGCTGTATAATATCCGCAGGGTCATCAAAGAATTATATGAGCGCAGGGAAAAGAAAATTCTGGAGATGGCAATGAACAAATCAAAGACCAACTCCAACATAATGGATACCTCAAACCTGCTTGACCAGGAAAAAACCTTTTTTGAGAGCATGGTCAGCACGCTTGATTCCTATCGGGAGCGCTTATTGATGAAAATTCTTGAATTAAAAGAAGCCAGTGCGCTTGAAACAGCGCCAAAAGCAATGGAACAGCCTGCGCCAGAGCCAGCACCTGAGCCAGAACAGCCTACAGAACTCACGCCAGCACCTGCTCTGAGCACTAAAAAAGTCAAGTTCTTAAAAGCAGTTGAGGCCTTTATTGGCAAAGAACTGGAATCGTATGGCCCGTATGAGCAAGGCGCAGTAGCAGAACTGCCTGCAGAAGTGGCCCAGCCGCTTATACATAATAAGGATGCTGAGGAAGTATAGACACCAAAAGCTTTTTAAATGGCCATTGGTTCTTTAGTCGATAGGGGTAGTGATTATGAAGATTCCTAAGAATAAAAAGACCTACTGTCCAAAGTGTAAGAAGCATACTGAGCATAAGGTGACTGAAGCTAAGAAGAAGACACCAAACAGTGCGCATCCGATGAGCTATGGCAGCAAGAAGCGAGCTAAGCGCAGAGGTAGGCTGAACTCGGGCAGCATGGGTCGGTATTCCAAGCCTGCATTGAGCAAGTGGCGTATGACTGGCAGAAAGCAGACCAAGAAGGTGGATCTGCGCTATCAGTGCATGGGCTGCAAGAAAATGCACATATCAGGCAGTGCCTGGCGGGCTAAGAGGGTAGAGTTCAAATGAAAGCACCACAAGAGACCAGTTCAAAGTTTATTAAGGTACGTTGCCCAAAATGCAAGAATGAACAGATTATGTTCGGCAAGGCTTCATCTAAAGTGAACTGCCTGGTCTGCAGCAAAGTATTGGCAGATCCAACAGGCGGCAAAAGCAAGGTTAAAGCGCGAGTGCTTGAGGTGCTCGAATAAATGTTGTTCAAAAAGTCTGGCTTTCCTGAAGAAGACGAGCTTGTTCTCTGCACCGTAACTGCAGTACAGTATCATTCAGTGTTCGCTAAGCTTGATGAGTTTGACCGCACCGGCTTGATTCATATTTCTGAAGTTGCTCCGGGAAGAATCAGAAACATTCGCGATTATGTTGTTGAAGGCAAAAAGGTTGTCTGCAAGGTTCTGAAGATCAGCAAGGAAAAAGGCCATATAGATCTTTCTTTGCGCCGTGTCAATGAATCGCAAAAAAGGCAGAAGCTCAACCAGATCAAGCAGGAACAGTTGGCAGAGCGCATTGTTGAGAACATTGCCAAGCAGGAAAAAAAAGATTTTCCAAAATTGTATAATGAAATAACTGACAAGCTGTTTAAGAACTATCCGACCTTGTTTGCTGCATTTGAGGATGTAGTGCATGACAAGCTCAAGCTCGATAAGTTCTTTGACAAAAAGCTTGCCAAAGAATTGACTGAGAGCATCAAGCAGCGCATCACCCCGCCTGAAGTGACTATTGGCGGCAATCTGACCTTAGTGAGCTACGCAAGCGACGGAGTGAATGTTGTTAAGGCGCTTTTGCAAAAAGCAGAAGCAGGGGCAGGCAAGCCAACCATCAAGTACAAAGGAGCAGGCACCTATGGCTTGCAGATAACCAGTGATGATTACAAAAAGGCTGAGAAAAGCCTTAAAACCGCAGTCGAAAGCACGCTTGAAAATGCGCGCAAAGAAAAAGTCACTGCAAAATTCGAGCGTATTGAACTAGAATGAAGCACATATTGTACTGCAAGCACTGCAAAAAGTACACCATGCAGGAGCAATGCTCCTGTGGCGCTCAGGCAGAAACAACGCGACCAGCAAAATACGCACCTGATGATAAGTATGGGCCCTATCGGCGCAAAGCGCGCAAAGCAGAACTGCAAAAACGAGGTTTAGTATGAGCACCTGGAAAATCGAGTATGCTGAAAAGCTTCCCACGCTGAACAAGCCGGTGTTAATTGAGGGTCTGCCCGGTATCGGCAATGTGGGCAAGGTTGCCTTGGATTTTATTATTGATGAACTTGGTGCAAAGAAGCTTCTTGAACTGGTCTCGCCGAGCTTTCCTAATTCAGTTTTTGTGAATGAAGAGAATCTAATTGAGCTGCCGACTATCGAAGTCTATTATAAAAAGTTCAGAAATAAGCCGCATGATTTGCTTTTTTTAGCTGGTGACATCCAGCCCTTAGACGAAGTGTCCTGTTACGAATTCTCGCACGTAGTGCTGGAATTGGCAAAAAAGCTGCAGGTTGCTAAAGTCATTACCTTGGGAGGTGTTGCCTTGCGCGCCGCACCTAAAAAGCCGCGTGTTTTTTGCACAGGCAACAACAAGCGCATGATCAAGGACTATGTCAGCGGCACACAGGTTGATGCAAACTTGTACGGTGTGGTTGGCCCTATTGTTGGCGTCTCAGGCGTACTGCTGGGCGGCGCAAGCAAATACAACATACCTGCTATAACCCTGCTGGCTGAAACCTATGCGCATCCGATGTATATTGGTGTGGGCGGCGCACGAGAGATTATCCACGTGTTGGATAAAAAGCTCAAGCTTAAGCTGAACATAGCTGCGCTTGACAAAGAATTGCAAGAGCTTGAATCAGAAATTGAGACTATGAAAGACAAAGGCGTGGGAAAACTGCCGAAGCTCAGGAAAAAACGGGAAACAAATTACATCGGATAAGCTCGTGGATAAGCAAACCTTTAAATACCATTTTTAGTTCATTCTGCTTGAAAAAGAGGTCGAATGTCAAAGATAACTGCAGTTAAAGCGCGCCAGATTCTTGACAGCAGAGGCAATCCTACAGTTGAGTGTGCTCTGAAAACAACTGATGGCATATTCACAGCAAGTGTGCCAAGCGGTGCAAGCACCGGCGTGCATGAAGCGCTTGAATTGCGCGATGGCGGCAGTGCCTTTATGGGTAAAGGTGTGCTAAAAGCAGTTAAGAATATCAACACCATTCTTGCAAAAAAGCTTGCTGGGAAAAATCCTGCGCAGCAGGCAGTGCTGGACAGGCTCATGATAGCGCTGGACGGCACACAGAACAAAAAAAAGCTTGGCGCAAATGCTATTCTTGCAGTGAGCATGGCCTTGGCACGTGCCGGTGCTGGTGCACAGGGTAGCGGCTTGCATCAATACATTGCAGACATGGCAGGCATCACTAAACAGCGCATGCCAGTACCTGCCTTTAACATTATCAATGGCGGCAAGCATGCAGGCAATAATCTGGATATCCAAGAATACATGCTCTTGCCTACAGGCGCAAAAAGTTTTGCTGAAGCACTGCAGATTGGCAGTGAAGTGTATCATGACCTGAAAAAAGTCATCGAGGAACGGCACGGTAAAGCTGCAACTAATGTTGGTGATGAAGGCGGCTTTGCGCCCCCCATGCATTGTTTTGAAGAGCCGTTTGATGAGATCATGGATGCTGTTCAGGAATTAGGCTATTACAAAAAAATAAAGCTCGGTATTGATGCTGCAGCAACAACTTTTTTCAAAGATAATCGCTATTATTTGGAGAATAGTGCGCATTCAGGAAAAGAGCTGGCTGAAAAGTACCTTGAAGCAGCGCAGGCATACCCGCTTATTTCACTTGAAGATCCTTTTGCAGAAGATGATTTCACTCATTTTGCCCAGCTCACTAAAAAAATAAAGGGCGTGCAGATTGTAGGCGATGACCTAACTGTTACCAATCCTGCACGCATCAAAAAAGCAGTTAACCTGAAAGCCTGTACGTGCTTGCTGCTGAAAATCAATCAGATTGGCACCATCACTGAAGCGCTTGAAGCAGCAAGGCTGGCCCGCAAAGCGCGCTGGAACATCATGGTCAGCCACCGAAGCGGTGAAACAACTGATGATTTTATTGCTGACCTTGCAGTCGGGCTTGGCACAGGACAGATAAAAGCAGGCGCGCCCTGCAGGGGCGAGCGGTTAGTTAAATACAACAAACTGGTGCGAATTGAGCAGGCGCATCCAAAACTACCTTATGGAGGCACCTTTGGCTAAGCTTATCATTGGCGGAACAAACAGCAAAGAACTGGCAAAGAAAATAGCCCGTAAACTTAAAGCGCCATATAGCGAGCTGTTCAGCACGCATTTTCCTGATGGCGAATCATACCTGCGCTTCAAGACAACAGTCAAGAAAAAAGATATTATTCTCGTTAACACCATGCACCCCCACCCTAATGAAAGTTTGGTTGAATTGGTATTTGCTGCGCACACTGCTAAAGAGCTGGGCGCGCAGTCAGTCACGATTGTAGCGCCCTACCTTGCGTATATGCGTCAAGACAAGCGTTTCCATCCAGGCGAGTGTAAGTCAAACACCATCATGGCTAAGTTATTGGGCATAGCAGACCGCGTCATCACCATTGATCCTCATTTGCATCGCGTCAAAAGCATGCGCGAAGTCTTTAAGACTAAAACAACCAAGCTGACAGCAAATGCAGTCATTGCAGAGTACATTGGCAAGAACATCAAAAATGCTGCTATTGTTGGTCCTGATAGTGAAAGCTATCAGTGGGCTGAAAATATTGCACAGCACATAAAAGTACATGCCACCGTCCTTAAGAAAAAAAGGTACACTGCGCGAAAAGTGCGCATTATTGTGAAAAAAGGTATTGATTTCAAAGGCAAGAAGGTGGTTTTGGTTGATGATATTATCAGCACAGGCCACACCATGATTGAGCCTATCAAGCAAATAAAGAAAATGGGCGCAAAGAAGATTTATTGCATCTGTGTACACGGCTTGTTTGCTGAAGGTGCACTGCAGAAACTCAAGAACGTGGGTGCTACTGTCCTTTCAACAAATACCATCACTAATCCTGTCTCCAAAATAGATGTGTCAGGGCTGATTGCGCAGGCATTACGATGAAAAAAGCAGTTTTGGTTGTTCTTGATGGGTGTGGCTTAGCACGAGCAGGCAAGGGCAATGCGCTGAAGCAGGCGCGTACGCCGTTTATGGATTCTTTGCTCAAAAAATATCCTCACACGCAATTGCAGGCTGCAGGAAAAGCTGTTGGGCTTTTGCCTGGCTATATTGGCAATTCAGAAGTAGGCCATTTGCATTTAGGTGCTGGCAGGCTGGTAAAACAAGACCTGGTCCGCATTTTTGACGATATCAAAGCAAAGAAGTTCTTTAGAAACAAAGTACTGGTTAAAGCCATGAAGCGAGGCACTGTGCATTTGCTTGGCTTGGTAAGCGATGCTGGCGTGCACTCCCACCTTGGCCACTTGTTTGCTTTGATCAAGATGGCGCATCGCTGCAAAGTGCAACAAGTGTATGTGCATGCTATTACTGACGGACGCGACACACCGCCAAAAAGCACTGCAAAATACCTGCAGCAGGTTGAACGCGAACTTGCAAAGTACAATAAGCAGTGGAAGATCGCAACAGTCATGGGACGCTATTATGCTATGGACCGAGACAACCGCTGGAATCGCGAGCATAAGGCATATGCTGCTATGGTGCACGCAAAAGGACGCCAGCATGCTTCATGGCGCGACGCTGTGCAGGAAGCATATACGCGCGGCGAAACAGATGAGTTTATTATTCCAAGTGTTATTGGCAGCGCAGGTACGGTGAAGCCTGGCGATGCTGTTGTTTTTTTTAATTTCCGCAGTGACCGCGCACGTGAGCTCACCAGGGCGTTTGTCCAAGGCCGTTTCAATAAGTTCAAGCGTAAAAAGATTATTAACTTGTATTTTGCCTGCCTGACCCAATATGATCCTGCTATTAAGGCTCCTGTTGCCTATCCGCCAGTGCGTATCAAGGATACGCTCGGGGAGGTTCTTGCAAAAAACAAGCTTAAACAGTTCAGGCTTGCTGAAACAGAAAAATGGGCGCATGTCACGTATTTTTTCAATGGCTTAAGCGGCAGAATATTCAACAATGAAGACCGCTTGCTTATTCCCAGCCCTAACATCAAGACCTATGACCAACAGCCAGCAATGAAAGCAGTGCAGATCACCCGTGCAGCTAAAAAAGCATTGCAAAAAGGCACCTATGCGTTTGTGCTCATCAATTATGCTAATCTTGACATGGTCGGTCATACTGGCAGACTTCGCAAGACTGTGACTGCTGCGCAGGTTGTTGACCGCTGCTTGAAAGAGCTCGCCGCGTATGCTCAGAAGCAGGGTTATGCTGTTGTGATTACTGCTGATCATGGCAATGCTGAGCAAATGCTGTATCCTGATGGCAGTGTCTGCACAGCGCACACAACCAACAAGGTTCCCTGCATTGTTATAAATGAACAAAAGCTCAAGCTCAGGTCTGGTGCATTGTACAACATTGCGCCCACTATTCTGCAATTGCTGGGCATAAAAAAACCTGCAGTCATGAGCAAGAGCTTGATTCGTTAAACTTATATAGATAGTGCGCTCTCTATTCTCCATGAGTAAAGAGTTGCGTATTGCCTTGCGGGTCGGCAAAGATTTTGGGGTTGATGAAGCGCTTCCCATCTATACCTCTAAAATCGAAGTCAAGGAATGGGTCGGTCTGAGATATGCATATGATAACACTGATGGCTGCACGCACGTAGTAAATCCCTTACGAACAAGAACTATTCTGCAGGAGTATAAGCGCGCACTGCTGGTTATTGGCAAAAAATCTGAGCAGTTCAAAGAGGCTCTGCTGCTGATGGAAAAAGAATTACAGGCTCATGGTTTTTACAAGGCATTGGCGCTCATCAATGGGCCGTGCGATTTCTGCAGCAGCATTGACTTAAATCCTGAATTGCGCAGAAGGCCGTCTTTGAATTTGATGGGTATTGATATTGTGGCAACTGTGCGGCGGTTCAAGAAAAATGAGCCACTGCCCAAGGAAAGTGCTGTGCCGCCTTATGCTATCATTCTGATAGAATGATTACTGGTTCTGAACAGCAAGGTTATGAGCTTTAACATAGCGTTCAACAAAGTTTTTCCAGTCTGCAGCTGCAGCAGTTTTATACGCCTGGATTTTGTTTTCTACGCGTTCTTTTTTAGAAAAGTGCGCAAACCTGCTCAGAAATTCAGTAAGCTGCTGCAGTATTTCATCTTCTGATTTGCCAAAGCGTTCCAGGACAAAAACACCAGGATATTTTCCTTGGTCACATTCAGTGCACAAATACCTGCCAAATCCAGCAAGATCGGTAGTTACTGAGCTCACGCCAAGCGCTGCTGCTTCTAAAGGCGTGTAGCCCCAAGGCTCATAATAGCTCGGGAAAACGCCAAGGTGCGAACCGCTCATGCTTTCATAATAACTGGTATCAAGCAAGCCATCAGCACCAGTCAGGTAAATAGGATAAAACACTGCTTTCACTTTGTCTTCTGGCCCGTTGTCGAGGCCAACTGCGCGCAATGCTTGCACTATTTGATCATTGGTTTCATCATGCAGCACGTGCGTGCTTAAGGGCGGATTGCCTTTGCGCTTAAGCCGCAATAATTTTGGGCGTACTTCAGCAAGAAACTCTTTATCTAACAATGATTCTTTGGTAATCTCATTGCCGCTTGCCAGTAAGTAGAGCAATTCATTCAGCACAGAATCACGAACGTCAGCAAGGGAGTCTTTGAGGTCAGTAAAATAGGTTTTGCTTTCAAGCAGTTCTGGCCTGATGGCGCGCACATTGCCAGGAATCCAGAAAAATGCAACAATAGTGGTCTCGCAGTTTTCTTTCACAAGAATCTCATTAAGCCTGCCAAGCGCTTTGATAAAAACATCAACGCCTTTGTCGCGGAATTCATATCTGCCGGCAATAAAATAGATGAGCGTATTTTTTATGTCAAAATGATAGTAGGGGAAAAAATAATACATGAGAAATTCCTGGATTCTGTTCTTGAACAAGCGGTGTCGGGTGCTTGCTTCTTCAAAGCTGGGGAATTTCTCAATATCTAAGCCATTAAAGAGCAATACTTGCGGCTTGACGCCCAGCAGTTTTTCTGCTTCAATGCCTGTTATCTCGCTGACAGTAGTGAACACATGCGCTTGTTTAGCACAGGTTTTTTCCATAAGGTACTTGGCATTAACGCCTGGACCGTGCTTTTTGGCTTCCTCAGCAGGATTTTCTATTGTTGTTCCATAGATATCTACATTTTGGCTGGCAAGGGTTCTGCCCAGCATGGTCGCATGGGTGGTGAATACTGTTCCAACAGGCGCATTTTTTGAGCGCAAGTACAGCAGTGCTGCTCCTGACATCCATTCGTGAGCATGCGCAACTATTTTTTTCCCTTCATACACTGCAGAAAGCTCTTCGATTACTTTGCCAACTGCCCAGGCCCACACAACTGGCTCATCAAAGTCATAATAGTCTGTTCCTAACGAATCAACTTGATATGTGTCCCACAGCGCTTTTTTGATGCCGTTGGTGTTTTTATTAAAGTTTGTAAAATCAATGAGCAGCACATTAGGCTCGCCTTTGATCAGCCATTTGCCGGTATGCACTTCAATGCCTTCTTGTTTAAGTTTCTCAAAGCAGGGCTTGCAGTGCTCTGGCGGCATGGTTTCTTCAAATATGCCAAATGCTTTTTGGGGAAAATACGGTCCAACAAGAAAGTAGTTTTCTTTGTACTGTTCAAGCATGCGGTTTGCTTTGGATTTCACAACAGTATAGATGCCACCGACCTTATTGCAGACTTCCCAGGAGATCTCAAAACACACCTCTGCTTTTGGTTCCATAGTGCAATCAGGAGGTTATGCCTATAAAAAGGTTTGACACTACTCTTAAAGAGTTTATTTACTGCTGAACGGGCAGCACATAACGCCAACATAGTAGTCAGCAGCTGCTGGCTCGCGGCAACCAAATGTCGCATATTCACTCAGTTTATAGCCAGGCGGGCATGGTTCAGAAGCAAATTCAGGCAAAGCCCCTTTGCGCAGCTGATAAGATACAGGAACACCTTGAGTGCTTGGCGGAACCACTAAGCGTTCTTGCACCAGCACACCTGCTGCTCTGCCAGGTTCTGCACCGCCAGAATATATGCCATAGCCTGTTTGAGGCATTTTGTACAAGAGAACAAGGGCAAGAACAGCAATAACTGCAACAATTCCTAGAATAATAAATTCATTGTGTTTTGCCATAAAAAAGAGGAAATAAAAAAATTATACGTTTCGCTGCGCAATTGGATCGCAGCAGTACTGGTCATTTGCATTAGGACCAGCACAGTTGGCATATGCTCCGATGCGATTGTAAGGAACTTCAATTTTGCCGCTTGCACCGCATGGCTGGGTCAAGTCTGCTGCTTGTCTCCAGGTAGCTGATTTGATGTTGCTTCGTGCAGTTGTTATGCCGCGGGTTTCATCATGGCCACCAACAGTAACCACATTTCCTTCAGACGTAATTGGAGTTGCATCAACCCAGCTTGGGGTCCATGGCTCATTTGCTCCGCCTGCAACAGCAATGCCGCCGCCATAGAGCTTGTTTGCGCCATACGAAGATGCATAGCCGCCAGTTACTGCTGTTTTGAACAATAACACTAATCCGAGGATTGCTACTACTGCTACAATGCCAAGAATAGTTAATGATAGTCCTTTTTGTTCAGCCATTTAATCACCTCATTTGATGTATTCGCTGCGTGGATCTGTGCAGCAGTATGTTCCTGCAACAATCTCATTAGGAGTGCAGGCGCTTGCATCCACTCTGCCAAGCTGCACTTCTGTTGATGTGTAGCCATAAGTTCCTGCTGGGCAGCCGCTTGGATTTGGAATTTTGTACTGGTCTCGTGATTGTGGTATGCTTGGTATTGATGTGTACTGTGCTGAGTACTGGTCACCTGCAACGCCAGATACTTTTCTGCCTTGCAAGTATGGGTATGGCTTTTCTTGGATTGCTCCTCCATACACTTTATTGCCTGGCGCTACATAGCCGCCAGTGCCTGCTCCTGTGAACAAGAGCACAAGACCGACAATTGCTATAACAGCAACCACTCCTAGAATTGTTAGTGAAATACCTTTGTCTTCTGCCATAATAGGGTCACCTCGTTTAAGATAATTACTGCTTTTACTAATAGTACTATATAAATCTTTTGCTCAAATACTGCCCGGCAAACTACTCTGTCCTGAATCTAGACAGCACACTCTGCCCGCTACAGCTCTGCCATCGAATCCAACCAGCTGAAGGCAGTCTTCATCTTTTTTCTCTGCCCTGTCAGCAGTATCAATACGCCCTGTTCGGGGCTGGCCATTTGCATAAACGCCACAGAAGCCTGTTTCGCTTACCCAGGCCGGAATCTTGCTCCATTCTTTGCCATAGGTTGCAATGTGCGCTCCTGGCGATGCTGTTGCATAAACTACATCAGGCGTGTATTGTTGAGAGTGGCTTCCAAGCCTTCTGCTTTCTTGCTGTTCAAGAGCTGGGCCAAGCGGCGTGTATGCTTGGCGTTTTGCACCGCCATAAATAGATTGCACACCATAGTCATACAGCACTACTTGTGCTGTTTGTTCTGAGCTATAGAGAAATACTAAGCCTAAGGCTGCTACAACAGAAACTGAAATCAAGATGGTCATTGCTATGTGGTTTTCGTTCATGCAGTTCCTCCCGCACAGCACCATTGTTGTGATTGTATTCCTGACACTGTTTGGCGTGCTTCACAGAAGTGGCCTTTGGCTATGCGTTGCTGGTATTCAAGCGCATCAACAACTGTTCCAAGAGCTCCTGAGCTTAAGAAGCAGGATTGCTGTGCAGAAACTGTTCGTATTGCCTTGCCCCAGGTTTGTACTGGCGCTTTTTGACCTATAATAATGCCGCCAGTGCCTGCTCCTGTGAACAAGAGCACTAGACCGACTATGGCAATAACTGCAACAATGCCTAATATGGTTAAGGAAATGCCTTTGTCATCCATTTTATTCGCCTGATGAAAATGCGAAAGTGCAAGCCCATTCTTCGCCTTGCAAGTCAGTTACATAATAGTCTGCTACGTCTGCGCGTCGCGCAACTGAACCTGGCGTGCAGGGATTGGTTGCTTGGCTTGCTGTTTTGTAAGGCGCAATTCTTTGATTTGCTGTTGCAGGGCTGCTTGCTGCATAAGGATCGCCGTGTTGAATGCCGCTGATGCGCGGTCCTTCATAGGTTGGCACGTCACCGCTTGCTTTAACATAGCGTGAATACGTGCCTTTGCCGCCTTCGCCAAAGACATACACGCCTTTGCCGCCAATAGCGCCGCTGAACAGCAGCACTAAACCAACTACTGCGCAAATAGCAACAATACCTAGAATTACAAGTGAAATGCTTTTGTCTTCTGCCATGTGATCAACCTCTTTTTTAGTAGTGAGAGAATATCACACGTTCTTCTATATAAATGTTTTGTAAAAAAAGAAGAGAGAAAAGAAAAAATTTATACTACTGCAAAGCCGTCTTTGCTGCAGCAGTATGTATTGCCAGTTACTTGGTAGATTGGCCAGCCGCTGAATGTAGTGGATTGGCAGTTTGCTGCTTTGAATTGGCCGCTGTCAATTTGTCGCTGGTTTACATCAAAGGTTCTGCCTGCGCGCGCTTCGCCAATTTCAACAAGTCCTGGACAGGTTTTGATCAAGAAGCTTTCAGTCAGGCCTTTTTTCTCTGACACATCTCGTGCTCGGTAAGCTTCAATGCTTGAAGTTGTTTCTAAGCTGCCTGGCTTGAGACCATAGGTTGTTTCTTCTGTTCGTGGACCGCCGCTGAGCTGTCGGGACTCAACTACAGGAAGCCCTAGTCTGTCACTTACTGGTCCGCCATAGATTGCTCTCTCTTGTACAGAAACGCCGCCGCTGCCAGCGCCGGTAAATAAGAGCACTAGACCTACAATTGCTATAACAGCCACTATACCTAGAATTGTTAATGCAATGCCTTTGCCTTCATCTGCCATATTACTTTCACCTCGTTTGGATATACTAAGCTTTTGCTCTAGTAATATATAAATGTTTTGCTTGTCTATTATTTAGATGCCCACCAATATATAATAAGCAGGGCAGCCCCCACTGTTATGGCACTATCTGCTATATTAAACGCAGGCCAGAAGCGGAAGTCAATAAAGTCTATGACAAAGCCGTGCAGAATACGATCTGCGACATTGCCTATAGCACCGCCAACAATAAAAGATGCTGCTATAAGAAGCATCATGTTCTCAATGCGCGTATAATAATAGAATATTAGTATAATGGCGCCAATGCCTACACCAACCCAGAGCCAACGCAAGCTTGCGTCATTGAACAAGCCAAAGCTCACCCCATAGTTGTGTACAAGCGTTATATGGAAGAAATTTTTGATTACTGCTATGCTTTCACCAAAGGTTAAGCTGGTAGTTGCCAGGTATTTAGTAATAACATCAAGGATAACCACCAGAGAACTAATGCCAAAGAAAGTTACTGGTTTTGTCAGCGCCATTGAATAACTTCTTTTTCCTGCGGTTTTTCCATGCGTTCTAAACGTTGATTGATACTTTCTACTACTGCTTTGATAGTGTCCAGTTTGGCATTGACTAATTGCAGTTCTTTGTCAACACTGCCGCCTTCTGGTTTTGGCGTAACACCAAGCACAGGCCGCTCAGCAGGCCCAAATCCAGGTTGTCCTCTGCCCTGCAAGGGGATTGATTCTGCATCCGCTAATGGCGGCGGACCTTCTGAAGGCAGGCCTCCTAAGGGTGACGGTCCATCTGCTGAAGGACCTCCCCATGGCGCAGGCCGGTCTAAATCTGATGGTCCCCCTAACGGTGGCGCACCAACTGCCTCAGGCAATGAAAGCTCAGGCTCTTTTTTCCAAAATTTTATTTTATCAAACCAAGTCATCTTCAGGCAATAATTTTTTTACAATGCTTAATGGCAAGATCTTGATTAATTTAAAGCTTATTGTTTCAGGCACAATCGAAACAGTTCCTTGATGAAGTGCAACAACCACTGATTCTTCATCAGCTGCTGCGCTTGCCAGATTCGCAAACAAGTCGCCTCTGACCATGTCATCAGAAACATATGCTTGGTTAACTGCTGCAATAGGCACATCGGATTGCTGCGCAAGCAAAGCACGCGGTTCAGCTGCATCCATAATTTGTTGTGCTTCTGCACGTGTTAAGGTTCTGCCGCTAAAAGGAACACTATCAATAGTTTCAAAACTATCCCAGGTAAATACCAGCACTTTGTAATAGCCAAGGTCTTCATATGGCACTGCTTTGATGTTGGTAAGGTCTGTTATGATGTCTGCAGGGTCAGTTCCTTTGACTGTAAACGCTGCAGTGGCTTCATTGTTCATTTCAAGAACAAATAATTTGTCTTCTTTGAGGAAGTTATCTCTTAGGTCAGCTGCATCACTGAAGACCATAACAGTGCCAACAATAATCAGGATAAAGTATAGTATAGGGAGCACAAAGCGCAAGACTTTGCTGAAAAAACTCAGCAGCACAGTAATCACAATAATTGCAATAAGAACAATAAAAAAAACAGTGCCTGCTGCCATAGCACAACAAGAAGGTTTCGAGTTTATATATTTTTCTTGAGCTTATGCATCGCGCTCAACAAATGCTTGCGCAGCTTCTTTCACGCGGTCCCTGTATTCTGCAGGACAGTACACTGCAAAGCCAGCATAATTTGATTTGCCGCCTTTATCAGTGAACTCAATGCCGGCTTCAGCAAACACTGTTTCTGAATACACCGGTTTTGTGTCAGGGAAATCAACCAGCACAATGCCTTCAGGAACCCCCACTGCTTCTGATAAGATATCTTCGATAGAGCGTTTGCCGAGTTTTTTGAGTCGCGGTACATGCTGCGCTGCACTGCCGCCATTGTCAGTGCGCACTTGATACGCAATCTTATACATATTACGACCTGTGCGTTGCGCAGGCTCGCCATAATTATACACCAACCTGTGCACAAGATCGCGCGTGCACGCATTGCTGCTTTCTTCCAGCTTGGTGATTAATTTTCCGTCATAATATTCATGGAAGTTGGGAATTTCTCCTGCTGCAAGCGCCAGCTCAACTGCTTTGTGCAGCATGGCTTCGCCAACACGCGGGTTGTGGTGGATGTACACTTCTGCCATCATGTTGCTGCGCGCTGCACGGACTGCATGAATGACCGGCTTGCCTTTGTCCAAAAATACCAATGTGTCATCCTTTATAGCCATGACACTGATAGCATAATCAACATCTATTTTTCCGAGATTGACACCTGTGTAATGTGAATCGCTCATGAGGTAATCAAGCTTGTCTGCATCAATAGGCCCGCTGATAATTGATTGCAGATACGGTTTTTCTTCAAATTTCCCAACAACTAATTTGCCAACCATCCCTTTGGGAATATCAAAATCATCAAGAATTTTATGCACTTCTCCTGCGCCGGGCAGATTAAATGCTCGTTTGCCGACAATAGTATCGTGCGCAAACAGTTCATGGTCCGAGCCGTCAGTGCGCAAGTCTTCAAGTGTGTGCGAAAAGGGCCCGTGGCCAATGTCATGCAATAATGCTGCGCATTGCACAATATCTTTTTCTTTTTTGTCCAGCTCTAAGTGATCTGCAATCTTGCCTGCGATATGCGCAACACCAAGTGAATGTGTGAATCTAGAATTTTTTGCTCCAGGAAATGCCAGCAACACCAATCCTAATTGCGAAACCCATTTCAGCCGTGCAAGTTCTGTTGTGTCAATCAGCGCTGCATGCACGCCATTGAACTCAATCATGCCATAGAATGGATGTGAAATTCTCATTGTTCTCCCCCGACCATACAAACGATGCTGAGTTTAAAAAAGTTACTGCTAACTCACCTTTCGCCGCTGTGGTGGGAACAAGCGGTATTGTCGATGGCCTGCTTTTCGTCGCTGTGGTGGCGGTGCAGGATCAAAGAGCCGGTGCTGATACGGCACATTTGGCACAATGTTATTGTCTCGCTCAGAATCACACACTTCTTGGAAGAAACACCAATTGCAGTGACGTCCGCGTTCTGCTTTGAAATCAACATCTTTTATTTTCCCATCAAGTTCATGCATTGTTTCAATAATCTCGTCAAGATGCTGCCGTGTTCGTGGTGGTGCAGTAATCACTTCCACTTTTCGTTTTTCTCCTTTTTGCACCCAGCCTGTTTGCAGCCAATGATGCTCGCAGTTGAATTTATCCATTAGGTATAATGGATCCTCTTGCAATCCTGCAATATGTTCATCTGTTGCACCAATATACCGTGCAAACTTTTCGCTTTCACTGCATTTGATGCTTAAGATTGCAGCGTACATAGTGAATTGCATGTCATATTTCAAATCCAAATCAGAAATGCGCTGCTTACGTGATTTATGATCGCGGATGGTCAGCGGATAGCGTATTTCATCTGCAATGCCATGCATGCGCAGGCCATCAATCCATAAGACGGGCAGCTTAAATTCTGTGAACAACGGCGGTTCTTGTTGGGAATAGTTTTCATAAATAGTGTATGCAAGTTCATGAATGATATGCCCCCAGACAAATCGCTCCTGCTTGCTTTTCCAGCGAATAGGCCGTCTGCCAAAAAGCCCTTCATCGTGCCATTGAGTATACCGAAACCAGAGCCCCTGCGACGCGTCAGCAAAATCTTCAGCGCTTTCTTTTTTTGGCGTGCCTTTTTTCTTTATCAGTTTTGGCCCGCTCTTTAATTCTTTAAAGACATCACGTGGGTGATACAAACCTTCAATACGCTCATGCAATACACTGCCCGCAACAATGTCAGGCGTTAAATGAATTTTCGGTTTTGGTTTCCTTATTTTGTCATAATAATATGCTTTGAGGCATTGTTTTGCCGTTGTTAAGCGGGAATAACTCCAGAGAATATTCTCTATGTTGCGTTCTATCACTCCTTTTCCAGCCATACTAAAAAGAAATCAGCGAGCTTATTTTAAATCTTTTGACACAGTGACTTTGTTTGCAAGAGTATCAATGGTAAAGTCAGGCAGTGCTTTTTGTAATCTGGTTGCAAGTGATTGTGCTGCATCAGCAAGATCTGTTTCTATTTCGCGCGGATTGTCTGCAAGGCATTGTTCTTGTGTTGCTTCGAGCAGGTCATGTGCTGTATCGCACTGATAATGAAGATCATAAACGTATTCGCCGCTGCTGCCGTTTGGACGCACATTGCGTTTTTCAACAGTGATAGCAAGTTCATCGTTTTGCTTTGCATAGGTTATTGCATTTGCAAAGAATTCGCTGACATCATAGCATCTCATGCTTCGCCCACCCATGAGTCAAGCTCTGCAGCAGTGCATCCTTCAAGGACAATGCATACGCGTTCTTCAAGGTCTTCATCAGTCATGGTGATGCCGCGCTTGCGTGCGTCTGCTTGGATGCCTGCTTTGACCAGCTGCTCAAATTCAGGCACTCTTTGCATGGCGCGATGATATGTTTCTTTATAGGCTTGGTTGATTCTGCCTGGTTTGAGGTCGTCATAGGGCATGGTTACCCCGCCGCCAACAGTTAATCCAAAGGGATGCATGATGGCAAGCGCGCGTGCTTTTTCTCGAAGCGCTGCAGGTTCATCTGTGAAGATGTCATCAGGATTTACTGTTGCCACGCTGACCTGTTTATAGAAGTCCCAATAATTCTGGTATTGTTTTCCATTAAATGGTCGTGCTCTTTTTGCCATTGTTCACTCAAAGTATGGTTGATTTTACTCCTTATAAAACTTTCGATTCTTCACCACTAGAAAGTAGTTATATTAATACTGCGTTGATAGAGCCGTTTTGGCCTGGGCGAGAGGTAATGCGTGCCTTGCCTTTGTCAGTCTCAACAACTGCGCCCTTCACAAAAATATTACGTCGAATATAATGGTCATCTGCAGGGCAGTCAGTAACGCTCGTGAGCTTTGCCTGCACGAATTTTTTCGCCTTGGGATCAAATAAGTTCACTTGGTTAGCTGCTAGCACCCGTGACTTCTGGCCAGCACCTTTGGTCCTCACTGTCTTGATTTTGTGTTTTTCTGCAATAAAGGTAAGCGTAGGAGCTGAACCTTTCATAAATAGGCGCTTTCCTCGGGCAGCCCGGTATCTACCGCCAGATTCTTTCTTCTGAGTTCTGCCCCTATGATTAAAAACCATAGTCAAAAAGAACAGTGCAGCATTTATAAATCTTATGCTCTTTGCACGAAAAGTTTAAAAGAACTTGTCCTGAGCATACTTGCAATGAAAAAAGAAGTGCTGGCCATCATGGTGCTTTTGCTGGCAGCGCAAGCTCTTGCTTTTTCTGCAACCAGCACCCAAGAGCTTGGCAGAAATCCAGTCATCCATGGCCATCTGATTGCCTTTGAAGCATACGAGCAGGAAACAGGAGACCTGAATAATGATGGCGATGCAACTGACAGCATCATTCGCGTCTTTGACCTTAACAAAGAAACAACCAAAACAGTCGGTGTTGGCGAGCATCCTGCAATCTTTGGCGACATCATTACGTTTCACGCAGATGAAGCAATGGCTGGCCTTGACTTAAATGATGATGGCGACCAAACAGACAGCGTCATCATGTACTATGACAGCGCAGCAGACAAACTGGTAAGCACCAAGCTGCTTGGCGTCAATCCGAGCATTGCCGGCAACCAAATTGCGTTTGCAACACCTGAATCAGGAAAGGACCTGAACGGTGACGGCGACACAACAGATCATATTATCCGCTATTACCGCCTTGACAAAAAAGAAGTGAAAAACACCAAAGCAGTTGGCGAGTATCCTGCCATGTCAGGCACAACTATTTTTTTCCAAACAAGCGAAGCAATGCTCAATGAAGACCTGAACAGGGATGGCGTGCTCAACGATGTGGTGATACGCTATTATGCTATTCCTTCAGTGCAGATAATCAACACGTTTATTGTCGGCGAACAGCCCAGTGTTAATCCAAAAGGCATTGCAGCTTTCACCTCTGTTGAAGCCTTAGCAGGCAATGACCTGAATGCTGACGGTGATTTTGAGGATGAAATCCTCTACCTCTATGATGCTAACAGCAATACGCCAACCAACACAAAAATAAGTGCAGCGCAGCCGTTCAGCGCAGATACTGCAGTGCTGTTTGTCCAGGACAATACCATTGCATCATACAATCTCATAACAAACTCGTATGCAGTCAGCAGTTTCCAGGGAACGACGCCAGCACGCTTTGGCGAACGCATTGTTTTTGCCACCCATGAAAAGCTCGCTGGCGATTTGAATAATGATGGTGATTCAGATGATGTCGTCATACGCCAGGTGAAGGGCATTGACGCAGACAATGATGCAGTGATTGATTTTGAAGATAACTGTCCAACTGAGCCAAACCCCAACCAGGAAGATGCTGATGCTGATGGCATTGGCGATCAGTGCGACACTAAAGATGACACTCCTATAGTGAGCGCACCGCCAGAGCCTTCTCAAAAAACAACAACACGCAGGCCCCTGCCAGGCGCAGAGGCTCCAGAAAAAAAGGAAAAGACCCTCTGGCCGTGGATGCTCATCTTACTTCTGCTCATAGCAGCCCTGATCATCGTCTGGCGGTATCCTGAAAAGCCAAAGAAAAAAAAGCACGCGCCGAGCGCGCATTCCAAGCACATGGATATCAAACACAAGCCCCCACACAATCAAAAGGTTTAAATACGCTCCTCTATTAATGCACCATATCACGAAAGATACGCCGGTTATGGCTTGCGTATGCTGGAGACGTGTTCTCCAAGGTGGGTTATGGCAAGACTCTATTCAAGAAAGAAAGGAAAATCTGGAAGCAAGCGGCCTATGAAGCCGTCAAAACCAACCTGGCTTAGATACAGTGCTGATGAAGTCACCTTGTTGGTGGTCAAGCTTGCTAAAGAAGGCAAAGCTGCCAGTGAAATTGGTGTTGTATTGCGGGACAGCTATGGTGTTCCTAATGTCAAACTGATTGCCGAAAAATCAATCACTGACATACTCAAAGAAAAAAAGCTCACCAAAGAGCTGCCTGATGAAGTTATTGCGCTTATGCGGCGCGTTGACAAGATTCGTTCTCACATGGAATTAAACAAACAGGATATGACTGCCAAGCGCGGCTTGCAGTTAACTGAAAGCAAGATCAACCGCTTGGTCAAATATCACAAGCAGGCTGGAACCATTCCTGTTGAATGGAAGTACGATCCTAAGAACGTCAAGATGTATACAGAATAAAAAAAGAACTTCTTATTTTTTTACAATATTGATCGGACGTCATCAATTCTGCTGGCAATCTCTTGTCCCTTTTTGGTTAAGGTCAGAAGCTTCAGGCGCCCCTGCTTATCAAAGTTGATAAGTCCTTCGCGCTCCATTTCTTGCAGAATTTTAACGACATGAGAATAGGTGCAGTCAATTTGCTTTGCAAGCGCTGAGGCATACACCTCACTTTTATTGTTGCGAAGCTCGACCAGCATCATAGCCGGTTTCTCTCGGAAAAAAACTTTGAATATTTCCTTGTTTTTCACGCAACCACCCAATCTATTTTCTTTAATGGTTATATTACGGGATATATTTAAACCTTTCGTTTGTTAAATTTTTTAGACAAACAAAGACTTAGTTGTGATTTTCAGTAATTCAATGTTCTATTTAAACCTTTCGTAAACCAATTTATTTTTCAAAAAGTGTAAAGCAGTAACTCCCGAGGGGAAACAACGCTCCGTAACAGTTCCGTACTCGTCGCCGCAAAAGATTTAAACAAGCCGCGCTTGCTAGGACCATGCAGCTCTTTTTTCCCCATGAAAAAATCAGGCCTATACAGGACAAGCTTGTGCGCAGCGTTCAGGAAGTGCTTGAGCGCAAACAGAACCTCATAGCGCACGCGCCAACCGGCTTGGGCAAAACAGCTGCAACCCTTGCGCCTGCCTTAACCTATGCCATCAAGCACGGCTTGACAGTCTTTTTTCTGACCTCACGGCACACCCAGCACAAGATCGTGCTTGATACCATAACAGACATCAAGCGCAAGTATAATCTCACCACTGCAGCAACCTCCATCATCGGCAAAAAATGGATGTGCTTGTTTCCAGGCACGCACACCATGTACTCAAATGACTTTACTGAGTTTTGCAAAGCTATGCGTGAAGATGGCAAGTGCCAATATTATTTGAATGCGCGCGGCAAAAATAATGCCAAAGCACTGGTTGTGCTTGAAGATCTTGAAAAGAAAAGTCCCTTGCCAACAGAAGACGTTATGGAGCTCAGCAAGCAAGGCGCAGTCTGCCCGTATGAGATGAGCTTGATGCTTGCTGAAAAATCAAAAGTTATCATATGCGATTATTATTATCTCTTCAACCCCAGTATCCGCGACAGTTTCCTGACCAAAACCGGCAAAACACTGGAAAAAGCAATTGTGATTGTTGATGAAGGCCATAACCTGCCTTCGCGCTTGCGCGAATTGTTCACCAACAAACTGAGCACGCAACTCATACGGCGCGCAATCAAAGAAGCGCAAAAATATTCCTATGATGAGCTGCTATTGCCCTTGCGAGAACTTGATGCGCTGCTGTTCGCGCTTGCAGAAGGCATCAGTGCAGGCACTGAAAAGCTGGTGCGCAAAGATGCATTGGTTGACGGCGTGACTGCTGCCAAGCCCTATGACGCATTCATCACTGAACTCAAAGCTGCAGCTGACCACATACGTGAAGAGCAGAAAACAAGCAGCTTGGGAACCATTGCAACCTTCTTAGAATACTGGCCAGAAAATAATCTTGGCTTTGCGCGCATTCTGGCAAAGCATGATGAGCGCATTGAGATCAATCATCGCTGTCTTGACCCGTCAGTTGCCAGCACCACTGTTCTTGACACTGCGTATGCAACTATTTTGATGTCAGGCACCTTAAGCCCCACTGCACAATATTACGACATTCTTGGGTTTCCTGATGCGACAAAGCAGATTGAATTGCCCAATCCTTTTCCTCAGCAGAACAAGCTGGCCTTGGTTATTCCACGGACCTCAACCAAATTTACCTTGCGGAGCGAAGAGCAGTTTAAGCGCATTGCACAGCATTGCAGCGATATCATCAAAACAGTGCCAGGCTGTTGCGCTATTTTTTTCCCCAGCTATCAGCTCCGCGATGCAGTCAATAATCACCTGACAACAACCAAGCCCGTGTTTTTAGAGCACCCCAAGCTTTCCAAGGAAGAAAAGCAGGAATTGCTTGAAAAATTCAAGGCATACAAAGACAAAGGGGCTGTGTTATTGGGTGTCGCAGCAGGCAGTTTTGGCGAGGGTATTGACCTGCCGGGCGTCCTTGACTGCGTCATTGTTGTTGGCTTGCCTCTTGACCGGCCTGATTTAGAGACCAAGCAGTTGATCGAATATTATGATCACAAGTTCAGCAAAGGCTGGGATTATGGCTACATCCTGCCTGCATTAACTAAGTGCATGCAAAATGCAGGGCGGTGCATTCGCAGCGAAACAGACCGCGGCGTGATTGTGTTCTTGGATGAGCGCTATACGTGGCCGCGCTACTTCAAGTGCTTCCCCAGCGACTGGAACATCAAAATTGCAGTTGACTACCAGAAAGAAATCAGCTCATTCTTCCAGCAAAAAGTTTAAATACTCAGCACGAACCAGTTTGTGCATGGCTGAAAAGAAGACTATTTTTGAAGGCGACTTGAAAAAAGAAGACGTGAACAGTGAAAAAGAGCAGTTCTTGGAAAACGAGCACACAGAGTCCAGCGATGAAGTTGAAACAAAAATGCACACTGGTGAAAAAGACGCTGATGTGTATTCTGAGGAAGGACGAGAAGAGTTGCTTGAAGATGATCAAGTGTCGCCAGCTGAAGAAGCCTTCAGTGAAGGTGCAGCAGGACGCGGCAGCCAAGGCACATGCGCGCACTGTGGCAAAGTCTTAAGCCAGAATCAAGACGAGGTTGTTGAGCGGGAGATTGATCACACACCGCACTTTTTCTGTTCCAATGAGTGTGCAGCAAAAGGCAAAGCTTCAACAAGTTAAGGAAGGCGCTGCCACCATCACTGTTCCGACAGCAACAGTTGTGTCAAAGGCCTTGCCAGTTTTCTATAATCCGCAGATGAAGTTCAACAGGGACGTTGCTATTGCACTGCTTAATGCGCTCAACCCAAAAAAGCTGCGCCTCTGCGATCTGCTTGCTGGCTCGGGCATACGCAGCATTCGGTTCAGAAAAGAACTCAACAAAGGCATCATCAAAGAACTGTTTGCTAATGACGCAAATCCTGCAGCAGTAAAACTGCTTAAAAAAAATCTTGCAAAAAATAAAGTGAACGCAACAGTTTCCTGCAAAGAGGCAAGCCAGTTTCTGCTTGACGCTTCAGGCATGGAGTATATTGATATTGATCCCTTTGGCAGCCCCAATCCTTTTTTAGATGCAGCCATAAAGAGATTGTCCCGGCAGGGCATTCTTGCTGTTACGGCAACTGATGTCAGTGCCTTGGCAGGCAGCTATCCTAAAAGCTGTACGCGCAAGTATTGGGCGCAGCCCTTGCGCAATGAGCTTATGCACGAAATAGGTATACGTATTTTGATACGCAAAGCGCAGTTGATTGGCGCACAATACGATAAAGCGCTTGTGCCGATCTTTTCTCACAGCACTGCGCATTATATGCGGGTTTATTTTTCGTGCACAAAATCAAAATCTGCAGTAGATGCCCTGCTCAAGCAGCATAGCTATCTGCTCTACTGCGCTGCATGCCTCTCGCGAAAAGCAAGTGGTGACAATGCTGGCCAGTGCTGCAAGAAACGCATGCATGCAGCAGGCCCGCTCTGGCTTGGTCCGCTCTGGGACAAGCAGCTTGCCAAAAAAATGGCAAAAGCAAATCCAGAACTGGCAGTGTTTGCCAAAGAAGCGCAGATTCCAGTAGTTGGCTTTTTAGACCTGCACACGTTTTGCAAGAAAGTGAAACGCCCTGTGCCTAAGCACGACCGGGTGTTAGCAGCAATGCGAAAAAAAGGCTACAGCGCTGCACTGTCGCATTTCAGCCCGTATGGTATTCGAACAACCATGCCTGCAGCAGCATTCACCAAGCTGCTTAAGAATTGATTTTTTCTATGCTGAGAACTTCAACATCCAAGGTCAGGTGTTCTTGCGGCAGGTAGTTTACGCGTCGCAATAAGAACGCTGTTTCACTGACCTCAGTAATTTTAAAGTCAGCAAGAGGATTGAACTCTTTGCCTATGTCAACAGCCTGGCTGAGAACCCTGTTCAGTTCAGGCCGATGGTTAAGATAAAAGCTGCGATCTTTCAATTCAATAACTGCTATGCCAAAGTCTGTTTCAAAAGTTTGATTGTCTTCTGGATTGTGCACAACAGTAAATACTTTTTCGCCAACCTCAAGCACGTGCGATGACCACTGGTTGCCTTGCAAGGTGTATTCCTCGCCTTGCTTCACCAGCACTTGTGCCCATGCGTTTTTTTCAGTCACATTAAGCACTTGGTACTTGAACACAAGCTCAGGGTTGTACACTACTGTGCCCTTGATGGCGGGCTTGCCAAATAAGCCCTTAAAGGCTGCGAGGGGAAACTTCTGCACGCGCGGCAGTGCTTGCTGGCGCACTATTTTTTCGCGAATAGGCTTTTCAATAAAAAGTATTTTCTCGCTTGGTTCTATGCTTTTTTGCGCTGATGCTCCTTCAGCAAGTCCTATGAGTGCATTGTCAAAGCCTTTGACTTTGCCGCTTTTGCCCACGATCAACTTGACAGGCCCTGTGGCATAGTTCTCCAGCTCATACTGCTTGGCAAGATCTGCATTATTAGTGTCAACAACCGTGCCATCTTCTAAGGATAACACAAAATTAAGAGTTACCAAGTCCCCTTTTTGAATGCCTGCTAGTACTGGTTCTTTGGTGAGGTTAGTGATATTCTCTGGCACTGCAGTTGGTTCTTTTGGTTGCAGTGGAATATATATCAGAAGTGCAATTATGAGAATTCCAAGAATAATAATCCAGTTTTTGTTTTGTTTTTTTGCTGCCATTTAGCCAAGTGTCCTGCGGACATCAGTTACTTGCACTGACGCAACACCCGGGACTTTTGCCAGCTCTGCTTCAAGCGGTTCAGTGCTGCCTTTGGCTTCGTCCATGACAAAGATAAGATTAAGCGCCTTAAGGCCAAATGCAACTGGCTCAATATCTGCTTTGCTTGGCTCAGCTCCAAAGGCTGTGATAGCTTGTTCTGCAGCTTTCTGTATATCAGCAAGGCTGATGTCAGCGCTTTCAGGCATAAGTTTCACAGTTACTATCACTGTTGCCATTAGTTCGGACCCTCAAAATTGCATTCAGGACAGGAATATTTTGCTGCAAGCTTGCGGCAGTAGGCGCAGCGGTTGATCTCATATTTGCTGCAGTTAGGGCACATGAAGCTAGTCGAGCCTTGGGCATTGACCAGCACTTTCTTGCATGAGTTACAACTTTTCTTCATAAAAACCCCTCCACATAGGTGAGGCAGCACAGTATTTTTAAATGTTATGTTCTGAACAGTGCCAAAGTCTTCATCAACCAGGAATGACAAAGCATTTTAAATGGTAAAAGGTGTCTTGAGCGTATGCAAAAGAGGGTACTTGGGGGACTTGCAGATATACTGGTAGTTGCAGCATTATTCAGCAAGACACCAACTGCTAAAGACCTTACTGCAAAAGCCCAGGAGCTGAAAGAGCGCGAACGCATTCTCAGAAAAGCTGAAAAGCTTATGGAAGACGAAGAGGCGCTGCGCACTAAAGTCACGTCACTCAAGCAAGAGCTCAGGGAGCTTGAAGCTGCCAAAGCAAAACACCAGCGCGAATCATCCAGTGCACTCACGATAATCAAAAAGGAAAAGAAGCTGCGCAGCGAACTTACTGCGCGGGAAACAAGTGTGCGCAAGCAGGAAGCTGAGCTGCGCACGGTAAAGCGCCTGCTGAAACAGGAACCAGTTCTTGCAGAAAAAGTTGCTGCATTGCGCAAAGAAGCTAAACAGCTAGAAGCAACTGTTGCACAAAAAAACAAAGAGATGCGCAGCGCAAACACCATTCTCAAGCAGGAAAAGGCCTTGAAGGCCCAGCTAAAGCTCATGCAAGAACAGCTTGCAAACAAGGAAAAAGCAGTGCGCAGTAAGCTGGCAGAGTTCTCCCTTAAAGAGAAACGCTTGCCGCATTATGAATCGCTCAGCAAAAAGCTTGAGCAGGATATTGACGAAAAACAAAAGAAGCTCAAGCAATTAAAGCGCGACCTGAAGGGCTTTGAGGAACTCAAAAAGCATAAGAGCGATATTGTGCAGGCAAATGCCAAGCTTGCATCAGTCAGCAAAAAGCTCAAAGCATGGGAGAAGAAGTTAGCCACCCAAGAATCCTACTTGCGCAAGCAGGAAGGCGACCTTGCTCGGAAAGAGCAAGCAGTCAAGCACCTTGATGATCTTAAAGCGCAAACAGAGCGCTCATTAGCAGATAAGAAAAAACTGGTTCAGGAGCTTAACCAAACCATTGAGCAAAAGAACGCGCAGCTGATTGAGTTGCGCAAAAAAGAGCACGTCTTGCTTGCAGTTGACAAAAAAGTGCTGCTTCGGCAGAAGGACGTTGACAGGAAACTCAAAGAGATTGACTTCAAGCAAAAAGACATGGTGCGGCGAGAAATGGAATGGCTCAAGCACAACAAGGAGCTCAAAGACACTATTGCTGAGCTGGCACAGGAAAAAATAGCGCTTGAGCGCGAAACGCACGCACGGCGCGCTGAGATTGAGAACATGAAGCACGAGTGGGACAATAAGCTCGCCTTGCTCAAAGATGAAAAAAAAGATATTCGCGAAGTGCGCATGAAAGTTAAAGCGCTTATTGAAACAGACTCAAAAGCCCTGGAAGAAAAAGAGCAGGAGATTCTCGACAGCATCAAGCAGCTTGAAAAAGACAAGGCACGCTTGCTCAAAGAAGAAAAAACAATCATTGACCGCGTCAAGCAGCTTGAAAAAGCGCAAGATGAGTATGGCAGCCGCTATGCCAAATTCACACTTGAAAAGAAAGCAATTGTCAAGCAGGAAAAAATGGCCAAAAAGCTTTTGGCCTATGCTGAGAATCAGAAGAAAAAAATAGATGCTGAAAAGTTCAAGCTTGCTCGAGCAAAAGATATGAAAAAAGCAATTCCAAAACTTGAAAAGCGCTATTTTGAACTGCAGAAACTTATCGATAACGCTGAAAAGGAATTGCTGGTGCAAGGCCTGAAGCCTAAGCAGCGCATGCGCGAACTACTGCGCAAAGAAGCAGATATTCGCGAGCGTGAACAAGGGCTGGCAAAAGGCGTTGATATCTTAGCGCACCGCGAAGAAGAGCTGGAAGCACTTGAAGAACGCAAGGAAAAAGCATTTGAAGAATATTTGCGCAAAGAACGCAGCCCCTTAATCGGCGCGCACGCTCCTGAAGAAGCGCGCTTTCCTGAAGTGCGCACCATGATTGAGCGCGCAAAAGATCTGTTGGTGCAGGGCAATGTTGATCATGCTGTGCGCGCAGTTGCTGAAGTTGAGGTTCTGATGGATCAATTGCGGTTGTCAAAAGAAGACCGCCAGTTGTTTGATTATGACATCCGCGATTTGAAGACCAGCATTAAGCTTGCGTCACTTGCTTGAGATTATGTTTCCTTCTATAGTAAACGTCCTACCTAAGAATTGTTCAACAGCATAGATGTTTGTTTTTGTATGCTCAGTCACTTGAGCCACTTTGATAGCACTGGGTTTGAAAAGTGCCATCCACGGAATGAGATTGTCTGCTAAGTGAGCATCAACAGGAGCTTTGCTGTCAATAGCTGTCTTAAGTTGTTGTGCTGCCTCTTGCCCAACAGTTTCTGAAGGCTTGCCCAGCTCGCCAAGCGCATCGCTGCCTAAACTAACGGGATTGACTTGATCAAGTTCTTCTTTGTCTTGCGAGAACACTGCCCAGAGCGTTATGCCGCTGCCAGGATTAAGGCTGTCTACATATTCTGTGCGGATCGTGATAGGCACGCCATATGCTTCAAGCTGCTGTTGTGCCGTTGCTGCTTGCCGGTCAGCTACTTTTGCGTTCTCAAGATGCTTGGCAGCATGGCTGACTCCTTTGATGTACAGCAAGTGCTGCTGCTCAAGAAGCATAATAGGCTGTGCTTCGGCAACTGTTTCCATAGTGTATTTTGGAGTTATGCTGACTTCAATTTTTCCGCCGCCTTTAGGATAATAGCCGCGTTTGAGGAGCTTGATATTCAGTTTATCACAGTATTTGTTTAGGTGTGGCGCAAACACTTCTTGCAGGTATTCTACAGGCATTGACCAGGCAACATTGGTTCCGCCCGTAATACTGAGCTTGACTGGTTTGGGTGCAAAAAAGCAGGGCATAAGCAGTGCTTGCAAAAATAAGGTTATTGAGCCTGCTGTGCCAATATCAACGTCAAGCTTTCGTTTCTTGATAGTGCCAGGGTAGAAGGTAAGTTCTGTGCTGCCCAAGGTTGCTCCTTCTGCTTTTGCATCGCAGAGTTCTTGCAGTGCCTTGATGCAGTGCACATGCTGTGCCTTAAGGCCTGCATCTTTCCTGCCTTTACGTATAGTGGTTACATGAAAAGGCTTTTGCGTAAGTGTAGAAAGTGCTAAGGCAGTTCTGACAATCTGGCCGCCGCCTTCACCGTATGAGCCGTCTAGTTCTATCATATAAGAAGCAATAAAAAAAGAGAATATAAAAAAATTACTCTAGATCAAGCGATTCTAGTTCAGCAAGAGCTTGATCAATCTCATCCAGTTCGCTGGTGTCAAGCTCTGCTTCAAGTGAATCAATTTCAGAAACATCTTGATCAATGGTGCTGACTTCTGCGTCAACAGGTGTTGGTCCAGCTTCTGGTGCTACTTTTGATGCTTTTGGGCCGCAGCCAACAAGCAGTGCTAGAATGCTGACAACAAACAAAATTGCTAGGATTTTTTTCATATAGTCACCTTGTTGTTATTATTGGGTAGAGTCTCTCTTCCTTCTATTTAAACTTTGTGTAAAAAAATAGAAAAAATAAGGGGTTTTAAGCCCCAGTTGTTTCGTCGTCAGCTGTTTCATCTGAGCTGTCATCTGAGCTGTCGTCATCTGATGCATCGCCTTCGTCAGCGCTGTCATCAGTTGCATCATCTTCAGCTTCGTCAGACATTTCATCGTCAGACTCTTCATCAGATTCAGTTTCTGACTCTTCTTCAGCTTCAGATTCTTCCTCAGCTTCTTCTTCATCAGATTCAGTTTCTGACTCTTCTTCAGCTTCAGTTTCTTCTTCAGCTTCGGTTTCATCAGCATCGTCTGAATCATCTGAAGCACCATCATCTGCATCACTGAGCTCAGTGGTTCCAGTCTCAATGCCTTTGATTGCACGGACTGCATTCTTCAGAGCTTGGTGTGCTTCTTTGAAGAGTGCGTGCGCTTCTCTGACATGTTCAGCTGCTGCTGGAGCATCGCCTGCTTCAAAGAGCCTGCTTGCTTCAGCTTGCTTGCTCTTTGCTTGTGCAATCAAGCTTTCAAACGTGGCAATGTGCTCTGCTGCTACGCTCACATCATAACCTTTTGCTTCAAGACGTGCAACTGTTTTTTCAAGCTTTGCGCCAAGGCGTTCTGCTTTAACCAGTATGCCGCCCATTCGGTGGCTTGCAGCTTTGCCAACGCCGCGCTTGATCTGATGTCGAGCATCTTTCCAAGCGCCTTTGATAATGCCGGCTGCTTCTTTGTACTGGTCTTCAGCGCTTTCGTCATCAAGGTCAGCTACTGAGTCCTGAGCTGCAGCAACTTCGCCAATGCGTGCTTCAAGAGATGCGATCATTTCAGCTTTCTCGCCTTCTGACAAGTCACTTGCTTCAATGCGCTCTATAGTCTTCTCAAGCAGGGCAATGATATCATCAGCTGATCCAGCTAAGAAATCACGTGCGTGCTGTTTGAGATTGCCGCGTCGTTCTTTCAGGGCTTTTCGAGCTTCTTTATGTCGCTCTCGAGCTTCTTTGTGCATTTCTTTTGCTTTTGCTGCTCGCTCTCTGATAAGCTTGCGGTCATGCTTGTACTGTTCCTTAAGTTCAGTATGGCGCACTTTGAGCGCTTTCTTAAGAACTCTATCGCGTGCTTTCATCTTATCCTTGCGGATATCTTCAGCCTGCTTCATGCGTGCTTCTCTGCTTTTTTCAAAGGCATCACTTCGCATTTCTCTCTTTTTACGGATTTCATGCTCAGTTATGCCCACATCGGTTGGTGAGGCAGCAGTATCATCTGCATCACCAGCCCCGTCTTCAGCAACATCGCCATCAACAGGGGTGTCTGCGTCAGGTGCGTCATTGTGATCAGCGCCGTCATCAGCAAATGCTGCCGGCATGAGGCTCACGATGAACACCACCATCACAAACAAACTCATTACTTTCTTTAGGTTCATGGTTTTTTCCTCCAATTCAGCTATCTTGATTTTTTGAACGGCTGTAATAATATTTACTGTGCGAAGCCTTGTGCTCCGCACAGCAAAGATAGCCGTTTAGTTCTCGGGAGGCGGTAAGCTCCCTAGCAACCTCTATGGGCAAGCTTATTTATATACTTGCTTGCAAAACACTTAATTTAAAGCCCAAAGAGGGCTTTTAAAACTTTATAGAGTCCTCTTTAGTCCCCTTTTACTTTACGAAAGGTTTATATAGGTTAATGGGCTCTATACTCAGATATGGGGTGGAAAAGCATATTTTGCCTATTAGCTTGTATGTTGTGCTTAACTACCTTGGTAAGCGCAGTAACTATCTACGGAAACGTCTATGATCTTGAACTCAATAATATCAATAATGCAATAGTTGAGATCAGCACCAGCCCCAAACAAGTATTAGTTTCTAAAAACGGAACCTATGAGTTCATTGTCCCACAAGGCACCTATACGCTCAAAGCTAAGGCAAATGGCCTCAGCATAACTGAGCAGGTCACAGTCAAGAACGAAGGCAGCTTTGTGCTTGATCTCATACTATTCGAAGACATCAGCCTTGAGGAAGAGCTGTTAAGCGAATCAGACCTTGACTTTAGCGCAGAGTACTTTGAGGAACAAACACCCCTTTGGAAATACCTGATTGGATTTGCGCTCATACTGCTTGTTGGCTTCCTTATAGGACAATCTTTGCTCAAGAAACCTGAAACAAAAGAGCCAGCAAAAAAGCTGGAAGTATTGGGCGAACTTGAAAAAGTTGTTGCATTTATCAAAAAAGAAGGTGGCAGGACAACACAGAAGGATATCCGCAAGCAATTTCCTGAAAGCGAGGCAAAAATAAGCCTTATGATTTCAGAGCTTGAAGCAAAAGGCATCATAAAGAAAATTAAAAAGGGGAGGGGCAATATCATCATCTTACAATGAAGCTGCTCATCGCAGGCATTGATCCCGGCACCACTGTTGGTTATGCATTTCTTGATCTTACTGGAAAACTCATACACCTTGGCAGTGCAAAGGAAATGCCCCTTGATGCTGTTGTTGAGCAGGCGCGGCTTCAAGGAACACCCATACTTGTTGGCTGTGATAAGTACAAAACACCCTTTTTTGTTGAAAAATTCAGTGCGCGCTTTCGAGCCAAACTAGTCATTCCGCAAGAAGACCTGAAAGTTGAAGAAAAACGAAAGCTCACTGCTGCACGCAATCCCAAAAACAATCATGAACGGGATGCGCTGGCCTCAGCAGTGTTTGCATTTAAGAAAATGCAGCCCCTCTTGAAACGGATTAACAGCTTCTTGGCTACGCGCGATAAGCTGCAGTTATTCTCCAAAGTTGCTGAGTTAGTGGTCAAGCACGAACTGAGCATGTATGCTGCGCTTGCCTTGGTTGAAAAGCCAGAAGCAGAGCCAGCGCAGATAATGACAGCAGTTATTGAGGAAAAAAAGCTTGCTGAAAAAGACTTCACCAAACTGTACGATGCCCTGCAGGATGCTAACAAGAACACTGCGTTGCTTAAGCAGCGCATTCGCCTGCTGGAAGAAAAACTGAGAAACGCCCAGAAACCAGTTATCAAAAAAGAAATAAAGCCTGATGAGCGCCTGCGCTTCAAGGACCAGAAGATCCAGGTGCTGACAAAGCAGCTCAAAGAGCAAACTGCTCATGCCAAACGCGTGCAGGGTAAAATGCGTGAATTGCAAAATGCGCTTGCGCAGATGAAGACCAAGACTGTGTTGAAGCGCCTGAAAAATCTTGGCTGGACAGAATTGCAGCGAAAGCGCACAGCACTGCAGCTGGAAAAAGGGGATGTGCTATTAGTGGATGATGTAAATGAATTCAGCACCAAAGCACTTGAGTACTTGCACGGCCTGGTTGCTATCATCGTATACAAGAAAGCTGTTGGCAAGCAGGCTGAGAATGCGCTTAATATGATTCTCATTGACAGCAGCCAGTTTGACTTGACTGAAACAGAGCTCTTTGGCTTTGTCAACAAAGGCGCGTTTGAAGAAGCACGGAAAAACAAGGACCTGCTGCGAAAGATTGTTGAGCAATACCAGCATGAGCGTCAGACATAACGGTCTAATTCATGCAGCGCATATTCTTTTTTCTCGCCTGACGTGAGATTCTTAATACGGGCACGATGGTCTACTGCTATGATCTGCCATTGTTCACCATCAATCTCTAAAATCATGCCTTTTTTGTATTTGAGCAGTCTGAACATGACTGTAACACGATACAGCCGCTTGCCAGTCACTTTGCTGATTGTATGCAGGGTCCTGCTGAGCTTGAGCTCGCCTGTGAAGCGTTCTTTGAGCCGCTTGCCCAAGGCACGCAGATATCTTTGAGAACTGAACTTCATATCAATGCCATTAGTCACTTTTTTTTCTTCGCAAATAAGGGATTTGCCTTCTGCTTTGACTGTTTTGCGCACCCAGGCAATGAGTTCGGGCGTGGGGTTGCGCAGCTGCAAAATTCCTTCATAATATCTCGAGTGCGGCAGTTTGAGCATGCACGAACTATAACCAAAAGCTTTTTAATACTTGCCGTTCGCTTGATGAGTATGAGTAAGCAGTTCTGGAAAAAGCTCTGGTGGTTTTTGTGGGAAGACAATAGTATTTGGAGCTGGATCGCCAATATCATACTGGCATTTGTTATCATCAAGTTCATCTTTTATCCAGCTGCAGGATTTGTCTTAGGAACCAGCCATCCGATTGTTGCTGTTGTTTCAGGCAGCATGGAGCACCCAGGCGGCTTTGATAATTGGTGGGGCTCGCCCAGCTGCTGTGCTAATGCAGACTGTTCTGAGAAAATACCGCAAGGCGAATTATATGAAAAGCTGGGCATTAACCAAATAGAATTCAAGCAGTTTCCATTCAAGAACGGCTTTAACAAAGGCGACATTATGATCTTATGGCGGCCAGCAAATATTGCTATTGGAGACATTCTGGTGTTCAGGGCTGATAACCGCCTTGACCCCATCATTCACCGCGTTGTTGCTGTTGACCAGCTTGGTGATCACAAGAGCTATTTGACCAAGGGCGATCATAACTGCGGCAGTGCAGATTTTGAGCGCGCAGTAAGGCAAGAAAATCAAATTGGCAAGGCATTGTTCAGAATTCCGTTCCTTGGCTGGATCAAGATTGGCTTTGTTGAGTTATTAAAAGTATCAGGAGTAGTATGATGTTTTGTCCAAAATGCGGTTCTCTTATGATGCCCAAGGCTGTGAAGGGCAAGAAAGTATTGGCTTGTTCATGCGGCCACAAAGAAGGTACTGAAGCTGTTGCAATCAGGGAAAAAGGCAAGGAAACCAAGAAGATTGAAGTGATTGAAGAAACCCCCACGGTGTATCCCTTGGTTGAGCAGGAATGCCCAAAATGCAAGCACAGCAAGGCATATACCTGGGAAATCCAGACACGTGCTGCTGATGAAGCTGCAACTAAGTTCTTCAAGTGTGAAAAATGCAATCATACCTGGCGTGAGTATAGATGACTGACTTTGAGCAGTACATCAAGAACGGCGTTCTTAAGATTCTAGTGAAGCCCAATGCTGCTAAGAATGAGATTCTTGGCTGGGATGAAGCACGGCAAGCGCTCAAAGTCGCTATTGCTGCACCTGCGACAAAAGGCAAAGCAAATCTTGAAGTGTACAAGTTCTTTGCCAAGCTCACCAAAAAGCATGTGCAGCTTAAATCAGGCTTGAGCAGTCACGAAAAACTGCTGAAGTTTTCGGATTAATTCCGGTTTTTGCACAGTAATGCATAAGAAGCAGGAAAACTCAGTTTAATCATGAGTTTTGTGCATATTATAGTGATAAAGGACAGCAGCATTTACTTTGGCAAGATGCATTACAATCAATTGCCGCGCATTGCTCTGAGAGAATTCAAGCACCACGACCTTGATGGTGGCTTTATCGTTATCGACCATAATACCAAAAGCATTCTGGACTGCCAAGGT
>JBFHWZ010000001.1:0-46365 GCA_041599235.1 Candidatus Woesearchaeota archaeon | reverse complement strand
TGCTCTGCTATAGTTTGCGCATCAAGCTCTTGATTGTAAAATGCTAATTCATCAATTAAACCTTCATATTGCTCAGTTACTGCTTGTGTAGTGCCGCCACGTGCTTTGCCAATAATAAACTCTCCAGTTGATTCCTGAATTCTGCCTGTAATGCTCGTAATAGTTTCCTTCAAAACACCATTGATGTAGAATTTCAGTCTGCCTGAATTATACGTGACTGCAATATGCGTCCATTCATCTGCATTAATACCTTGTGTGCCAACAAAGCTTGTTGGCGAACTTCCGTCTGTTTCCACTAATGCCTTGAGCTTGCCGCCATCAATAACCACTGTGTAAATAGTTGAACGCTTATGCACAATAGCCCTGGTTCCCGTAACATCACTTGGATTAATCCATGCTTCAACACTAAACCTGCGCGGCGGATGCAAGCTGATATCATGCTGCACCAGCACTTGGTCGCCGGTTGCAAACGAAGCAGCCTTGCCCACTTTGCCAGAAACATATTCAACACCTGTTGCTGAGCCATTGTTTATGCCAATAGAATCTGATGCATCATCTTCAAATGCCCAATGGCTCACTAAACCATTAGGACAGCGCTGGCCAGCAATATCAGTGCTGGTAAAGCCAGTATCATACGTATTAATTGCACTGTACTGAGGATCATCACCACGGCACTCAAAAATATAATCAGTTGTGCAGTAATATTCATGCGAACCACTATAGCCTGTAATGTTCTCAAACTCAAAGCCCCGCAAGCCAGTCAACTGGTCAGACAAGCACAGGCGATAGGTCTTATCAACTGTTGGTTGTTGATTTGCAGTGCCTGTTGTTTCAATGCGGTCTTGCCAGGTGCCTACATCAATCAACCCCGGCGTACACGCAGGGGGCGTATCTGTGCCACTTGCAGATTGTATTTCGCCACCATACCTTCCCTTGATGCACACATTATAGTTCGTGGTGAACACATTGCCGTATTCAGACTTATATTTATCAATAAATGACCCTACTAAAGTTTGGTCTGCTGCGCAAGTCCCTGTTGTAATTTGGCCGCCTAAGACACCATCGCCACATGCTGCAATATAACGATACACTACTGCCTCATTATCACCACTGCCTGTACGCTGGCTTTCAGTAAACCAGCCAAGCCTGCCCATATCATCATCACAGGAAGGAACATACAATTGCGATGCTGATGCCGCATAATCAGTTTTTTTAAGTTCAGCTGATATGTTAGTGGCTAAAGTCACATTGGCAGTTACTTCGCACCCGAGAAATTCATCTCCTGTACTGGTTACGCTCAAGCCAGGGCAAAAGAACAATTCGTGAATATTGCCTTTTTCATCTAAGGGAGCCCATTCTGGCTCAGTTGGTGTGGTATAGCCGCAATATGCTTTAATGTCAGTTACAAACTCACAGTCAGCAACTGTTGCGTTTGCTCCACCGCAGCATTCGTCTCTATACCAGTCGCCGCCAGCTATATCACACTCATCATAATCATCTTCAAGCAAGTCACACTGGCCATTAAAGTTCGTATCAAGGCAGGCAAAGACAGGCTCAGTGATATCTGCGGTGCTTGTTCTGCTAAACTGTGTTTCATCACCAACCCACACTTTTACTTGCGGATTATCTGAGCGTATGTAATGTGTTGGTGCAGTGGTTACTGTTCTGCCTTGTAGTATATCACCGAGCTCGCCGAGTACTGCTATGGAATAGCCAATAACTGTGTGAGAAAATTGGTATGGCCAATACTCTGCATATACATTACTGAGGCCACGACTATGATAACGCGTGGCATAAAAATGCACTGCATCCATACGGAGATTAGGAAAATAATAGTTTACGCAGTATAAGCTTCGACTACTTGATCGTTTGAAGTAATGTGTTGGCCCATATTGAACAAGGTTGCCATCAAGATAAGCATCTCCTGCAATAGTTGATGAGCTTCCTTTTGAACGATGCGAACACATGTGCACACGCGTAACATAATAGTCCTCATCAAAGTAAACCATTTTTGAGCCAAGTTCGCCCACGCCCGGAGTAGGAAATACAGGAGTAATGCTTCTGCCCACATGCAGATTAAAGTTTTGCGTGATAATTGCAGTTGCGCTTGGAGCAAGCATTACAAGAAGCATTGCTAGTACTATTGCTTTACACCCTTCCCTCATTACTAACCCTCTTTTATAGACGAACAAGCAAATAAGACTATTTAAAGGTTGCGTACGCAAAGCTTTAAATAGGAATGCAGGAACAAAAATAGCATGGCTAAGAAGTATGAATTGCCGCATCCGCCTTTGCCGCACAAAGAGGCGCCTTACAGGATCATCATTTCAAGCATTGGCATAGCCCTATTGATCATTCTAGCAGTCTATGTCATAATCCAATTTGCATCACAAGAACGACCAGTTACTGATGCACAAGTAGTTCCCTTTGAGGCTGCTTTTTCAGACACCTTAGCTGCTTGCGAGCAAAGCTTCCAAGATGATTACCAGTATGTGTTGGCACTAAAAAATAGCGATGCGACCTTATGCGAACAGATGGAAGACCCAGATTACTGCAAAGCAATCATAACAAAAGATGAAGGGTTTTGCAGAAGCGAACCAGAAGAAGTCCAAGATAGTTGCAGGGCTTTGATTACTGGCAACCCTGCGTTGTGTGACGATTCTTGGTGCAAAGCAGAAGCAAGCAGAGACCCAGGCTATTGCGAAGAAGAGCATCCCGAAGACTTTGCTGCATGCACTGCACGAGCTACCTTGAATGAAGAATACTTTATGCAGGCAAAAGCAATCTGCCAAGATATTGCTATCAAAGACGGCGTGTACCGCTCAGAGGAAACAGAGCACTGTTCTGAAATCCTGGACCGTTCCATGCGAGAAGAATGCTGGCGCAGTTTTGGCTTACCAATTGAGTGATTTCTTAGCTTCTGCAGGATGCATGCCCAGCACAACAAAAAAGCTTTGCAGGTCCTGAGGGGAGCGCATGTCTAAAGGATCCTGAGCAAATGATGCAATAACTGTTTGCACCTTGTACTTTCTGCAGAGCTTTATGTTCTGTTTCATCCTGCCCAGCAATCGCGCTTTGCTTTTAGCAGTAAGAATCATGTTAAAGTCAAAAGCTATTTTTTTCTTGTTACGCTCAGCTATTTTGCACATAATATGGTTTAAACCTGATGACCGCTGATGGGTTTTGTCGCGCTCGGTTGTTGCTTCTACCCCGAACAGGATGTCTGCTTTTGTTTTCTCAAGCACATACCGGTCTTGCCCTGTGTGCTTTACCAGCATCAGACTTGCTTTCTTCCTATAGCGCTCAACTTTTTTTGGATCACACACCACAGCATTACTTATCTTGATGCTCGCTGGCTTAGTATAGAACTGCTCAGGCGTTTCATAGGCAAATACCAGTTCAGTATAGCCAAGCTTCTTGGCCATGGCAACAAACTCCTGCTCGTTCTGCTGAGGAAAAACAATATCTTTCATAGTCTGATTGCTGCCACAAAGTTATTTAAATCTTTGTGCCCTTTACAAGGCTATGGAAGAGCGCGTTCAGAAGATCCTTGCCCATGCGGGCATTGCCAGCAGGAGAAAATGCGAAGAGCTTATTGCAGCTGGCAAGGTAAAAGTAAATGGCAAAATCATTAAGCTGGGCGACAAAGCAGACCCTGCAAAAGACACCATAACGGTTGAGAACAAAAAAGTCAAGCTTGAGCACAAAGTGTATATTATGCTCAATAAAGCGCGCGGCACAATCTCAACTGCCAGTGATCCGCAAGGGAGGAAAACTGTTCTTGATGTGGTGCGTGTTCCTGAGCGCGTTTTTCCTGTTGGCAGATTAGATAAAGATGCGCAAGGCCTGCTGTTGCTCACCAATGATGGGGAGTTTGCAAACAAAATTATGCATCCTCGTTATGAACTTGCCAAAACGTACGAAGTTCTTTTGCATAAAGCCCTCCTTGAAGAGCACCTGATTAAGCTGAAAAAAGGCTTGAAAATTGACGGCAGACCTGTTGTGCCTAAGGATATCAGTGGCGCAAAAGTAATCACTATTACTATCCACGAAGGCAGAAAGCATATTGTCAAACGGCTTTTTGAGCGTTTAGGCTATCGTGTTAGAAAATTAAAACGAACCCAGATAGGAAAGCTTAAGCTAGCAGGACTCAATAGTGGAGAGTGGCGTTTTCTCACCAAAACTGAGCTTGCCCGACTGAAACTGGTCAAGTAAGGTGCAGGTTCTGCAGCGCTGCGCTTTTGCTGGCTCACCGCACGAATTGCACATTTGTGGATGCGCTGTTGTTGCGTATTTTGCCTGCAATGCAGGAAGCTTTTGCAGGAAATTCATGACAATATTTCTCTTGACAGCAGGATTGATCTTTTGATGCGCATTCAGAAAGTCTTTTACGTAATTTCTAAAGCCATCAAGACTGCACGGGCACTTGCCATAATACACAGGAAAGTTCCTGATTTTAGAATACCGCACAATATCTTTTTCTTCAGTAAAGTACAAGGGCTTGATGCGCGGCACAAAGCCTTTGTTTCTGATAATGCCCGGCAAGGGCCCCAGGCGAACATTCAGTTCCTGCTTGTTCTTGATAAGGTTCATCAGAATTGCCTGTGCTTCATCATCCAGGTTATGCCCTAAGACAAGCTTGGTTGCCCCGAGCTCACGGCTAAACCTGTTCAACAAGTATCTTCGCAATACTCCGCAGACCGTACAGGACTTGTAGTTGTGGCCTTTTTGCTGCAAAGTATCACGAATATGACACAAGCTTGCACCAAACACTTTCCTGAAAGGAACCTCATAGAGCTTAACAGCAAGGTCTTTGCACACAGCACGAATATTTTTCAGATTAGTTTCAGTATAACACCCAATATGTGCATCTACTGTTATTGCCTGCACTGCATAGCCAAGCTTTTTGAGCACATACAATAATGCTGTGCTGTCTTTGCCACCGCTTACTGCAACAAATACGTTATCATCTGGCTCAATTAAGGCATGCTGCTGTATAGTTTCCCCTATCTGCTGCTCAAACTGCTCAGCCCATTGCATATCCTCTGCTGTTGGCTGATACGGTGCTTGCTTGTTTTGCTCACAGAGCTTTATAGGCATTGAGTTGTTCCTCGATTTCCTTTTTTTCAAAACCAGATAATGGTCTAAGCACCTGAGTTTTTAAAGGTACCTCACGAATAGTATCTAAGAGATCATTAACAATAACTGCTTTGGCATTATGCTGAGCTGCCAGTGCATCAAGCTCTTCGATTTTTGCTGCACGCAATAACTCCAGTTGGTAGCCATAAGCAAACTTCTGCAATAAGCTGATATCAACAGCATGCAACGCAACAGGCACCACTTTGCAGCCGCGCTTCATCATAAGCAAGCAGGCTAAGAGCGAGGTTTCATCTTCCACCAAGCCAAGCACAGTCCCTTCAATGCCAACAGGCAAACCGCCAAGCCCTTTGCTTTTTTCTTTAAAGAAGTATACTGTGCCTTGAATAATCTCAGCCATGATATTAACATCAAATGCAGTCATGCTCACACCAGCGCCTGTTTGTTCCTGAACAAACGTTCCAAGCTCTTTTTCAAATTCCATGCTTTTCAAGGGATACTGTTTATCAAGGCGCTGGCAGCTTACTCTGAATTTTTGTTCTTTGCTTATTGCAAAATACTCCAGTGCTTTTTTCTTTACCTCATCCATTGCAGATCCTGCAACAATAGCTTCACTAAAGCTGGCAATGCCAAAAACACGCTTCAAGACTGAACAATCACCTTCAGCATATACCAGAACTCTGCCATAGGGCCGCTCAATCTTCTCAACAGCAATGCTGTTTTGCTTTAAGCAGGCCTGCATAGTGCGCTCTAATTGCTGCTCAAACCGCCCCCGATTCTTGCCTTTTAAGCCTACTTCGCTATAGCGCACAATCCACACCATACCACCTTATAGCGACGAAAGCTTTAAAAAGCTACCGCGCCTTCTCCTTTGTATGGTTAAGGGGAGTCAAAAATCACGAACCTTCAGGCGGGTCTTTACCAAGCTGCCTGGCGGCAATACCGTATTGCGCTATGCTCGACGCAAGCCTGCAAAAGCGCACTGTGGTAGCTGCGGCGATACCCTGAAAGGCGTTCCACGCGAACTGCCCTACAAGCGCCGAGCACTCTCAAAAACCATGCGACGCCCTGAACGCCCCTATGGCGGCGTGCTGTGCACTAAGTGCAGCAGGGCAAAAATCATTGCATTAGCACGAGCATAATCTCTTGCAGGACACGGCAACGACCTGCGCAGATAATGAGATTGGAGGAACACACATGGAAGTTGGACGAATTTGCGTGAAAATCGCTGGCAGAGATGCTGGTAAAAAATGCGTTATTGTAGACATTCTTGATGATACCTTTGTGCTTATTGATGGTGGCACACGACGCAGAAAATGCAACATGAGCCATCTTGAGCCGCTTGAAGACCTTGTTGATTTGCGCAAAGGCGCAAGCCATGAGACCGTCAAAGAAGCATTCAGCAAGCTTGGCCTGCCCGTATGGGACAAAAAGAAAAAAACACCAGCAGCAAAGCCTTCAAAAAAGCGAAAAGCTAAACCAAAAGCTGCTCCAGTAAAAAAGAAAGCAGTTAAGAAAAAGGCTGCTCAAAAAGCAGAACCCAAAGCAGCTGATAAAAAAGCAGCGCCTAAGGCGAGCGCAGCCAAAACAACTGCGTAAGGTTAATCTCTAACGCAGCAACTGGCTGTTCAATGCCAAAACTTTGCAGCACTTTCGGATGCAGTTCCCCCATATACGCAATGCCTTTGTTCTTGACGCGCACGCGCGATACTCGTCCTGGAATAAAGCTCTGGTGCTCTGCTGCATGCACCTCATACTGCATTTCAAGCATGCGCAGCACATAATCAAGAATCTGTTTGACTTCAGTATAGTCAGTCTTGGCATGGCACAGCAGCACTGCCAGCCTGCAGTCTTCTTCAATACCTGTTTCAGTCTTGGGATTTTCTTTGAAAATCAAGCCCGTGCCAAAGATCTTCTGCGGGTACTCATGATGTAAGTTATGCTTGAGCACTTCAAGCAGCGATGGAATCATCCAAGCGCGCAATGCATTGTATTCATTGGTTAGCGCATTAGCCAATGCAATAAGCGGAACATCATGCTGCATTAAGGTTGACTGCACCTCTGCATTGGTTATGTGGAATGTGCTGGTCTCCAGCAAACCCAAACCAACAAGCATATCACACACAGTATTCCTAAACACTTCAAAAGGTGCTTCTTGCGCAATAGTTGCCACTTTCGGCACCTCGGGGCGCAGGTTGTCATAGCCGTACGCAATAGCAACATCTTCAACCAAATCAACAGGGTGCAGGACATCTGCACGATATGCAGGAACCATTACTTTTTTGCCAACAACAGCATAGCCCATTTTTTCAAGGCATACTTTGACTTCTTTTTCAGTTAACTCAGTTCCCAGCACCTTATTCACATACTCCTTGTCAAGCTTCATAGTTTTCTCAGTCAGATCAGGCGTCTTAACAGTCTTGGTCGCGTACTTGACCTGCACTTCACTCACCTTGCCCCCCATATCAGCAAGCATCGCAACAATAATATTCAGCAAGGTTTTGAGATTATTCAGGTCAAAGCCAGAGCATTCAACAAACACATCTTTTGTCTTGCTGGTCACTTTACCGGTCAACTGCGAGTTGATAATCGGCGGCATGGACAGCACCTGATTTTTGCCGTCAATAAACAAAGGATATTTCTCTTGGCCCTGCAGCAAGCGGCCATACTCTTTTCCTGCAGGATGCTCAGCAAGTATCTGCGCAGCGCGCATTTCACGATCAGCTTCCAATGGCTGGAAAGAGATTTCACCTGGCCGTTTGGCACAATAGCGAATAGGCCATGATATTTTCTCCATAGGATACACGCCAATAGCTGCTTTTTTCCGCTGCCTGCAATAAGTCATATGTAATTTTTCCTGCACTTGTATGAGTTCACGAATTTTCTCATCATCAAGTTTCAAGCCATGTACCACAGCGCATGCAGTAAAGGGCCGCACTTTAGCCACGCTCTTATCAACCAGCACCTTGTAGGCCCCTTTGCTGACCGTGAATGGCTTACTTGCTTTTTTGCCAAGAAACGACCGCAATGAACGTGCAATGCCCTGTTCGCTCAGCCAGTCAGGCCTGTTGGGAGAAATGTCCACTTCAATATCTTTGGCAAGCACAGCCTCAACTTCAATGCCCATTGCCGGTAAGTGTTTTTTAAAATCAGCATCTGCTAGTTTTTTGCCAACAAGCTGCTGCATCGTTTTTTTGTTAAGTGTAATGATTGACATTTATTTCACCCAGGATTTAATCCCTCGCAAGTATTTGATATCATTTTTGTAAATCTCTCGAAGATCAGTTATACCATAATAGGCAGTGATGATTCGTTCCATGCCCAAGCCCCACGCAAGCACCGGCACGTCAATACCTAAGAGCGGCTTGACCACTTCAGGCCTGAAAATACCTGCGCCGCCCAGTTCCACCCATTCATTGCGCTCAGGATGCAGGACGTGCACCTCTACTGACGGTTCAGTATAGGGAAAATGCGAAGGTGACAAGCGCACATCAGCATAACCCATTTTTTTGTAAAACTCCTTCAGGTAGCCAAACAAATGCTGCAGGTTGGCATTTGGATCAATGACAATACCATCAACTTGATAGAACTCGAACAAGTGCTTCCAGTCAAGTGTTTCATTTCTAAACACTCGTGATACTGAGAAAAATTTTGCTGGCAGATTTTCAGGCTTAAGCTGCGCTAAGGTACGTGCGCTTAAGACTGTTGTGTGCGTTCGCAAGAGCAACTCTTTTGCTTTTTCCTCGCTCCAGGGCATTTGCCAGCCAGTGCTGCCGGTAGTACCGCCATTTTCGTGCACGTTCTTTATGGCGCGCACATATTCCTTTGGCAGCGTTCCCTGGTTGGGTTTTTTGATGTAAAACGTATCTTGCATTTCCCGCGCAGGGTGATCTTGCGGAACAAACAGCGCATCAAGATCCCAAAAAGCAGTTTGCACAAACGAGCCAGTCATTTCTTGAAAGCCCATATCGAGCCAGATGCGTTTGATATACTGGCTTGCTTGTTCAACCAAATGGCGTTTGCCGCCCGTGATATGCGGCACATTGATCTCAACATCATAGCGCCTGAATTCTTTTTTCTTCCAGTCACCTGACCTGATCAGTTCGGGAGTGACGCGATCAATGACTTTGCCATCCCCCACCCCTGCCTCAATGAGCTGCTTGCCGATTTCAAGGAGCTTGACTGTTTTGAGTTTTTCAACATCAACCTTTACCAAATCTTTGCGCTTGCGCAGGCTTTGCAGAAGCTTCTTGTCCTCAGCACCCAGTTCTTTAGTATCTAAAGGAAACGCTTTTCTGAGAAAAAGCTCTTCAGGCAGGTCTTTTTTGAGAAATGACTTTCCCCGATCAGTAAGCTTGACTTTGAGCTTTTTGTCTTTTGAAAGCAAAATCATTGCTTTGCTGCGCAGCATACCCAGGCAGACGTTCACTTCCTCTTTGGGCAGTGCTTTTTCAAGCCTGTTCACGTCAAGCTCTTTATCGCGCACTGCTTCAAGAAAACGCCGCTCAGGCAGCCCTTCTTTGAGGTACTTAGTGCCATTTTTGCCCAGACTGACAAGTTCTTTGGGCCGGGTTTCAACAATAACTGCTTTTTTGTTCTGCAGCCATTGCAGGGCACGCACTACTTCCACTTCCTGTAATCCAGTTGCTTGTGCTATCTGGTTTACGGTGGTAAGCTTATCCAATACAGGAATAACTTTCCGCTCAAGCGAGTGCAGTGTAGCGATAACTTTTTTGAGTTCCATGAGAAATAAAAAAAATGCTTATTTTGCTGTTTTCATGGACTTCCATGCAACGTCAAATAGGTTCTCCAGTGCGTTGGCAAAGAATGGCGTGTTGACCCAGATGCCGACATCATAGGTTGGATGCACTTCCTTGTCGTCCAAGATCATGAAGATAAGCTCTTTGCCGTCAACAATGCAGAAGCGCGCTTTGGTGTCAGCATTCTTTACCTCAGCCACGTTGCCCAATTCTTTGAGTGAATGCTTTGCTTCTTTTGTCATCGGCGCTGCGATGCGTACTTTAACACCGCGTTTTTTCAGTTTATCAAAGACTGGCTTGAGGCCTTCTACTTTGCGCAAGAATCCCTGCGAGGTCGTCATGATAGTCACTGACTTTTCTGCATTTCTGATGGTCAACTCAAGGTGATTGTATAAGTTGTGCCTGCCCCGCAAGCTCCCTGAGAGCTCTGCTGGCTCAATCAGCTCAATACCTTGGGAATGAAGCAAGTTAAGCTCATTCAGAACATCAGTGCTTTTCAAGTCTTCCAAGCGCTTGACTTTTTCTTCTGCGTCTTCGCGCATGTTCTTCTTGACTCGGTCAAGAACTTCACTTGGCTGGACTGCAATATATTTAATGGGCTTGCCCAGTTTCATGACCACAAAGCCTTTGCGTTCAAGACTTTCAAGAACATCATAACTTCTGCTTCGTGGAACATTTGCAATGTCAGAAAGCTCACCTGCAGTTGCCACACCACGACTGAGCAGCGCTGTCCAAATCTTAACCTCATAGAGGTTCAATGAAAAATAGCGTCTTAGCTTTGCCAAAAATTCTTCTTTAACAATCATGCTGTACCGCCCCCCTTTTTGTTATTTGTGCGAGGTTAATTATTACCACTATTAATATGTTACGGTTTTTTCGCACTAGGCAAGAGGGAAAACTCACTTGTGCGTGAAGACACCCAAGTCGTTGCCATTCCTGAGTACTCAAAAAACAAGGCTCGTATATAATTATTTATGTTGTCAATAATACAGATTTCACTCAATAGAGTTTGTATCGTAAAAGAGCGCCAATACCGCCAATGCCGTCAAGCTTTTGGCCACCATCATGATCACTGCTGACAATAATAACCTCACCTTTTTGTTTGTCAACAGCCCTCATAATCACATCAAGCTGCTTAAACGTGTTTGCAAGCCTGCGCTTATTGATAAACCCATCAGTCACGAGAAGTTCTTTGACCGCGCCTGCTTCTACAGCCTTAGCAACCTCATCCATGCCATACGCAACAGCACCGCCTTTGCTGATTTCAGCCAGCACTGACTCAACCAGCTTAATCTCCTTGCTGACCCGCTCCTGCTGCAATGCGTGTTTTGTTTCGTCGCGTTTCAGCACTTCTGCAATAGCGCTTTCATCAGCGCCACTACAAGTAGCTTGAATGATTTTTTTCTTGAGCGCGTCATTCTTAAGCACTTTGAACAATTCTTCTTTCCAAAATGCAGGGCTTGCAAGAATAATCTTGTCAAGCTTGTGTCGCGCATCATAGGACTCAAGTAGCTTGATGATGCTTGGCCAGAACTCCTTGCCTTTTTCATCCATGCGCTTTTTAGCAACATCACCCTTCAGGGTTCCCAGGACAACATAGCCTGCGCGCTTCATCATAGCAAACAAGGCTTCCTCGCGATCAAATACACAAATAAGAATTTTTGGAGCAGCACTTTCTGCAGCTTCTTTCAAACGCTTAATCTGATAGTTCAGCCATTCTGTTTTTTCAATAGTCAGCACAGTTCCTGTTTCAACATTAAACGTATGATGACTGCCATGCGGCACATCCTCAGGGCCTTCGAGCACAGTGCCCAGAATACGCAATGCTTCAGGACTGAACTCAGTCTTTTCAACTTTCAGAATCATAAAAACCGGCTTGCGGATTGCTTTGGCCTCTTCAGTGGGCTTTATCTTGCGCAAAGTCTTGCCTTTGACCACATCACCAGCATCAACTAACTGCGAAAGATACCACAAGTCATCACTTGTTTCAGGCATGATCTTTGCAAAGCCCTTCTTGAAGCTCGAGGCAATGATTTTCATACGAGAACAAGAACAGGAAGGGCTTAAAAAACTTTAGTAAACTGCACCATACACCGGATAGGCATTTCTGCTGCCATACTGGTTATAATAATAGCCGTTCCATCCATAGGTATAGCCAGGATACAGATATTTTGCAACAGGCCTATACCTGATCTGGTTCAGGTTAAATCTATCAAAATCGCTCAGCTCAAAAAAGTGGTATCGGTCTTTGCCAACCTCTTGCGCAATCTCAATGTGATCTAAGCGGGTAAAGTCAGCTTCATCATATCGGTCATACGCATTGGTTCGTGCGTAGTCGTTGTAATCCCGCAACGTTGAACATGAAAAATCATCAAAGCTGTCAACATCATCGCGGTCAATAGCATCATAAGGATTTTCATCAGCTATCCTATTGCGGTCTGCCTGTGACAATTTTTTCAAGTCTTGCCTGCTGATAGTAGCTGCAGTCCACGGATCAACATGGTCATACTGATTGGCATTGGCAATTGCGCGCTGGTCATCTAAGCTCACGCAAGTATAATCATCAAAATCAACAAAGTCATCAGCATCAATGCCATCATAGTGATTCAAGTGCGCATACGCCAGGTTATCCTGATAATCAACCTCATCAGAATAATAGAAAACCTTAGCGCTTGCTGCAGGAAGCACCAAGAGCACTACCAGTGCGCCAATAAGTAGTTGCTGTTTCATGATCAGTAGCTGTAATATCTGTAATTGCTGTTACGGTAATAAGGACTGCCATAGCTGCTGTATGGATAGTGATATCGGCCATATGATCTGCCACCATAGCCGCCATAGCTGTTGCCTGAGGCATGCTCTGTTTCAGAATAGGAACCAAACGTAAATGACCTGCTTCTGCCATAATCATAGCTGTAGCCATTGGCATGATAGTATGGTCCGCCGTAGGACCTGCTATGCTGGTACTCGTTTTCGCTTACGCTTGTGTAATCGTAATTGCGAGAATATGAATAATCATAGCTGTGCCCGCCATACGTTGGATAATTATAACCATAGGTGTGGCTTGCAAATACTGGCGCGCTGAGCAGCACTGCTAGAATCAGTCCAAGTAATAGCTGTTGTATCTTCATTACTAATCCCCCCTGCTATTGAATTTCACTATCAAACAATAGTAAAACCCCTATATAAATCTTTTGCTTATTACACAAAAGTTTATATACAGAAAACAAAGGAATACAGAAAAACAAAAACTGGTGACATATATGAACAAGAAGGCGCAAGTAGGAGCACTCATTGGCATCATCACCCTTCTCTTTATCTTTTACATCCTCTTCTTACCACCAGCAGAGCGCGAAGCGCTGCTAGCAGATGAAGAAATAACAGAACTACCGCCAGGAGCACCAGGCAGCAATGTGCTTTTGCTCGCACCAGTTGGCAGCCTTGAATTTGTTGGAGCACGCGAACGCGACCATTACCTGCCTAACATATACCTACAAGAAGGGCGCGAAGCACAGATACTCACCACGCTCAGCCCCTTCACTATTTCAAAAGGCCTCTATGGCGACGCATTCAAAGAAATCACCTTTCCCGTAGCAGACCCTGCAAACACAGGAAATGTCATGCTCAGCTTCCAAACACCAGTGCACAAAGGCACCCTGGTTATCAGCATCAACGGATTCCAAATCTTTGAAGGAAGCATCACTGTTCAAAATCCAGCGCCCGTATCAATCAGACCAGAATACTTGCGCCAACAAAACACGCTCAAATTCGAGGTCCAAGGCTTTGGCATACCAACCAAGACTTATGAATTCAGAGATATCAAAGTCATTGGTGATGTAACTGATGTGCGCAAGCAACGCGCTCTTGAAACCATACCTATTTCAGAAGAAGAATACAATAATTTTGAAAGCGCATTCCTAGACTTTTATCCGCTCTGCAGCCAAGCAACTGTTGGCGCTATGGAAATCACCCTCAATGATGAAATCATCTTCTCAGGCGTTCCTGCCTGTGAAAGCCTGAACAGGCAAGATATTTTCAAAGAAGACCTCAAGCTGGGCAAAAATGTTCTGACCATCAGAGCAAGCAGAGGCAGCTTTGGTGTTGAGCAGTTGCGCTTAAAGACCTTCCTCAAGCCAAGCAAAGGCTTTATTGATTATTTCAATGTTGAACCACGCTTGTGGGATGCAGTGCAGCAAGGTGCTGCAAGCATTGTGCTTGATATTCAGTTTGTTGATGACCGCAGATTGAAAGGTGCGCAAACAAATATTAATGGCAGATTAGATGTGATTGACCAAAGAGAACCGCGCTTTACCCGAGACATCACCCCTGTTATAGTTGAAGGCAATAACTTTATTGAAATTCTTCCTTTGACAGCACTTAACATTGTCAAAGTAGAAGTACGCGTAGAATGAAATGGCTGATAGAACCCCTGTTGATAGAGAGCCGAAAGGATACTTAGTTTTAATTTTTGCTATTCTTGTTCACATCCTTGACAGTTTTCTTCGCCATCCTGGCAGACCCATAACAATTGCTGGCTGGTCCGTTGCGATTTTCGGATATGTATTTGTTGCCTGGCTTGCAAGCGGCATTATCAAAGAAAGCAGAAAAGAACTATTCTTTGTTACCCTCATTTCCATACTTGCTTTGCCGCTCTTAGGGTTTGTTGCGAAGTTCACCACTGCAACAAGCATCATGTTTTTCATGGTCAACCCCATATGGGTCTGGTACTTAATCGGCAAAAATAAAGTGCGCTTGTTTGGCTTATTTTTCCTATTGTTTTGGTTTGGCCTTATGATTTTCTCATTTGGTGAGCCTATCATGGACTATGCAAATCAGTATTATGATATTCCTGATGTGCCCATGCTCAGTCCGGGTATGGTGCTCAGATATTTCCTGCACGCAGTCAACCAAGCTACGGTAAATATGTGGCAAGGACTCATAGGCTTCAGAGCACAGTTCTGGAAAACAGTTGAAGAAGAAATAGCGATAGCTAAAGGTGATTACTACACTGGCACAGTTGATCAAGCAGCCACTAAACGCCTAGGAGTGTTCCTGCAAAATCTGCGGCCTGCAGCAAGCAGGTTCTTTGTCAATGAGCCAGTCACGCTCTTTGCAAACCTCAAAGCAGAAACCTTAGACAAGCCCATAACCATCAACATAGAATGCAAAGCAGACAACACCCCTGCAAATGCAATCATCCCAACAAAAACGTTTAGGGTGGAGACGTTTGAAGAAACAGACATTGACTGCGTCTTCGATAACTTGCCAGAAGGCTATTACACAGGAAAGCTCAGCGCAGACTTTGACTTTGGCACTCGAGCATATCATAAAGCCTACTTTATGGACAAAGAACGCTTGCGTGATTACCGCAGGCGGCAAGTTGACCCACTAGAAGGCATTCCAGACAAACAACCCACTACGATTTACACTTCAGGACCTGTAGCTATTGGCATGGGCTTTGGCTCACAGCCAATTGGCATTGCACAAGGAGAAAAAGGGCCAACTATTGGCGCTTCAGTCACCAATGCCTGGACAGGCAAAATAAAAGAAATAACCAAGCTCATATTTTACGTTCCTAAAGGGCTGAAAGTCACTGACATCAACGGCATTGATGTGCAAGCTGTTGACTGCAGTTCATTAGATACTGACGAGCAAGCAGTGTGTGATCCTGCTTTAGTTAATGTCTATCAGCTTCCTGCAGCAGACCTTGCCAAGCTCAAGAACGTGAGCATCTATAGCTTTAGAGCTCATACTGAGATAGAAAGCACCCAAGACTTGCTCGGAGAATCACCCTTGGCAATCAACAATTTCAAAGTCAGTGCCAACTACAAATACCTCTATGAAACACAAACTGGCTTTAGGGTGGAACAGCAACCATGAAAAAAATGCTCGTGCTTATCATAGTCTTGTTCCTTGCTGGCTGTGGTGCTTTGCAAATGGCACCACCAGAGGAAAAAGAAACAATAGACGTGCCTGAAATCAATTATGGCACTGAAGGCATTGTCATGGAGTTCATGCAAGGTGCTCCTCCCCCTGAAGTGTACGAAGAAACCTATTCGCAGGCAACACTGATACTGCACAACAAGGGCTCAAGCGATGTCCAAGGCGGATATTACAAACTTTCCACTGAACGCCAGTATGCAACAGTGCTTGATTCTGATGCAGGCAGCTTTTCAGTGCAAGGTAAAAGTGTTTTTTATCCGCAAGGAACTGAAGAACGCATAGGATTCAGAATAATCAACGGCAAACTGGATCCTTTAACTGAACGCTACAGCACCACCCTGCAGTTCACAGCCTGTTACCCATACAAGACCACTGCAACACTCACCACTTGCGTTGATACAGATTTAACCGGTGATGTTCCGCAAAAGACCTGCGCGCCAACAGCGCAAAGTCTTGCTGGCGGCCAAGGAGCGCCACTTGCAGTAACCAACATTGAACCGCGCATGTTACCGCATGCTAACCCTGATACCATCACTCCTGAATTTGTGCTACACATTGAAAACCGCGGCAGGGGCCAAGTAGTCAGCACCGGACAGCTCTTAGACGCGTGCTCAGGCAGGCCCTTGCAAAATCTTAACCAAGTACGTGTGCGAGCGCGCTTAAGCGATGACTATCTGCAATGCACTCCTGAAACCCTGCGCTTGCGCCAAGGAGAAAACAAAGTGGCCTGCAGGCTTCCTACAGGCATTCACCAATCATACGGAACCTACCTTGCGCCCTTGACCATCACCATGGACTATGGGTATGTTGATAATGTTATAACCAGTTATACTATTCAAAAACCAGCGCGCTAGAAAAATGTCAAAAACCGCAGGGTTTTTGAGCACGCTCAGAAATTCACCGCTAGATATTTATAACCGTGGAATTTCTGACGTATTTAAAAAATGAACAAAAAAGAACTGCTTACGAACAAAAAGGTGATGCTCATACTTGCAGTACTGCTCTTAGCTGGCTGCCAGCCAGGGGGCCAAGCGCCAAGCAAAGAAAACTTCTATCCAGAATTTCGCACTGGCAGCGAAGGATTGCGCATGAGCTTTGTGCCCAACCTGCCGCCACAACGCTTGTTTGACAATGAAAAGTTCCTTGCAGTTGTTGATGTGGAAAATAAAGGCACCTATGATGTTGGCGGCCCTGGCGACCGTATCTATATATCAGGATTTGATCCAAGCATTATTGCCAACATACGAACCAGCGGCTATTCATTGCCGTTCTTAGAAGGCAGAAGCCAGTTTGTTCCTCAAGGTGCACTTGACCGCGCATCATTTGAAGGCGTCATACGCAGTTTGCGGGCAAAAAACATTGACCGCTTCCCAGTACGCATTCTCGCAACAGCCTGCTATGGCTATAAAACAATAGCTTCAGAAACCATCTGCATTGACCCACAGCCACTATCTGCAACCACTAAACAAAAAGTATGCTATCCGACTGCAGTGAGCTTAGGAACCCAAGGCGCACCCATAGCAGTTTCTGATATTGAAGTAGAGCCCAGCCCGCGCAGAACACGATTCAAAATCAGCGTACATAATGTAGGTAGCGGCGATGTCTTTAGGTTTGGTGCTGACTATTTGGATAAGTGCAGCCCCTTTACAACACCGTTGGGCTTTGATGAAGTTGATTATGTTATGGTAGAGGACGTTATTATAAGTGGCACCTCAATCAGGCCAACGTGCAAGCCCCTTGACGATGGCCACATGCGCTTAACCAATGGCCGCGGTAGCATCTTCTGCGAGTTCATGACCTTTGGTGAAGATGCATACACCACCCCCATTACGGTTATCTTAAGCTATGGCTATCGAAATACCATCTTCAAAGAGCTTGAAATACTCCCTATTTATTAACGAAAGATTTAAATAACCACACAGGCGTAATCAAACTAAAAAAATGAGGAAGCTCCTATTATTAATCGCATTGTTTGTTCTCTTAGTAGGCTGTAAAACCCAAGAAAAAACAGTTGATATTGAAAGTCCTTACTTAGGCGGCACTCAAGGCGTGGTAGCAAGCTTTGTTGAGCTGCGCTCTGAAGTGTTTGATAGTGGCGTTGATCCTTTTGATGTGGTTGTACAGGCAGCCAACAAAGGAGAGTATGAAGTGCCGAGCACCAACATCAGAATCAAGCTTTCAGGCATCAATCCTGCAGAATTTGCCAAAACAGAAGCAGAGCTTATTGCAGGAGCACCTGACAACTTACTGGCAAATCAAAAACTGGCAACTGGCGAAGTACTGCCGAGCCCGCCAGTGTTTGTTGAATTCCTTGGCTTAAATTACCTGCCATCCATTGCAGGTGCAACAGCACGCTTCCCGGTACGCGCAGAATACTGCTATAATTACGGCACTAATGCAGTCAGCAAAATATGCATCAGAAGAAACCTGCTTAATCCCCGAGAAGGAGGCATTTGCGAGGTAACTGGCGCAAAGCCATTGTACAACTCAGGCGGCCCTATTCAGATACAGAACTTCCAGGAAGCAACCAGAGCACGAGACAAAGTCGGCTTTAGCTTTGACTTAGTCAATGCAGGCACCGGCAGCGTCTTTGAGTTCAACAGCATCTGCGATAGAACAACGCGGCAAAAAGAAAACAGGGTCTGGGTCAAAGTCAATACCAACCTGCCTGGGCTGACCTGCACGGGCCTTGCCAGTACGGCAACAGGAGCTGAAGGTTTCGCAACCATCTTTGGTGGTTCCAAGAAAGTAACCTGCACACAGCCCGTAACCACTGCAACAGACTTTGAGCAAATTGTCAGCATAGAAACCTTGTATGATTACGAAGAATTTGTTCAAACAGAACTTATTGTGAAGAGCTCTGGCCAAGCGTCGTAAGATGTGCCAGTAATGCCTCAAGCTGCACAAACTCATCACTGCCTTCTACTAACCGAAACTCAATTTCACCGCACTTGTCAATTGCAGCCACTTTATCACGTTTGGCAAGCTCAACAGTCCAGATTTCTTTTTGCAATTGCTTCACCACATCAATGCCTGAAAGTCCATACTCAAGCATGACTGACAAGAGTTTTTCACGCGCACGAATAAAATCACCTGCCAGTGCAAGCTCTACCACTTGCTTAATGTCCTGCGGTTGCGCTACGCTTGCTATGGAAAAGACCAATTTATCAGTGATCTTCTTGTCAACAGCTGCACAGCTTTGCAATAAGTTTTCAAAGCGCCTGCAATCACCTTCACTCACTTGCACCAGCGCGGCTTTTGCTGCGTCATCAACGGTCAAGCCTTCCTGCTTGGCAATAGTATCAATCAAAGCATGCATATCTTTCGTCTCAAGCAGCTTAAACCTGAATAATGCACAGCGTGACTGAATAGGGTCAAGGATTTTGCTGCTGTAGTTGGCTGCAAGAATAAATCTACAGGTATTGGTATAATTCTCCATGGTTCTGCGCAGGGCCTGTTGCGCTTCTTTGGTGAGCGCATCGCATTCATCCAAAAAAATCAGCTTAAACGGCACATCGCCAATGGCTTTTGTTCGTGCAAAATCCTTAACCTTGTTGCGCACCACATCAATGCCGCGCTCATCAGAAGCGTTCAGTTCAAGAAAATTTGCCCGCCAGTCCTCACCAAACAGCTGGCGCGCCATAACCAAGGCCAGTGTGCTCTTGCCCACTCCGGGAGGTCCTGCAAACAGCACATGAGGGATGTTCTTTTGCGCAACCAATGCCTTGATGCGCTTGACAATCTCTTGCTGCCCCTTGATTTCAGCAAAATCTTTAGGACGATACTTCTCAGTCCAGATAATCGTGCTTGTCATATACAACCCCCATAGCTCTGAAAACAACGAAAATATAAAAAGATTCTGGTACAGAATCAGATAATGTCTTCTTCAGAAATAACCATAAAGTCGCCAATAGCAATAACTGCGCTAAAAGGAATAAGTAGCTTGCCTTCGCGATCTTTCTCAAGCTCTAATTTTTCAGTGTAAATAGTAGGATTTTCAAGAACAAGATGAATCAGTTCTCCTGATTTTGTTTCAAATACAATATCGCCAACTTCGCCAAAGCGCTTGCCAGCTTTGCTGACCACGGTCTTTCCTATGAGCTGTTTTGAGAATTTCTTTGCTTCTTCAGCCATGCTACTTTTCACCCTTTACTATTTTGAAATGGATATAAATCCCGTATTATATAAATCTTTTGCTTCCCTATTTTTAAGAAACTACACTCGACTAGTATCTCATGCGTTTCGAGAATGCTCGAAACCTTTAAATACCGCTCGCTCTGCATACGACCTATGAAAAACGAGGAGAAACTGAAGCTTATCCAGGAAGTTGGGGAAGAAATTCTGACTCTTGATGAGCTTAAAAAGCTCTTGCAGAAAACCAAGCGTCCCATTGCCTATGACGGATTTGAACCATCAGGCAGAATGCACATTGCGCAAGGCTTGCTCAGAGCAATCAATGTCAACAAGATGACCAAAGCTGGCTGCCAGTTTAAGATGTGGGTCGCTGACTGGCATGCCTGGGCTAATGACAAGCTGGGCGGCGATCTTGACAACATCAAAACTGCAGGCAAATACCTCATTGAAGTCTGGAAAGCATCAGGCATGAATCTTGACAAAGTACAGTTTGTGTGGTGCAGTGACTTTGCCGGTGACGATCGGTACTGGAAAACAGTCATGCAAGTTGCGCGCAATTCAACAGTAAAACGCATCATTCGCTGTTCGCAAATTATGGGCCGCTCAGAGAGCGAAGGCTTGAGTGCTGCGCAGATTTTCTATCCTGCCATGCAAGCAGCAGACATTTTCCACTTAGACATTGACATTTGCCAGCTGGGTATGGATCAGCGCAAAGTGAATGTGCTTGCGCGAGAGCTTGCTCCCAAGCTTGGCTACAAAAAACCAGTTGCCGTGCATCACCACATGCTCATGGGCCTCAGCCAGCCACCAGCCCAAGGAACTGCAGAAGAACGGGTCATGGCAATGAAAATGTCAAAATCACAGCCCGACAGTTCAATCTTCATGGATGATACGCCTGAAGATGTTGAACGTAAAATAGGCAAAGCCTACTGCCCTGCAAAAACAACTGCTGAAAATCCTGTTCTTGAATACTGCAACTACATTTTGTTTGAAAAATTCAAGAGCATCGAAGTCAAGCGCCCTGCTAAATTTGGCGGCTCAACAAGCTACACCAGCTATGAACAGCTTGCAAAAGATTTTGGTGCAGGAAAACTGCATCCAGGCGATCTGAAACCCGCTGTGGCGCTGCACCTGAACAAACTGCTTGAGCCTGTACGCAAACACTTTGCCAAAGGCAAACCAGCAACACTTCTTGAGCAAGTCAAATCATTTACGGTAACCAGATGAAAGTACGTGAACTACAGACAGTACTGAGAAAAAAGAAAATAGGCTATGCTGTTTTGCTCAACACCTCGTTCACTAAAAAAGATCCTAACATATTTTATTTTGCGCAAGCAGATATTGATTTTGGAGCGCTGGTCATTCCTGCTAAAGGCAAACCTGCCTTGTTCATACCGGGTTTTGAGTACGAACGCATTAAAAAAACAACCAAGCTCGCTGTGAAAAAACCCACGAGCACCTTCAAGGACATCAAAAAGCAGTTTGGCAATCCTAAACGCATAGCCATCAATGCTGCGTATTTCTCTTTAGCAGAAAAAAAATGGGCGCGTAAGAGCCTCAAAGGAAGTTTTGTTGATATCAGCCAAGATCTGGCAGACCTGCGCATTATCAAAAAGCCTGAAGAAGTCAAACATATACGAAAAGCATGCCAGATCACAACAAGCATCATCAACGACCTTATAAAAAAACTCAAAGGCATGAAAAGCGAACAGCAGATATACAACTACATTGAATACCACACCAGAAAAAAAGGCTGTACATTCTCATTTGAACCCATCATTGCTTCGGGAAAAAACGCTTATTATCCGCACCATATTCCGACCAGCAAGCTCTACAAAGGTTTTCTGGTCATGGATTCAGGCGTTCGGTACAAAGGCTATTGCAGTGACATGACACGCACTGTATACCTGGGCACGCCAACAAAAAAAGAACGTGACCTATACAATAAGCTGCTGGACTTGCAGAAAAAAGCAATTGCCATGGTCAAACCAGGCCAATCCTATGATGCCATAGAAGCATTTGTTCGCGCTGAACTGGGCAAGCTTGACAAGTACTTTGTGCACAGCCTAGGCCACCAACTGGGCATTGAAGTGCACGACGCCATATCAAAAAAGAACTATCGCAACCTTATTCTTAAGCCTGGCATGGTGGTTACTGTTGAGCCCGGCGTGTACATCAAAAACAAGCTGGGTATCAGGATAGAAGATGATGTGGTGGTGACCGCAACAGGTCATGCTGTGCTAACAAAAACACCAAAACAGCTTATTTCCATTCCTGTAAAAACGTAACCAGCAATCGTACGCCAAAGCCAGTGCCGCCTTTTTGTGTGTACTGCCGCTCATCTGCTAAGAACGCGACACCTGCAATATCAAGATGCGCCCACGGACTCTTATCAGCAAATGCATTTAAGAACGCTCCTGCAGTGATTGCTCCGCCTTCGTAACTTTTGCCCACAGCAATATTGCGCACATCAGCATTTTCACTTTTAACTGCTTCGCGAAACTCATCAACTAACGGAAGCTCCCAAACACGCTCGCCGCTTTGGTCAGCTGCTTTCTTTATTTTCTCTATGAGCTTCTGGTCAGTGCCCATAAGGCCTGCAAAATGCGAGCCCAGTGCAACAACACACGCTCCTGTTAAGGTAGCAAGGTCAATGATCGCAGCAGGCTTAAGGCGCTCAGCATAGCTCAACGCATCTGCTAAAATGACCCTGCCTTCTGCGTCAGTATTCAGCACTTCGATAGTTTTCTTGTTCAATGCAGGAATAACATCGCCAGGCTTGTAAGCTCCAGCACCAGGCATGTTTTCTGTTGTGGCAATCAAGCCAATAACATGAACCGGCAGTTTAAGCTCAGCAACTGCCTTCATGATACCCATAACAGCAGCTGCGCCGCCCTTATCACACTTCATATCTTCCATTGACGAGCCTGGCTTAATGTTCAGGCCGCCAGAATCAAAGGTAATGCCTTTACCAGCAAAAACAATAGGTTTTTTGGTGCTTCCTTTATGCTCAAGCACAATAAAGCGCGGTTCTTGCGCACTGCCGCTATTAACTGCCAGCAAGGCAGTCATGCCTAATTTTTGAACACCTTTTTTATCATACACTGTTACCTTAAGTTTTGATTCACGCGCAACTTTTTTTGCAATCTCGCCTATTCTGGTAGGCGTCATCTCATATGCAGGTGTGTTGGTAATGTCTTTGGCAAGGTTTGCTGCGTCAGCAAGAATTCGTGCTCTGGTCAGCGCCTTGGCTGCCTGTGGATCTTTTGAACAAACACGCACTGTAGCAACTGTTTTTATCTTTTCCTTATCAACTGTTTTGTATTTAGTGAACTGATACAAGCCAAGCAAGGTTCCTTCACCAACAATGCTGGTCGCATCCTTGAGCTTAACCAACGGGAGGGTTGTTGCAACCGAGGTAAAGCCTGAATCACGGGCAGCTTTTGCAGTCAAGCCCGCTGCTTTGCGCAGTTTTTCAGCACTCAGGTCTTTTTCTTTGCCTAAACCAACCAATAATATGTTTTTTGCTGGCAGTTTGCCAAGCGTATTGAACAATTTAAGCTGCAAGAAGTCGCCAGTAAACTGTTTTTGAGCATAGCACTCTGCCAGAGCGCCATTAAGCGCCTTATCATACTCAGCAACACTTTGTTTTGTGTCAAATGCGCCTACAATCAGCACATCTGTTTTAAGTTTTCGCACATCCCCTTTTTCAAGTACTAGTTTTGTCATGAATCACCCAGAATGCGACGAATATTTAAATGTTACGACCATAACATTTATAAAGCAAAAAGGCCTTGAGAGGGTACATGGCAGATGACAAGGCAAAAGTGTACTACAGTTACGGCACAGATGTTTCTGGTCTTGAAGAAGAAAACAAAATTCTGAAAGAAAGTGTTGGTACCCTTGAAAAAGAACTGGAAAAATTCAGGCGCACGCCCTTGATTTCATGCGAAGTGCGCGAGTTAGTTAAAGGCCAAGCCTTGATTCGACTGCCGAACGGCAATGAATTCTTAGTTGAAGTTGCAGATGGTTGTGGAAAGCTCAAAGCAGGCGATCAAGTGCTTGCTGAGCAGAAAAATCTCACTATTATCAAAAAAATCCCTTCAGTGAAGAAGTTTGATGTTGAAAAATTCGCTATTGTTGAAAAACCACGCCTGAGCTGGAAAGAAATAGGCGGCTTGCAGCACCAAGAACAGGAAATCAAGGAAGTCATTGAGCTGCCCCTGAACAAGCCTCAGCTGTTCAAAAAAATAGGCATTGATCCACCCAAGGGCATTTTGCTGCACGGACCGCCCGGAACAGGGAAAACCCTGCTGGCAAAAGCTGTTGCAGCAAGCACGAACAGCACCTTTATTGAAATTGTTGGCTCAGAACTTGTTCAGAAATTCATTGGCGAAGGAGCAAAGCTGGTCAAGGAAATCTTTGAGCTTGCACGCGAAAAAGCGCCCAGTGTTATTTTCATTGATGAGCTTGATGCTATTGCAGCAACCCGCATTGATGTGGGCACCTCAGGAGAACGTGAAGTGCAGCGAACCTTCATGCAGTTGCTTGCAGAGATTGACGGCTTTAAGCCGCTTGATAATGTCAAGATTATTGGCTGCACCAACAGAAAAGATATTCTCGATACTGCCATCATCAGGCCCGGCAGGCTTGATCGGCTCATTCACGTGCCCGTGCCCGATGCTGAGGGCAGAAAAGAAATATTCAAGATCCACACTAAAAACATGAAGCTTGGCAAAATCAAATTTGACGATCTCAACAAAAAAATGGACAATTTCAGCGGCGCAGAAATCAAAGCAGTTGCGACTGAGGCAGGCTACTTTGCCATCCGCGAAAACAGAACCAAAGTAACGCAAGAAGACTTCTTGAACGCCATTGAAAAAGTCCTTACCGAAGAAACCCTTGAAGGCGACGAGTATCTCAAGATGTTTGGATAATGCGCAACGACTTTCGACACTCGGCAAAATATTATGACATCATCCAAGGTACGCGCTTTTTCCGAAAAAGTGCTGTTTTTGTTGGCAACATTCTAAAAAAGTTCAAAGTAAGAACTGTTCTTGAGCTTGGCTGCGGAACAGGGCTCTATTTGGCTCCCTTAAGCAAACACTTTGACATTGAAGGGCTGGACATTAGTAAAAAAATGCTCTCTTTAGCAAGAAAAACATGCAAAGTCAAGCTTCACCAAAAAAATATGTCAAACTTCAGGCTCAAAAAACAGTTTGATGCTGTTCTCTGCTTGAACTCATCCTTGTTATACCTGCATGACTACCGCAGTATTGAAAAGACCATAAAAAACATTGTTCTGCATTTGAAGCCAAAAGGCATTTTTCTCTTGGATCTGCCGCATTTGGATGTTGAAATACGGGAGCAAAACTATTCCCAAGAGTATCAACGTTACACCTTGCCAAATGGACACCTGGATGTCATCTTCAGAGATTACAAAAAAGGCAACAAATGGGCTGCTGAATGGATAGGTTTTGCAAAAGAAGGTAAAAAGTTCTTTTCATTCAAAGATTATTATGAAGAATTTATTTATTCTCCTGCAAAACTAGAAAAAATACTGAAAAAGTATGGTTTTACCATCCTCAACATCTACGGTTCTCGCCTTGGCGGAAGCTTCAACAAGAACGCGTCCTATCGCAGATTCTATGTCTTGCAGAAACAGTAGCTGAGGGTACGCGCTCGGTCTTCCAGTTAATCTCATTGCTCTTGCGAGCTTGATTGGGATTCACGTCGTCATTGCGCTTTATACCAGCTTTACATCCACGCAGACACGATATCTGCCTGGGCTGTACTGGCCGCACTTCACTAAGCGGAGTATGCGGCACTGCTTCTGAGAAGCCTTGCAGAGTTTAAGAATGTTTTGCTTGATTGCCTTGAAATCCTGCTCTGCGCCAAACTGGTACACGTGCAAGCGCGCTCCTTTTTTAGCTGCCTTCAGCGCTGTGCCCAAGTGCTTTTCTGCAGTTTTAGGCAATACCATAATAATTCTATCAAAGGCTTGCTTGAGTTTTGGAACAACTGTTGCTACATTGCCTTTCTTAAGCGCGATGCGGTCGCTGAGCTTATTGAGCACTACATTTTCCTGCGCAAACTGGTGCGCTGTTGGGTTCCATTCAACACCAACAATGTGCTTTGCCTTGGTATTTTTAGCCAACACCAAAGGATAGGGTGCAACACCAGAAAACAGCACCAAAATAGCTTCTCCTTTTTTGACTTGCTGTGCAATGCGCAGGCGCTCGCTGCTTAAGCGCGGGCTAAAATAGCACTTCTCCACATCTAAACGCATGCGCGTTCCTGATTCTTTATGCTCAGTTACTTTGCGCGTTTCCCCTGCAAGTAAGATGAGCTTTTGCGTTCTGTATTTTCCAGAGTGTATGCCTGCTTTTTTTGCAACAACCTTAACTTGTTGTAACAGCTTCAGCAGGGTCTGCGCGATTACCTTCTGTTTTTTGACCAGTTCAGGCGGGATTTCTATAATGGCAATGTCACCAACAACATCAAAGCTGCTCTGTGCATAGGCTAGTTCTTTTTTTGAGAGTTTTCCCTTCAGTGCTTGTTTGAGTGTGGTCATCAGAAATCGCCCAGGCTTGTTTGTTGTTTTGCTTTTTTGACTTTGATGAGTGGATCAAGTGCTTTCTGAACACGCTCTTCGCTAAAGTCGTGCTCTTCAATCAATAGTTTGTGCACAGCCTGCTCATCAACTTGTTTCCACACCAGTTTATAGTCATTGGTCACCGGCATGGTTTTAAACAAATCAAGAATCGTCTGCCAGGGAATATCAACATGCTCATCCCATTTCGCTTCTTTGAAGATGGTTGCGAAATCATCATGTTTTTGCACCAGTGCAAGTGCTTTTTTAGGTCCAATGCCTTTGACGCCGCCGGGATTAAAGTCAGTGCCAATCAGCATAGCTAACACGATGAGCTTTTCACTGTCAATTGAAAGATTGTTCAGGCTTTCAGAAAGTGAAATAAGCTCGGGTTTGACTGTCTGCGTTCCAAGCGCTTTTGTTTTTTTCCGCCTGCCCGCGCTTGACAAGTTTTGCACTAATCGCTCAGTACCAAACAGCAAACTGTCATAATCCTGGCTTCCCACAGCCCATGCCTTGCCATCTTTAACTAACTGCGCTGCTTGCGCTTCACCTTCACTGGGCGCCTGCACTATAGGCAAACCCAATGCAGTAATAAGCTGTTTTGCTTGCGCAACCATTTCAGGAGAAAGATAGGAAAATCGCGCTGCGTACTTGCGCATGGCCTCAACATCTTCTTTGGCAACTGCTGCCTTGTACTTTGCTTCTGCTTCTCGCTTAGCTGCGCGTCTTTTTTCAATCTCTGCAGATTTCAGTTTTGGCTTTTCACCATCAAACACAAACGCCAGCTTTATGCCTTTAGCCATAAAATTAGTTGTTCTGCTGAACAACCCAATTAAGTGGGAGGTGATGCGGCCCTTACTGTCCATCAAAGGCGTGCCATCACGTGCCCGGATGGTGCTTAAGAATTGATACAATATATTATAGGCATCAATAGCAATGACTTTATTCTGCAGGTCTTCGACACGTATCTCTTTGCGTGAAAGCAATTCGCGGAGATTAACACCCATTATATTGTCTTAACAGTCAATCCACTTAGCTGTTTCAGAACCTCGTCTGCTTTTTTGCTTAATTGGCCTGTGGTAATAAACGCAACAGGCAGTTTTTTCAGTTGCCCCTGCACAAGTGCTGCGCTTAAGTCAGCATCACTCACGCGTTTTTTGTTTTTCGCCTTGCAATAATAGGTGAGGGGACCGACTGGAGAATCCATTTCAATAATAAAATCGCTTTCTGCGTTTTTACGCACAGTATTCTGCTCAATGATACGAATGCTGTTTTTAGCAAAATAGGTAATGAGCTGTTCCATGAAGGCATCAGCAACTGGCGCTGCGCGCTTTTGCTTTGGCGCTGGCTTTGGTTTGAGCGCTTGCTTTATGCTACGCCGTTTGGGTTTTGCTTGCACTGCTGGCTTGGGCGGCTCAAGTGTTTTCTGTTGTGCTACTGCTTCCTGCACTGGCTGTGGCGGCTCGTGCACTTGCTGTTGTACCAGTGTTTGCTGTTCAGGTGCTGCAACGGGCTGAGCTGGTGGAGCAGGTGGTGGCTGCGGCGCAAGTTCTCCTTGCAGCAACTGCTTAATAGCCACTGCAGCTTCTTCATCGCCCGTTAGATAGAACTTCCAAAAAATCTCTTTTTTGTCTCCGAGCGTCACTTCAAGCGGCCGTGAAAAATCTTTAATCTCTTTAACACTCACCCGTGTCAGCGGGTCAAGGTCCATATCCCGCAGCACTTTGCGTGTTTTTAGGAGCTGGAAGGTTCGCTGGTCTTTTTCATTTAAATACCCTGCATAGTCCTGCAGCTGCGCTGCTTTTTCAGGTATATAATAGAGGGGTGAGCTGCCAATTTTAAGGCGTGAAATATGCAGTCTTCCTTTGCTGGCCAATTCAGACAGCATGGCTGAAGCAAATAATGAGTTGGTTTTCAGCGCCTTGGCGACGTGCACGGGCAGCAGCGGCTTAGCCTGTGCCAGTGCCAGAATAGTCTCCTGATGGTCCATAAGGGAATCAGAGTGAGTGATTTATATAATTTTTATGGTCTGAGCCAGCGCACTTCCCAATAACTCACATCCCCCTCATCATCCACCACTGCAATCATCAGTCGTTTTTTAGTGCTGTGCGCAACACGGTTTTTGGCACTGAAATTCTGCCAGGTAAAGGCATTGCTCTCATGCACTGGAAACACCACCCATTTGGCGTGATCTTGTCCGGGCTTGATGCCTCTTTCGTAGACGCGAAAATCTGCACCAAACTTCAAAGCAGTCTTGACAATATAGCCTCGAGCGCGCAAGTCCTTAAAGGTCTGATACCTGACAAAAAAATTCCGGTCTGCTCGTTTGGCTTTTTGAAAGAGCTTGGTATAGGAAACTGTCTGCTTTTTGCCATCAAGCACCTCAAGTTTTTTCTTTTCAACCAAATACAGCGCTTCTAAGAGGCTCAATTGAACACGGCCATCTGCTTGAAGCGTGCCAAATACTGATTTCTTGTTAAAATCACGCGCAGTATCTGAGTTTTCAGTAAACACCGCTTCCTTGCTCAGCAATCCTTGAACCTTTGCCATGCCCTGTCCAAGCTGCAATAGATTTAAAAAGCTTCGTATTCTTTTTTTCAGACTATGCAAGCAATACTCTTAGGCACCTCGGGCATGATCCCGACCAAAGAGCGTAATGTTTCAGGGGTTTTTCTTAGTTACAAGAATGAAGGAATCTTGTTTGACTGTGGTGAAGGCACGCAGCGCCAACTCAAAAAAGCAGGAGTGAACCTGAGTAAAATCACAAAGATTTGCATTAGCCACTGGCACGGCGATCATGTGCTTGGCTTACCCGGCCTTATTCAGAGCCTGGGTGCTGCAGACTATACCAAAACCCTTGAGCTGTACGGTCCTGCTGGAAGCAAGGCCTTCATGCAGAACATGGAAAAAGCTTTTGTGTTTGACCGCCGCATCAAGCTTAACGTTACTGAGGTGGCGCACGGAGTAATCTGCGAAACAAAAGATATTCAGATAGCCTGTGCTCCCATGCAGCACAGAACGCGCTGTGTTGGCTATGTTTTTGTTGAAAAAGATTCCAGAAAAATCAACATGGCAAAGGCAAAAAAGCTTGGCGTGCCTGCTGGCCCTGACATTGGCAAGCTGCAAGAAGGTAAAACGGTAACTGTCAAAGGCAAAAAAATCAAGCCTGAGGATATTAGCACTATAAAAAAAGGACGCCGCGTGTGTTTTATTACTGATACGCGACCCAATAAGCACTGTCATGAGCTGGCCAAGGATGCTGACCTGCTTATCTGCGAAGCCACTTACAAAAGCGACTTGCAGGATAAAGCAGAAGAGTATACGCACATGACTGCTGTCGAAGCAGCGCAAATTGCTTCGCAAGCAGGAGTGAAGAAATTAGTCTTAACTCATTTTAGTGCCCGCTATAAAGATGTGCAGGAATTAGAAGCAGATGCGCGCACCGTCTTTGATAACACCTTTGCCGGCAAAGACCTTATGAAAATACAGTTATGATTTCACTGCAAGCACAATGTCTTCTGCTTTGAGTGTTTTTCTTTTGGCATGCTCAGCATACTTGATGGCCTGTTTGGCTATGGTTGCTGCATGCTCTTCCAGGACTGCTTTAAGTGCCGTCTTGGCTTTATCTGAAACACGGCTTGCTCCTGCGTTTTTAAGGATTTTCTCCATTGCAGCTAGCGGAATTTGGCGTTTAGGATTCTTAGGCATGCTTAATCACTCCAAAACAGCTTAAATGGTCTTTTTATTTAAATCTTCCTAAATATTTTCTATATAAAAAAGAAACAATTTTAAAGGCAGCAGATTAAGAACCGCCATGAGTAAAGTCAAAGGGTCAAATGCTGAGCGCGATCTGGTGCACCTCTTTTGGGCACATGGCTGGACTGCTGTCAGAGTTGCTGGTAGCGGCTCAATGCAATATCCAAGCCCTGATCTTCTGGTAAGCAAAAACAGCAAAACCCTTGCCATAGAGTGCAAAGCCTGCAAAACAGCATATCAGTACTTTGACGTCGAGGAAATTGCTCAGCTGCAGGAATTTGCAGCAAAAGCAGGCCATACCCCTTTGGTTGCCATCAAGTTCGATCGAACAGAGTGGCTGTTTCTTGCACCGCACCAACTTGAGAAAACTGCCAAGCGCGTTGGTATTAAGAAAACAGCGGCGCTTGAGCGCGGAAAACGCTTTTACGACATCGCAGGGGCGAAAGTTTTATAAATGCAAAATACCAGTATATAAAGTCTCTTGCACTGCTTTTTAGGAGTGAAGACTGTACGAGTGAAGGCTATGAAAGTGTCAGGAAAGCTAGTAGATGAAGTAGTCAGCGAGGTTGCTGGAGAAGATGTACTTCCGTTAGTGAAAGCGCTGAAAAATCAGAAGAATGTAAGTGAATTCAAGCTTGCTTCAAAGATCAGGACAGAAATAAATCTCACGCGCAACATGCTTTATCGGCTGTACGATGCCAACCTGGTTTCTTTTATTCGCAAAAAAGACAAGAAAAAGGGCTGGTATATCTACTACTGGACGTTTAATCAAAAGCGCGTTAAGGACCTGATGACCGGACTGAAAAAGAAAAAACTTGAACGGCTGCAAGAACGGCTTGCGCGAGAAGAGGTTGGCCGGTTCTATGTTTGTTCACAGGGATGCATTCGACTTGACTTTGACCAAGCAACAGAATTCGAGTATAAGTGCCCTGAGTGCGGTGAGCTGCTTGAGCACGAAGATAACACCAAAAAAATTGCACAACTCACCAAAGACATAACCAAACTTAAAAAAGCGCTTAAGGTCTGAGCACTGCCTGTGCGTATTCTAAAAAGGTGTGGTGATCATACACCCCTGCTTCTGAAATAATGCCTGTTATTAAAGACGGCTCAACAAGCTCATAGTCCGTTCCTTCTTGCAGACTTCTGAGAAACTTGTTTTGTGTGTCAATACTGAGCACCGACGCAACCACATAAACAGGCACGTGCAAAGCGTGTGCTGTGTGCGCAACAAGCTCAGCGCCTGCAACATCGACGACTTTGTCGTGCGTGACTGCTGCAGCGCCCAAAATCACCATGTCGCACGCTTTGAGTACTTGACGAAGCTTTTTGGGATCGTGTACGCGCGTTTTTATCTTGAGCTTGGAAATAGAATGTAGTGTTGCTTTTTTGTTTTGCTGCGCATCTGCCAGCACGTGAGCCGTGCTTGTGTCATCAAGGACAAAAACGTGTGCGCCTTGCGGGATGGTGCTGCTGGCTGCTTCTGTTTGCTCTTGTTTTGAGTTTTTAACTGTTTGAGCAAGTATGTGTATTTTTCTAAGAAAGTTACTTCGCAGCACCCGTATGCTGCCTGGCTGCTCTGAAAAACAGAATTGCACTGCGTTAACGTAGTGCGGAACAGGAAACTGCCTGAGAAGCTCTGTGTTGAACTTTTCAATAGTAGTAATCAAGCGGGAACGAGAAAATGCCTCTCGGTGAACCAGTTCATTCCATGACTTACAAACAGAAAGCAGCTGCGTGTCCATCCTACCGTTTTTTCTTCAGTAACGCTCGTTCAATCTTAAGCTCTTCGCGGAGAATTTTGTGTGCTATGGTATCGATATGGTCTTCAATGCGCGCAACCCTGCGCTCCATCAAAACAAGCACGCGCAAGCTGTACACAATAGCCGCAAGAGTTCCTATGACCACTGCTAAAGTTATTCGTAAAACAGCATCTTCAACCATATCACACCTCTCTTTTTACCTATTAAAATAACAATGCTTTAAAAATGTTTTTATTTCGGCTGCTTTGAGCCCCACACCCTGTCAAAGAGGTTCTCAAATGAGGTTGCTAAGAATTTTGTGTTAACCCACACGCCAAAGTCATAGTTAGGGTGTGCTGCATTGTCTTCCAATGCCATAAAGGTAACTGTTTTTTTGTCAACAACGCAGAATCGAGCGTCGATACCACCAACACTTTTTACTTGTGCATACCGTCCAAGTTCTTTGGCTGCAGGTGATGCTTTGCCGAATGGTGCTGCAATGCGCACTTTTACGCCTTTGTCCTTTGCTTTTTGCAAAGCTGTTTTAAGTGCTTCGAGTTTTCGTGCAGCTCCTTTTTCTGTAGTCAATATGCTGACTGACTTTTCAGCGTTTTTAATCGCAGCCGCAAGATGATTATAGAGGTTAGTGCGGCCTTTAATTGCACCCGTAAGGTCGCTTGGCTCAACTAAATCAAGACCTTGTTTGTGGAGAAGGTTAAGTTCTGAGAGCACTTCGCTTTTCTTTATGCCCTCAAGTGTTTGCGCGTGCTTCTGTGCACTGTCCATAATGCTTTTTTTAACCCGGTCAAGCACTTCTTCTGGAGGAACAGCAATATATTTAATGGGCTTGCCCAGCTTCATAATGATAAATCCCTTGCGCTCAAGGCTTTCTAGAACATCATAACTTCTGCTTCGTGGAACATTTGAAATATCAGACAACTCGCCGGCTGTTGCTATACCCCGTGAGAGCAAAGCAGTCCATAGTTTTGCTTCGTAGCTGTTGAGGCCAAAATCTTTAATTTTGTTTAAAAATTCAGTTTCAACGATCATCCTTGTATTTCCTCCACTATATCTATGACTACATTAGCTTACGGGTGTTACTATCGTGTAGGTATAACTGATATATAAAGGTTTCTCTTTTAACTATTCAAGAGTAGCAAAAAACACCAATTTATTTTCCCTGACTGCTTTATTTCGTGTGGAACCGTATTTTTTCGTTTTGGCGCTCAAAAATCAAAAAAACACTTTAAAAGTTGTTTTGTGATATATATATTTAAAAATATGTTAAAAACTCTTTTTTCTTTATCTTTTTAATTTATTTCCATATAGAAATTTATATATATTGATATATATAATTAATTATAATTAAGAATCATTAAACATAATAATAATACCACTTCCAAACGAAATCAAGGACACACTCACACCAGCACAATAAAACATAAATACCTCCCTTTCACTTGGAACTCCAATGGAAGAAAAGGGGATGGCAAATTTTTTTGAAAAGTTCTTAACAAAAGACTCTCTTTTTAAGAACAAAAACTGCTTACAGGCAAACTACTTTCCCCCCACTATTTTTCACCGTGATGAACAAATGCAGCAGCTTGCCAGCATTTTTGCGCCAAGCTTGCGGGGTGAAAAACCATCAAATGTATTTATTTATGGAAAAACAGGGACAGGTAAAACACTAACGGCACGATACGTCTCAGAGCAATTACGTAAAATGGCAGAAGAGCGCGAGCTGCCGCTGAAAATAGTCTATGTCAACTGCAAGCTAAAAAAAGTTGCAGATACCGAATACCGGCTCATAGCACAGCTTGCCAGGGAATTTAACAAAACTATACCACCAACAGGACTGCCAACAGAAGAAGTATACACTATTTTTTACAAAGCAGTTGACACAACCAAACAAGTTATTTTACTGGTTCTAGACGAAATCGACCAGCTTGTTGGTAAAGTCGGTGATGAGCTACTATATAATCTCACGAGAATCAATGCAGAGCTTCAGAAAGCGCAAATAAGCATTGTCGGTATAAGCAACGACTTGCTTTTCACAGAACAGCTTGATCCGCGCGTCAAAAGCAGCATGTCAGAAGAAGAACTAGTATTTCCACCCTATAATGCGCCGCAAATCAAAAACATACTTGAGCACCGCGCTGCAGAAGCATTCAAACCTGAAGCACTTGAACAGGGCCTTCTTGAAAAATGTGCAGCGTACGCAGCACGCGAACACGGCGATGCCCGCAGAGCACTGGAACTGCTGCGCGTTGCAGGAGAACTTGCAGAACGGGGAGGCACCAAAACTGTTGCTATCGCTGATCTTGACGCAGCAGAACACAAAATCGAAAAAGACCGCGTTCTTGACATCATCAGGACACAACCAAAACAATACCAGCTAACACTGTACGGCGTTTTTCACGTGTGTAATAACAAACAAAAACACGTATTTACAGGGGAAGTGTATGATGTGTACCAACAGCTCTGCAAGCAAACAGCGCTGCGGCCCCTGACGCAACGGCGCATTTCAGACATCATAGCTGAGTTTGACATGCTGGGCATTATTCAGGCAAAAGTCATATCAAAAGGAAGATATGGGAGAACGCGCGAGATACAGCTCATGCAAAACGCCGAACTCAACACCAAGATGTTTTCAGCACTTAAAGAAGCCTTAGCATTATGAACACCGAACAAAAGAAAAAAGAGATTGTAACACAACTGTTAAGCAGGAATATCGTGGTCAAACCGGACTTTTTGGAGCGGCTCAATGACCAGACCGAGCTTGAGCAGGCATACAACACCATAGTGCTCAAACAAAATTCATTTGAAAAACGCGGCCAAGTGCTTATCGTAAACAATTATCTGCCACAATCAAAAAAACACACTGTCCAAGATTTTGTTAAGTACTTCAATCAGCGCTATAAAGCACTTGAAAAAATGCTGGCAGGTCGCCAAGAGCTTCAAAACCTGACCTCCATAGCGCGCCTGCAGCACAAACAAGATCGCGAGACCGTCGCTGTTATCGGGTTGGTGGTCGACAAACACATCACTAAAAACAAGAACGTCAGCATGATGCTTGAGGATCCCTCAGGCCAAATACGGGTCATTGTTACCCAAAAAAACAAAGAGCTATATGACGTTGCAAAAGACACAACACTGGATGAAGTGATTGGGCTGACCGGCAGCACAGGCGATAATATTATCTTTGGCAACAACATCATTTATCCAGACATTCCCCTGACCAGCGAACTGAAAAAAGCACCGGACGAAGCCTATGCAGCCGTACTTGCCTGCGTGCACGTTGGCTCAAAAAAGTTTCTTGAAGACCGGTTTCTCAAGTTCGTTGATTGGCTCAATGGCTCAGCTGGCACCCCTGAACAACAAGCAATGGCGCAAAAAGTAAAGTACTTGTTTGTTTGCGGTGATGTTGTTGATGGTGTTGGCATCTATCCCGGCCAAGAAGAAGAGCTCGCACTCACTGACATCAAGCAGCAATATGATAAAGCAGCAGAATTATTTTCAAAAATACGTAAAGACGTCCACATTATTATGGGTGCAGGCAATCACGATGCTTTGCGCATTTCAGAGCCGCAGCCACCGCTTCCAAAAAAGCACGCAGAAGCACTCTATACACTACCCAACATAATCCATGTTACCAACCCTTGCGTTGTTAACATCCACGCATCGCAGGACTTTTCAGGCTTTACCGTGCTTACCTATCATGGCTTTAGTTTTGATGACTATGGCGAAATAGTTCCGTCCATACGAGACAGCGGCGCGCACATAAGCGATCGTGTTGGCCTGATTATGCGCTATTTGCTACAGCGCAGACACCTTGCACCAACCCACTCCTCAACGCTCTACATCCCTGACCCAACACGTGACCCCTTAGTCATAAGTGAACAACCAGACTTATTTGTTGCTGGGCACATACACAAATCAGCTGCGCTTAACTATCGCAGCACCTCAATCATCGCCGGCAGCTGCTGGCAAAGCAAAACTGACTTTCAAGAAAAAGTAGGCCACGAACCAGACCCCGGCACTGTTCCGGTCATTAACCTACAAACCCGACAAGTAACCATGATGAGATTCTAATGGACGCAAGCCCCAACGTAAAACAGTACTTTGAAAGCATCAAGCACGAAGTTAATAGAATGCACGCTGTTGCAACCAAAGCGCGCAAGTGCGGTTTTGACGCAGAACCAACAGTCGAAATAAGCCTTGCTAAAAACATGGCTGAGCGCGTAGTGGGCCTTATTTCTGTTGAAGCGCCGCAAATCGTAAATTCAGGCATTGTTGAACGTATCATTGAACTTGAAAAGCAATACGGCGCGCTGGACTGGCGCGTTGCGCTTAAAGTGGCAGAGGAAGTTGCAACTGAAAAATTCTGCACATTCACTGACAAAAAAGAAGCCATGCTGGTCGCAATCAAAACAGGCTTTGCCTACAGCACGCTGGGTGTGGTGAGTGCACCCTTAGACGGCCTTATTGACATTTCCTTCAAGAAACGCATGGACGGCAATGGGGAGTATCTTTCAGTGAAATATAGCGGGCCCATCAGAAATGCTGGTGGAACCAATGCAGCAGTATCAGTTATCATCGCAGACTACATCAGAAAACTCATGGGCTATGCTGCTTTTGACGCCACTGACGCAGAAGTCAAGCGCGCGGTCACTGAACTGCAAGACTATCATGAGCGCGTCACCAACCTTCAATATTACCCCAGCCCCGCAGAAGTTGAATTTTTAGTCAAACACATGCCTGTTGAAATCGACGCAGACCCCTCAGAGCGCTTTGAAGTTTCAAACTACAAAAACCTGCCGCGCATTGAAACAGACATCATCAGAAGCGGCTATTGCCTGGTATACTCATCATGCATTCCCCTTAAAGCACCAAAACTATGGAAGCAGCTCGGAAGCTGGGGCAAAGAGTTTAATCTCGAGCAATGGGATTTTTTAGAGGAATTCATCAAAGTACAAAAAAAAGAAAAAGCAAAAGGCGCTAAAAGCGCTTCGAGCTCAAGCAAGATACAGGCAGACCACACGTACATCAAAGACTTGGTTGCAGGAAGACCTATCCTTGCGCATCCCCTGCGAAGCGGCGGATTCAGGCTTCGATACGGCCGCGCACGAACAAGCGGCTATTCGAGCTACGCCCTGCATCCAGCAACCATGGCAGTCACAACAAACTACATTGCAACAGGCACACAGCTCAAGCTTGAACGTCCCGGCAAAGGCACGGTTGTTACTGCCTGCGATACTATTGAAGGGCCTATTGTGAAATTAGTTGATGGCAGCGTTCTGCAGCCCACCACCATGGAACAAGTGAGCAATGCGAACATTGCCGAAATACTTTATTTGGGTGATATTCTCGTTAACTACGGAGATTTTTTTAACCGCGCGCACGCCCTGGTTCCAGCAGGATATTGTCCTGAGTGGTGGATTCAAGAATTTGAAAAAAAAGCCATTGAAAGCTTTGGAGCAGTTGACTATGAAAAAATAGCAGAGCTCACTGACGTGTCAGTGCAAACACTCCGTGAAGTGTTCACCAATCCTGCACAGATTAGCGTACAAACAGCACTGCACCTCAGCAACAAGCTCAACATACCGTTACATCCCAAGTACACCTATTATTGGAACACACTATCCTTAGAACAGCTCGCACAACTACGCACGTGGCTTGCTCGCATGAAACTTTTCACTGAACAAGGCCAGACAACCAAAGGGGTGGTGTTGCTGGAATCAGAACCAAAACGCGCACTTGAACTTATCGGCGTTCCACACACTATTGTTAACAAAGAAAACGTGGTTATTGCAGGCGATCATGCAACTATTTTAAGCACGGTGCTGGCTTTTAGCTCACCTGAGCAACCAACTGGCGAAACAACTGTTGACGCGCTCAATAGCATAGCGCCGGTTTTCATGCGCGATAAGGGCGGAACCTTCATTGGCTCGCGCATGGGCAGGCCAGAAAAAGCAAAGATGCGCAAACTTACTGGCAGTCCCCACGCACTCTTCCCAGTAGGGGAAGAAGGGGGCAAATACCGAAGCTTCCAGAATGCCATGCAAAAAGGACGCATCACTGCAGAGTTTCCTCTGTATCAATGCACGCTGTGCAAAACGCAGCATGCTGTCCCCTTATGTCCTGGCTGCAGCAAACCAACCCAACGGCTTTTTTACTGCAAAGGCTGCGCGCTTTGGAGCACTGAAAAAACATGTAAGACGCACGGTGAAACCGTTGGCTACCAACGGCAAGCCATTCCCATTAAGACCTTATTTGAGCATTCGCTGCGTAAGCTTGGCATGAAGACCTATCCCGAGCTCATCAAAGGCGTGCGGGGAACCAGCAATGTTGACCATACGCCTGAGCACTTTGCAAAAGGCATTCTCAGAGCAAAGCACCACGTTCACGTTAACAAAGACGGCACTATACGCTATGACATGACCCAACTCCCCATGACGCACTTTAAGCCGCGTGAAATAGGAACCAGTGTTGCAAAACTCAAAAGCCTGGGATATGATACTGACATCAAAGGCAAGCCACTGGAAAAAGCCGACCAAGTATTGGAAATCAAACCGCAAGACATTGTGCTTCCCCAATGCCCTGACAGCCCTGACGAGGGGGCAGCAACAGTGCTGATTAAGGCAGCACAGTTTGTTGATGATTTGCTAGTTAGTTTCTACAATCTTCAACCGTTTTACAATGTTAAAACAGCAGATGACCTTGTCGGCACACTGCTGTTATGCCTTGCACCGCACACGAGCGCAGCCATTGTAGGCCGCCTCATCGGTTTTAGCAAAACGCAGGGCTTTTTTGCACACCCGTACCTGCATGCAGCAACACGGCGAGACTGTGATGGAGATGAATCAAGTGTTTCTCTACTCCTCGATGCCTTTCTTAATTTTTCAAAGCGCTACCTTCCAGCAAGCAGAGGGTCAACCATGGACGCTCCACTGGTACTCACGTCAGTCATCATTCCAACAGAGGTTGATGACATGGTTTTTGACCTCGATCGTGTTGGCAACTACCCCCTGGCATTATACGAAGCAGCGCTTGAATACAAAATGCCCTGGGATGTTCCCATCCAACAGCTCAAAAAAGTGCTTGAGACTCCTGAGCAATACGAAGGCATGAAGTATACGCACGAGACCAGCAACTTCAACAATGCAGCACTCTGCTCATCATACAAAACACTACCTAGTATGCAAGAAAAACTAGCAGGCCAGATGGTGCTTGCAGAAAAAATAAGGGCAGTTGACACAACTGACGTAGCGCGCTTGGTTATTGAAAAACACTTTATTCGTGACACTAAAGGAAACCTGCGCAAATTTTCCATGCAGGAGTTCCGCTGCGTGCACTGCAATGAAAAATACCGCAGGCCGCCCTTGGTGGGTAAATGCCTCAAGTGCAAAGGAAAAATAGTGTTTACTATTTCAGAAGGGTCAGTCATTAAGTATCTTGAGCCAACCATCAGCCTTGCAAAGAAATATAATGTAAGTGATTATCTTAAACAATCCATTGATTTATTGCAAGAGCGCATCGAAGGTGTCTTTGGCAAAGAAAAAGAAAAACAAACAGGCTTAGGGGCGTGGTTTGGTTAATCAGTAATGACCAATCCCTGCGCGTGCGGAATGCCCTGCACCATCATAACATGCCCTTCTTCAATAACATCTTCTGCAATGCCTAGCTTGATGGCTTGTTTGCCGACCAAGTGCACCATATCAGCATTCCTGATGATATCGCCAGCATGCGCTTCATCCATTTCTTCGCCCTTATAGAATTCGCTGGTGAGGTCAAGCTGCCGGTCACCTTCTTCAAATTTTTTGCCGAGCAGTTCTGAATCAACTACTGACACTAGGGTCCGCCCTTCTTTTTTATGTACTTTAACTATCATTAGATCTTGCTCTTGACTGGATGCTTTGCACCGCAGGCACTGCACTTCAAAAAACTAAAGTCGCCTTCTTTTTTGATTTCAGTGTCGGGCTTGCCGCAGTCGGGACACAACACAAAGGTGTGCGCATACTGCCGTATTTTTTCATTTATCCGCGATGCAGCAACTTTGCTTTTCAAAACCAACAATCCAGACTTTCTGATTTCGCCTGGTGTTGCCAATTCGCGGAGAATGAACTTGAGCAAATGGTCAATAGGGCGGCGGAGTATGCTAGCTATCTGAGAAAAGTTACTTATGACTGTTTTAGCGCCTTCAATGTGCCCGCGCACTTTAGGAATCTCAAAGCGCTCTTTCTCAAACACGCTCTCGGGCAGTTTTTCCCGTGCTCGCTTCAATAATGCTTCATACCCCATACGTGTAAAAAGCAGGCGCGTGTTTATAAAAGTATTTGTTTTCAAACAAAAACTATTTATAGGCATGAAGGGGCTTCAGCATGCATGGTGCTTGAATCAATATTCAATCCATTCAAACCAGTTAAACACTCTTGGCACGTACTGATTATTGGTTTTTTTTACGGCAGTATTGCGCTGTTTTTGAGTTTGTGGATCTTTGAAGAATATGCTAGTTTAGTCATGGTGTTTCTCACCGTTATGGCAGCATTGCCAATGTTTTATGCAACCATCAAGGCAGAGGAAGAAAAAGACTTATTTTTGCCGTCAGAACGGTCGCTGCTCAAGGAGCACAGCAAGGCAATCATGTTCTTTCTTATGCTATTTATTGGGCTGACCGTAGCCTTTGCATTCTGGTATGTTGTGCTGCCATCACAACTGTCCAATAGCTTATTTCGCGTTCAAACACAAACCATCGCCAGCCTCAACCAGCAGGTTACTGGCTCTGTGGCACAGCTGAGCCTACTGAACAAAATTTTCCTCAACAATGTCAAGGTGATGATCTTTTGCATCCTGTTTAGCTTTATTTACGGCAGTGGCGCCATATTCATCCTGTCCTGGAACGCGTCAGTGATAGGAGCAGCTGCTGGCAACTTTGTCAGAACACACCTTGCCCAGTACGCATCAGCAGTTGGCTTTCAAAAAGTCGGTGCTTATTTTTATGCAACAGGACTAGGCATCTTACGCTATGCCATACACGGCATTCCTGAAATCGCCGCATACTTTGTTGCCGGACTTGCTGGCGGCATATTGTCAGTTGCAGTCATAAAGCATGATTTTGCAACAAAAAATTTTGAGCGCATACTTTTGGACAGCTCAGACTTGATTCTTATAGCAGTCTTCATACTTTTTGTTGCAGCATTGTTAGAAGTATTTGTGACACCGATCTTATTCTAATCAAGCACTTTCACCCTGCCTGGGCTTACTTCAAACACATCCCCTCTGCTGAGCAAGCCCTGAATAGCCTGCTCTGCGCCAGCAATTTTAGCAATAACATCATCAATAAGCACGCCAGTGCCAGCATCCAACTGCTTAATCAAGCTGTAGACCTCATCAGTCGCGCTTTGCTCGTGGACTGTTTCTTCAACAACAGCAGGCACTGCTTCTTCTGGCGAGCCCAACTCAAGCTTGCGCACCTGAATCCAGTTTTGATCAGTTATGGGCTTCACGATTTCAGGCAGCACATAGATCTCATTATTGTATGCACGCGGCCTGCCAACCACCAAGACCGGCACACCAAGGTCAACTGCAAAAGCAGGATTTTCTTCAAACGCGCGCACAGTTATTTTTGCACTGCCATCATCAAGAACAAAACTTTGTGCTCCAGGAAATGCACCGAGCGAGACCACGACGCCCATGACATTCACCCGGGAAATCTTCTTATTATCTTTTGTTAGAATGTAATTTGGCCGCAGCCCTGACTCCTGAATATACGTGCCTGAAGCAAGCTCAGCGAGCCGCACTTTCATAGCTACTTGACGTTTGATATCAGCCATTGTCCCCCACAGGAGTCATGCAAAACCCAGCTTAAATACTTTTGTATACTCAAGTAAAGATTTAAATATGAAGGAACACAAAAATACGTAAAAAGATGGTGGAACAGTCAATTATTGATTATATCAGCCGCTTGCGCGCTGCAGGCTATGATGCAGGCACCATACGCACACAACTTATCCAAGCAGGATATGATCCGCGTCAGGTAGACCAGGCCTTGCAAACAGGTCAGCGAAAAGTTATTTCAGCAAAAACGCTTGCCTTGATTGGCGCAGGCATTCTCGTGTTAGTGCTCATAGGCATAGCGATTCTTACGTTTACTGCTCCAGAGCCAAAATATGTTGAGCTGAGCTTGCAAGCAACACAAACACAACTTGCTGCAGGAGACCGATTTACGTTTCTCAAACAGCTTTCCAGTGACCAAGAAGCTCGCGTGACTGTGCAATTGCAGCATACCATTGTTGATGCTGCTAACCAGCAGGTTGCACAACGTCAAGAAACAGTAACTGTAGCTCAAGCATTAAGCACGCAAACACAAATTCCTCTGCCATCCACGCTCAACCCTGGCCAGTACACACTCACCACAATCGCAACCTATGACGGCAAAACAGCACAAGCTAAACTGAACTTTGCCATTGTAGAGCCCACTCAAGCACAGCCCGTGCTAGGAGCAACCCCTGAACTTAAACCAGCAGCTCTGGACTGCCCAACAGATTGTGACGATCTAAATGCATGCACGCAAGACAGCTGTGTCAAAGGCAAATGCACACACGTAGCTATTAAGCCCTGCTGTGGTAACTTGATTTGCGAAGCAGGAGAAACCAAAACCAGCTGTGCTGAAGACTGCGTGCAGCGGGAAAAAACACCTGATCAGCTTGTACAACAAGCAGCACAACTAAGCGCAACTGACCCGCAAACAGCAATAGCTATTTGCACAAGCCTTGGCAGAACAAGGTATGCAGATGCCTGCTATGCAGAAGTTGCCATTGGCAGCCGCAATGCAAACATATGTCAAAATGTGCTTGAAGAACCAACCAAAGACCGCTGCTATCTAGAATTTGCATCAGAACTCAGTGATTTCAGCAGTTGTTCGCTTATTGTGAACAAGTACTTAGCCCAAAGCTGCAATGCCTTATCACGCATCAGTGCAGCGCAAGCAGCAACGCCGGATATAGAAGCTTAAAGCTTGGTGATAAATCCTGGTCGTGGTTCGTACACATCGCCAGCACGCTTGAGCTTTTGCAGAATCTCTTCAACTTCGCTTTCTGACATGCCTTTGTCAACACAGCCTTTAGTGACATCTTCAAGCGGAATGGTCTTGCCTAATTTATTCTCTAAGTCACCAATGACTTCCTTGACAAGGAGAATCTTGTTTCGTTGCGACGCAGGAATAGCGGTTGCAATGCGGTCAATGTCAATGGTGCCTGTTTCTTCATCAAAGGCAACTTGCCGCAAGCAGTAATCCATTAACTCAATGGCATCCAGTGCATCTTGCTTGGTGACTTCAGCACTTAAGCGCAATCGTGCGCAGGCTTCTGCCAATCGTACCAGACCCTCAAGCTGTCGAGCACTGATGGGTATTGCCTTGACACCAGCGCCGCTCGCTGACGAGCGCATCTGCAGGTAATACCGCTGAAGTTCAGCAATTGCAGCATCTGTTAATTGCGGCATGATATTTTGTTTTGCATACGCAAGGTACTTGCGCAAAAGGCGTGTTTCAACAGGAGGAGTTTCAACATTATTCTTATGTAATGCAAGAATGAACTGTGCCATTTTTTCATCTTTGCCTGCATCAGGCAGGTCCTTGATAGGGAAAATAAGGTCAAAACGATTGATAAGTGTTGGCGGCAGGTCAATCTGGTTTGCAACAGTGTCATACGGGTCAAAACGGCCGAATTTTGGATTAGCTGCTGCAAGCACAGTGGTCTCACAGTGCAAAGATGCTTGAATATTTGCTTTGTTAATAGTCACTGTTTGCTGCTCAAGTGCTTCATGCATGGCCCAGGTGTCTTCTTTGCTCATCTTGTCAAGCTCGTCAATCATACAAATGCCCTTATTTGCCAATACTAAGGCCCCTGCTTCAAGGCTCCAGCCCTGCAAGAACTCATCTTTAACCACTGCAGCTGACAAACCAGTGCCCGTAGCGCCTTTACCTGTAACATAACGCGCTTTAGGGGCAACAACATTAATACGTTTGAGCATCTGGCTTTTTGCTGCTCCAGGATCACCTACCAGCAGCACGTGCATGTCACCGCGTGTAATGACTCCATCATCGCGTTTCTTGCGGACACCGCCTGCAATCTGGCACAGCAGTGCTTCTTTTATTTTGTCATGGCCATAAATGCTTGGTGCGATGCTTTCAACAAGTTTCTGCATGCGCTGCGGATCTTTGCTTAAGGCAATGATCTGCTGCATTTCTTTATCATCAATTGCAATATCACTAAAATCCTCTTCAATAGACTCAACATAGTTAGCTTCAAATAAGAGATCAAAACGCGTGCTTTGGGTTCCTTGTCGGGTTATGATGGGTACTTCTTTGATAACGCCGCAGATAAGCACCCTGCTTCCGGGGTTGGTTTTTCTTTCACTTAAGGGGCTTACCAAATCGTTTTTCAAAAAGGCATTAATGCGCTTGGGTTGCTCGCCACCTTCAAGCTGCTCAGGAATTTCCTCTAAGACCAAACCTTGCGCATCGCACAGCTCCTTGCTTAACAACCGGAACTTACCTTTTCTGCCGCATGAACAGCGAGAAGGCTCTTTGAATTTGTTGTCTAATTGCAGGGTGTTTAAGGTATTGCCGCAGCTGGGGCATTCAAACCGTGCGGAGGTGACCTGCGGCCGCACATCGCTCTTTTGCCTGACCACACCTTCAATCATCACAAACTTGGTCAGGTGCTTACTGCGCACATTCCGCACCATAATAGCACTTGTTTTAGGCAGGTTCTTTACGCGCACGGTAATATGTTTTTCTTTAAGGTCAAACTGCTCAATAGCCAGCTCAATTGCTCTTAGGGACTCATCGGGCTGGTCAAGCAGCAGTTCTGCAAATTCAGGATCAAACTGGCTCAGGTGCTGGAAATCAATAACTAAGAACTTGATGCCTTTTCTGGAGCTTTCAAGGAGCTCTGCATAATAGTATTTCTCTATAAATTCCTGCAGTTTTGCCAGCAATTGTTGGGTTTCCATCTTTTTTTATATGGCTTAAGCTATTTAGTATCTTTTACGCGCAAATGTCCAGTGCTCCCTTATTTTTGCTTGACTTTCTTTAAGTTCTCAATAAGCTTGTCAAGCGCACGGTTTACTTCATCTGAGCTTTTGGTTCCTGTGCAAACAACTTTGCCGTTGGAGAACAACAGGAAGGTTGCCTTGTGCTCAGGCAGCTTGTACACCAAGCCAGGGAACTGCTCTGGCTCGTACTCAGTGTTGTCAAGCTTCATAGCCAGCACGTTCAGGTTCAGTGCCATACCAACACTGCCTGATGCCACTATGTTCTGGACATTAATCTCTGGCTCCTTTTTGATCTTAACATTGATTTTTTCAAGACTTTTGATGATTTTACGGATGCTTTCATGAACCTCATCCAAGGTACGCGCACCGGTGCAGACGATTTTGCCGCTGCTGAAAATAAGTGCGCTGGTCTTTGGTTCCTTGATTCTGATGACCAGTCCTGGAAATTGTTCTGGATTGTACTCAGTATTGCTGAGTGTTGCAGCCATTTTTTCCAAAGGAATGTCATGACCAAGACTTGCAGAAACAACAATATTAACTACTTTGATTTCTCTAGTGCTTTTTGCGGCAGGTGCCTTTTTCTTAACTTTTTTTGCGGCCTTTTTTGCCTTTTTACGTTTAGCCATATGGCCACCCCCAATAGATACTATTTAAAGCTTAAAAGGAGGAAGTATTTAAATACTTTTGTCTTTAAATATGAATCTCAGGATTGCTATACCTCCTTGGTTGCACATGGAAACCCTTGATTTTGGGCTTTATAAGCCTTCTGGAGGCAAAATCGGATTTCTTCTGGAGCTTAAGATTATTTACTATATAGAAAAATATATGTTCCATAAGATATATTAAACACTTCATCTTGGTATTGTATAGAAGGGGTTTTACAGTGAAGAAGCAACAGAGACGACTCAAACTAATCAAAGATAGTGACTATGCTTTCACCGAAGGCACCACTATCCATGTTAATATTCAACGCTTATGGAAAGAAGCATATAACTTTCCGCAGTTTGTGAACTTGTTTTCACAAACCCATACCCACGAAATGCTCCATTTGTTAATGACTCATCTCAAGCCAAAAACACTCCTGGGCGAAGAAAAAGCAATCAGAAAAGTGCTTAATGAACCATGGGATGCAGAATTAGAACAGATTTATGAAAAAATGTATGCTGCTTAATACACTTTCATCAGTTTTCTTAATACCAGTGAGAATACCAATGCAAATATGATGTAGGTGCCGAGCCAGCCAAGCTTCCAGCCAAGTAAATTCATCACAATTGTTTTTTCATGC